>DATGQT010000282.1:0-10503 GCA_035304085.1 Rubricoccaceae bacterium
CGCCGCCCTCGCGCGGAACGCCGCCCCCTCTCGGCGGTCCACTGCCGCATGGAGACGCCCGCAGCCCTCGCCCGAGGCGCCGAGGTCGAGCTGACCCTCGAGAAGTTCGCCGACCGCGGCAAGAGCCTCGCCCGCCTCGGCACCGACGACGGCCCGGCCGGCGACGGCCGCGGCGGCTACGTCGTCTTCGTCGCCGGCGCCGTGCCGGGCGACCGCGTGCGCGCGCGCGTCGTCAAGCGGAAGAAGGCGTTCGCCGAGGCGCGGCTGCTGGAGGTGCTCGAGCCGAGCCCGCTGCGGACCGCCCCGCGCTGCGAGTACTTCGGGGCGTGCGGCGGCTGCAAGTGGCAGCACGTCCGCTACGAGGCCCAGCTCGAGATGAAGCGGCAGGCCGTCGCGGACGCCCTCGCCCACGCCGGCGGCTTCGACCTCGAAGGGCTCGGCGTCGAGGTGCGTCCCACGCTCGGGGCCGACCGCGACGAGGGCTCCGGCGGCGTCTACTTCTACCGCAACAAGATGGAGTTCTCCTTCTCCGCCGGCCGCTGGCTGACGGACTGGGAGATCGCCTCCGGCGAGGCGCACGACCG
This sequence comes from Rubricoccaceae bacterium, assembly GCA_035304085.1. Lineage (GTDB taxonomy): Bacteria > Bacteroidota > Rhodothermia > Rhodothermales > Rubricoccaceae > DATGQT01. Next base: position 585 of record DATGQT010000282.1, read on the forward strand.
CGACTTCGCCCTCGGCCTCCACGTCCCCGGCCGGTTCGACCGGGTGCTCGACCTCCGCGCGTGCTACCTCCAGAGCGACTGGAGCCGGCGCCTCGTCAACGGCGTCCGCGCCTTCGCCCGGCAGCACGGCTGGAAGCCCTGGGACACGAGGCGGCAGCGCGGCTACCTCCGCCACCTCGTCGTCCGCACCCCCGCGTACACCGAGGAGCGGATGGTCAACCTCGTCACGAGCCGCGAGGACGCCGAGCGCATGGCCGCCTTCGCCGACTGGCTCCGCGCCGAGTTCCCCGAGACCACCACCCTCGTCAACACCGTCAACAGCGGCCCGGCGCAGACGGCCTTCGGGGAGAAGGCGGTGACGGTGTTCGGCCCCGGCGTCGTCCACGACCGCCTCGGGCGCTACGTCTTCGAGGTCGCGCCCAACGCGTTCTTCCAGACGAACACCCGCCAGGCCGAGCGCCTCTACGACGTCGCCGCCGCCTTCGCCGAGTTCCGGCCGGGTGACCTCGTCTACGACCTCTACTGCGGCGCCGGCACCATCGCGCTCTACGTCTCCGAGCGCGTCCGCCGCGTCGTCGGCGTGGAACTGGTCGAGGAGGCCGTGCAGAACGCGCGGGCGAACGCGGCGGCCAACGGCGTCGCGAACTGCACGTTCGTGGCCGGGGACATGCTGCGGCTGTTCACGCCGGCCTTCGTCGAAGAGCACGGGCGTCCGGACGTGCTGATCGTGGACCCCCCGCGGGCGGGGATGCACCCGAAGGTGGTGGAGGAGATCGCGCGGCTGCGGCCGGAGCGGCTCGTCTACGTCTCCTGCAACCCGCAGACGCAGGCGCGCGACCTCGCCCTCCTCGGCGACCGCTACCGGATCACGGCCGTGCAGCCGGTGGACCTCTTCCCCCACACCCACCACGTCGAGAACGTCGTCGGCCTGCGGGCCGTTTGAGCGGGGCACCGTAGCTTCCCGCCATGACGCCCGACGACTTCCGCGTAGACCGCACCGCCTTCTCCATCGTCCGCTCCCACGAGGAGGCCGAGGAGGAGGACCGCCGGTTCTGGCTAAGCAAGTCCCCGCACGAGCGGCTCCGTGCGGTGGAGTACCTCCGCCGGCTAAACTATGGCGATCGAGCTACCGCCGGAATTCAGCGCGTTCTTGAGTTCGCTGCACGAGCACCGCGTTGAGTACCTCCTCGTCGGCGGCTATGCCGTCGGCTACCACGGTTATCCGCGTGTGACGGGCGACATAGACGTGTGGGTGCGGCCGAGCCCGGAGAACGCACAGCGGGTCGTAGCGGCCATCCGCCACTTCGGCTTCGACGTACCGGAGCTGCGCGTGGAGTCGCTCACGCGAGCGAACCAGATCGTCCGTATGGGGCTGCCGCCGAAGCGGATCGAGCTGATGACCTCGGCTTCGGGGGTGGACTTCGAAGCGTGCTGGGCCGACCGCATCGAGGACGAGTGGGACGGGGTGCCGGTGCACATCATCAGCCTGGAGCACCTGAAGCAGAACAAGCGGGCCAGCGGCCGGCTCAAGGATCTCGCGGACCTCGACTACCTGCCGTAGTGCACAGGTTGTTGAAGAACAGCGGGTGACGTATGCTTCCGGGGCTCCGTAACCCCGTGAAGCGATGGAAGCCGCCCGCGAAGCACTCCCCCACGCGAGCCTGCTGTCGGAGGCCCTGCGCAAGGCCGAGGGCCACCTCGGGCGCGCCCGCAGGGCCAACCTCCGCGTCATCGTCGTCGCCCTCGCCGCGAGCGCGCTCAGCGCCCTGCTGACGGCGCTCCCGGCGGCGCTGAACCAGCCGCTGGTCGGGACGTGGCGTGTGACGTGCGGCGCGGCGGCGTTCCTCTCGGCCGTCGCCGCCGTCACCACCGGGCTCCAGGCCCACCTCAAGCACGCCGACCGCATCGCCGGCGCGACGGAGTGCCTCGGCCGCCTCCGCGCCCTCGACGTCCAGCACCGCCTCGGCGCCGTCCCCGAGGCGGAGTTCCCCCGGCAGTTCTCCGAGATCGTCGCGAAGTACCCGGAGTACACCTGAGCGCCGGGCCGCGCCGCGCGAGGCATTAGCTTCCGGCCATGCGCGCGTTCGTCACCGGCGGCACCGGGTTCGTCGGCAGCCACCTCGTCGAGGAGCTGCTCCGGCGGGGGTACGACGTCCGCGCCCTCGTCCGCTCCGACCCCCGCTGGCTCGAAGGCCTCCCCGTCGAGCGCGTCACCGGCGACGTCACGCAGATCGGCGCGCGCGCCTCGGAGATGGAGGGGGCCGACGTCGTCTTCCACGTGGCCGGGCTGACGCGGGCGCCGGACCCCGACCTCCTCCACCGCGCCAACGTCGACGGCACGCTCGCCCTCCTCGACGCCGCCGAGGCGGCGGGCGTCCCCCGCGTGCTCGTCACGTCGTCGCTGGCCGCCGCCGGCCCCAGCCCCGGCCGGCCGCTCACCGAGGACGACCCACCACATCCCATCTCCCACTACGGCGCGAGCAAGGCGGCGATGGAGCGGGCCATCGCCGCGCGGCGGGCCGAAGGGCGCGGGCCCGAGGTCGTCGTTGTCCGCCCCCCGCCGGTGTACGGCCCGCGCGAGGCCGACATCTACACCGTCGTCCGGGCGGCGGCCAGGCGCCGCGTCTTCCCCATCGTCGGCGACGGGGAGCGCGAGCGGCTCGACCTCGTCCACGTGCGCGACCTCGTGCGGGGGATGATCGACGCGGCGGAGTCCGAGGGCACGGGCGGGGAGACGTACTTCCTCGGCGGGCCGCGGCCGTACACGTGGGGCGAGGTGCGCGAGGCCGTCGCGGCGGCGCTCGGCCACGGCCTCGTGCGGGTGAACGTGCCACGAGCGCTCGTCGTCCCGGTGGGGGCGGCGGTGGAGGGCGCGGCGCGGCTGCTCGGGCGCTACCCCCCGCTCAACCGCGAGAAGGCGCGCGAGGCGAAGGCGTCGTGGGTGGTGTCGTCGGAGAAGGCGCGCGCGGCGTTCGGCTACGCACCGGAGATCGGGGTCGAGGAGGGGATGCGCGAGACCATCGCGTGGTACCGGGCGCACGGCTGGCTCTGACGACTGCGGTTCGGGGATCGCGGTTGAAGGGATCGCCAATCCGCCTTCCGCGATCCGAATTCCGCAATCCGTCCGAATCTGTGCTCACGGGCGGGCGTTACCTTCGCGCCACCCTCCAACACCGCCCCTCCGCCGTGAGCAAGGACCGCATCCAGAAGGACCCCTTCGGCTTCAACACCGGGTACGTCGAGGACCTCTACGCGCAGTACCTCGAGAACCCCCAGTCCGTCAGCGAGAGCTGGCGCGAGTTCTTCGCCGACTTCGCGCCCGGCCCCACCTTCCACACGCCGGCCGCGGCGGAGTCCGCCCCCGCCGTGGCGGAGGGGGACGGGACGGCCGCGCTGCCGGAGGTGCGGCCCGCCCGCCCGGCCGCGCCCGCGGGCGACGGCGCGGCGGCCGCCCCCGAGGCGAAGGCGCCCGCGTCGCCGCCCGCCCCGACCCCCGAGGCACCGCCGGCGCCCGCCCGCCCGCCCGCGCCTCAGATCGACGTACCCGAGGGCGCGGCGACGGCGCCGCTGCGCGGGGTGGCCGCGAAGATCGTCGAGAACATGGAGGCGAGCCTGACGATCCCGACGGCCACCTCCGTGCGCGAGGTGCCCGTCAAGCTGCTCGCCGAGAACCGCCGCCTCATCAACCGGCACCAGCAGGCCGCCGGCGGCGAGAAGGTCTCGTTCACGCACCTCATCGCCTACGCCATCGTCCGCGCGCTGGGGCAGTACCCCGGCATGAACGCCACCTTCCGCTACACCGACGACGGGAAGCCCGAGCGGATCGACCCCGACGGCACCAACCTCGGCCTCGCCATCGACGTCGAGAAGGGCGGGAAGCGGCAGCTCCTCGTGCCCAACATCAAGCGCGCGCAGGGGATGAGCTTCGCCGAGTTCCTCGGCAGCTACAACGACGTCGTCAAGCGCGCGCTCGGCGGGAGCCTGGAGGTCACCGACTTCCAGCACACCACGGCGACCATCACCAACCCCGGCATGATCGGGACGGCGATGAGCGTGCCGCGGCTGATGCCGGGGCAGGGCGTCATCGTCGGCGTCGGCGCCATCGGGTACCCGGCGGAGTTCGCGGGGATGGCGCGCGAGGGGCTCTCGCGCCTCGGCCTCTCCGAGGTCATGACGCTGACCTCGACCTACGACCACCGCGTGATCCAGGGCGCCGAGAGCGGGGAGTTCCTCTCGTACATCGCCGCGCTGCTCACCGGCCGGCACGGGTTCTACGAGGAGGTCTTCCAGAGCCTCGGCATCCACACCCCGCCGCTGAAGATGGAGGCGGACACGACGCCGAGCCTCGGCGCCCGCGCCGACGACCGGCTCGACGAGCTCGAGAAGCAGGCGCGCGTGTTCGAGCTCATCCGCTCCTACCGCGTCCGCGGCCACCTCCTCGCCGACACCAACCCCCTCGGCTTCGAGCCGCGCCAGCACACCGAGCTCGACCCCGCCAGCTACGGGCTGACCGTCTGGGACCTCGACCGCGTCTTCCTCACCGGCGGCCTCGCCGGGAAGGACCGCCTCCCCCTCCGCGACATCCTCGACATCCTCTGGGACACCTACACCGGGCACATCGGCGTCGAGTTCATGCACATCTCGGACCCGATGGAGAAGCGGTGGCTCGTCGAGCGCATCGAGCCGCAGCAGTTCCGCGAGCCGATCTCGGTGGCGCAGAAGAAGCGGATCTTCGAGCAGCTCAACGCCGCCGAGGCCCTCGAGCAGTTCATCCACACGAAGTACATCGGGCACAAGCGGTTCTCGCTGGAGGGGGCCGAGACCGTCATCCCCATCCTCGACGCCATCCTCTCCGACGCCGCCGACCAGGAGGCCGAGGAGGTCGTGATCGGGATGGCCCACCGCGGCCGGCTCAACGTGCTCACGAACATCATCGGGAAGCCCTACCGCAAGGTGTTCTCCGAGTTCGAGGGCGTCATCGACCGCGAGGCCGTCCACGGCTCGGGCGACGTGAAGTACCACCTCGGGCAGAAGGGGACCCACACCGCCCCCAGCGGCGCGACGGTCCGCCTCACGCTCGCGGCCAACCCCAGCCACCTCGAGGCCGTCAACCCGGTCGTGGAGGGGATGGTGCGCGCGAAGCAGCAGCGGCTCGTCGAGGCGCACCCCGGGATGCCGGAGAAGGAGCTCCGCGACCGCGTGATCCCCATCCTCCTCCACGGCGACGCCGCCTTCGCCGGGCAGGGCGTCGTCGCCGAGACGCTGAACCTCTCCCAGCTCGAGGGCTACCGCACGGGCGGGACGGTCCACGTCGTCATCAACAACCAGATCGGGTTCACGACGCTCCCGATGCACGCGCGCTCGTCGGCCTACGCCACCGACATCGCGCGGATGATCCAGGCCCCGATCTTCCACGTCAACGGCGACGACCCCGAGGCGGCCGTCCGCGTCGCCCGCCTCGCCCTCGACTACCGGCAGGTCTTCAACAAGGACGTCGTCATCGACCTCGTCTGCTACCGGAAGTACGGCCACAACGAGGGCGACGAGCCGAGCTACACGCAGCCGCTGATGTACGAGAACATCGAGGGGCACCGCTCCGTGCGCAAGCGCTACCTCGAGCACCTCCTCCGCCGCGGCGAGTTCACGCCCGAGGACGCCGAGGCCCTCCTCGACGACTACCGCGCCAAGCTCGAGCGGGCGTTCGAGGAGACGAAGGAGCTCGCCGAGCAGCAGCGCAGCGCCGGCCCGCGCATCCGGCCCATCGCGAAGGCGCCGCTGGAGGACGTCGAGACGGCGGCCCCCCGCGAGGCGCTGGAAAAGGTCATGCGCGCGCTCGTGGACCTCCCCGAGAGCTTCCACGTCCACAAGAAGCTCGGCCGCCTCATCGCCAAGCGGGAGGGCCAGTTCAACGAGGGGCAGATCGACTGGGCCTTCGCCGAGGCCCTCGCCTTCGGGACCCTCCTCCTGGAGGGCACGCCCGTCCGCCTCTCCGGGCAGGACTCCGGCCGCGGCACGTTCTCCCAGCGCCACGCCATCCTCTACGACCAGCAGGACGCCCACCGCTACATCCCCCTCAACAACATCGCGCGCGGCGAAGCCGGCGGGCAGGCGCGGTTCCAGGTCTACGACTCCCTCCTCTCGGAGTACGCCGCGCTCGGGTTCGAGTACGGCTACTCCGTCGCCGAGCCCGACGCGCTCGTGCTGTGGGAGGCGCAGTTCGGCGACTTCGTCAACGGCGCGCAGATCCTGATCGACCAGTTCATCGCGGCGGCCGAGGCGAAGTGGGGGCAGACGTGCCGGCTCGTGATGCTGCTCCCGCACGGGTACGAGGGGCAGGGCCCCGAGCACTCCTCGGGCCGCCTCGAGCGGTTCCTCCAGCTCTGCGCCGAGGACAACCTCGTCGTGGCCAACTACTCGACGCCGGCCAACTACTTCCACGCGCTCCGCCGCCAGATCAAGCGCTCGGTGCGCAAGCCGCTCGTCGTGATGACGCCGAAGAGCCTGCTCCGCCACCCGCAGGCCGTGGCGACGGTCGAGGAGCTGGCCGAGGGCCGCTACCAGCCCTTCATCCCGGCCGAGACCGATCCGGCGGGTGCCCGGCGCCTCGTCCTGTGCTCGGGCAAGGTGTACTACGATCTCCTCAAGGCGCGCGAGGCGCTGGAGCGCCCGGCCGAGGTCGCCATCGCGCGGCTGGAGCAGCTCTACCCGTTCCCCGAGGCCGCCGTGCGCGCCGAGCTGGAGCGGTTCGGCGGCGCCGAGGTGGTCTGGCTCCAGGAGGAGCCGGCCAACATGGGCGCGTGGTCGTTCGTCCGCCCCCGCCTCGACGACCTCCTCCTCGACCTCTACGGCGACTGCGACCGCCGCGTGCGCTACGCCGGCCGCCCCGCCGCCGCGAGCCCGGCCACCGGCAGCGCCGCCGTCCACACGGCCGAGCAGGAGCAGATCCTCGCCCGCGCCCTCGGCGTCGCCGCCGACGAGCCCGAGGTGGAGGAGGCCGCGGAGCGGTCGACGAACCCGGAGCAGCCGGACTGAGCACGAAAAAGCGCCCGCCCCGACGATCCGGGGCGGGCGCTGACGCTCGGCGAGCGGCCGGGGCCGCTCGGGCGGGAGGCCCGGGCTCAGTAGCTGCGGTGGCGGCGCGCGTTGCGGGCGGCCTTCTGCCGCGCCAGGCGGCGCTCCTCGCTCGGCTTCGTGAAGGCCATGTTGTCGCGGTAGATCCGCAGCACGCGGCTGCGGTTCACGGCGCGCTTGAACCGGCGCAGCGCGCGGTCGATGGACTCCTTATCACGAACTTTGATGCCGATGGCCAAGGGGACCTCCTGGGTGGGTTACGGGGAAACGGGGCGCACAGCGCACAGCCCGACAAGCTACGGGCATTCCCCCCGCGCCACAAGGCGCCGCGCTGACGGGGATCATTGAAAACGGATCGAAGCCCAGGCCGTTCCCGCATCGGCGCATCGAGCGGTCGGATCCTCGGAGGCTCGAAGTCGTGTCCGCCGTCGCACCCGATCTCCCGATGCCCCGATCCTCCGATCCCTCGCTCACCCTGGTCCTCGCCACGCGCAACCCCGGCAAGGTGGCCGAGCTGGCCGCCGCGCTCGAAGGCCTCCCCGTCACGCTCGTTTCCGCCGCCGAGGTGGGGGCGCCCGAGGTGGAGGAGGACGCCGGCACCCTCCGCGGCAACGCCGAGAAGAAGGCCCGCGCCCTCCACGCCCACACCGGCCTGCCCGCCCTCGCCGACGACACCGGCCTCGAGGTGGACGCCCTCGACGGCGCCCCCGGCGTTTTTTCCTCCCGCTACGCCGGCCCCGAAGGCGACGACGCGGCCAACCGCCGGAAGCTCCTCGCCGACCTCGCCGGCGCCCCCGCGCGCACGGCCCGCTTCCGCACCGTCCTCGCCTTCGCCGACGGCGCCGGCGTTCGCTTCTTCGACGGCGTCTGCGAGGGCGTCATCGCCGCCGAGGAGGCCGGCGCGGGCGGGTTCGGCTACGACGCCCTCTTCCGCCCCTCAGAGGGCGACGGCCGCACCTTCGCCGAGATGACGGCGGCGGAGAAGAACCGGATCTCTCACCGCGGCCGGGCCGTCGAGGCGTTCGCCGCGTTCCTGCAGGATTACCTCCGGCCCCCGCAGTGACCGCCCCCACTCCGCACTCCGCATTCCACACTCCGAAATCCTCATGATCGCTCTCGTCCAGCGTGTGAAGGAGGCCCATGTCGAGGTGGACGGTGCGGTCGTTGGCGCCATCGGGCCGGGGCTCCTCGTGCTGCTCGGCGTGGCGCAGGGCGACGCCGAGCGGGAGGCCGACTGGCTCGCCGACAGGCTCGCCCGCCTCCGTGTCTTCCCCGACGACGAGGGCCGGATGAACCGGTCGCTCCTCGACACCGGCGGCGAGGCCCTCGTCGTCAGCCAGTTCACCCTCCTCGGCGAGATCCGCAAGGGCACGCGGCCCTCCTTCTCCCACGCCGCCCCGCCCGAGGAGGCCGAGCGGCTCTACCGCTACTTCGCCGCGAAGCTCTCGGAGGCCCTCGGCCGGCCCGTCCCCACCGGCATCTTCGGCGCCATGATGGACGTCCACCTCGTCAACGACGGTCCGGTGACGCTGTGGGTCGAGAAGCGCGCAGGCGCGTGAGCACGCGGGAGCGCAGGGGAGAGGCGAGCCCTTAGCTTCCTGCGTTCCTGCACGCCCGCGCTCATGCGTCCATTCCTCCTCGCCCTCCTCCTGCTCCCCCTCGCCGCCGTGGCCCAGCCCACGTTCGTCCTCCACAACGCCCGGATCTACACCGTCAACCCGGCGCAGCCGCGGGCGGAGGCCCTCGCCGTCGAGGACGGGCGGGTCGCGGCCGTCGGGAGCGACGCCGAACTGCTGGCGCGCTACCCGGACTGGCCGCGCGTCGACGCCGAGGGCCGCACCGTCGTCCCCGGCCTCATCGACGCGCACGCGCACCTCATGGGGCTCGGGCAGTACCTCACGCAGGTGGATCTCGTGGGGACGGCCTCGAAGGCGGAGGTGATCGCACGCGTGCGGGCGTTCGCGGAGGGGCTGCCCGAGGGCGCCTGGCTGATGGGCCGCGGGTGGGACCAGAACGACTGGCCCGCCGCACCCGACGGCTCGCACCCCTTCCCGACGCGCCACGACCTTGACGCCGCCTTCCCCGACCGGCCCGTCTGGCTCCGCCGCGTCGACGGCCACGCCGGGTGGGTCAACACCGCCGCCCTCCGCGCCGTCGGCTTCGACCCGGAGGCGCCCGCGCCCGCGGCGCCCGAGGGCGGGGCGATCCTGACCGACGAGGCCGGCCGGCCCGCGGGCATCTTCCTCGACAGCGCCGAGGACCGGCTCATCGAGGCGGCGGTGCCGGCGCCGTCGGAGGCCGAACTGGGGGAGCGGCTGCGGCGCGCGCTGGAGACCACCGTGCGCTACGGCCTCACCGGCGTCCACGAGGCCGGCGTGGGGCGCGACACGCTCGCGCTCTACGAGCGGTTCATCCGCGAGGGGCGGTTCCCGATTCGGAACTACGCCATGCTGAACGAGCAACTGCTCTCGTGGGCCTGCGGAGGTGAAGGGCTGCCCGCACCCGACGACCACCTCCGCGTGCAGTCGGTCAAGTTCTACATGGACGGCGCGCTCGGCAGCCGGGGCGCCGCGCTGCTCGAGCCGTACAGCGACGACGTGCACAACGAGGGGCTCCTGCGGATGCCGCCCGAGGTGTTCCGGGCGGCCGTCGAGCGGGCCATGCGCTGCGGGCTCCAGGTGAGCACCCACGCCATCGGCGACCGCGCCAACCGCGTCGTCCTCGACGCCTACGAGGCCGCCATCGTGGCCACGGGCGGCGGGCCGGGCCGCCACCGCGTCGAGCACGCGCAGGTGGTGGCCCTCGACGACATCCCCCGCTTCGCCGCGCTCGGCGTCATCGCCTCCGT
>DATGQT010000283.1:0-11685 GCA_035304085.1 Rubricoccaceae bacterium
CCCAGCGTGTACGGGGGCTGCCCCCGGGCACGGTCCTCCATCCGGCTCACAACGACGAACGCCCCCGGCCAACCGGCCGGGGGCGTTCGGTGTCGGGTAGGCGGGATTTGAACCCACGACCCCCTGCACCCCATGCAGGTGCGCTACCGGACTGCGCCACTACCCGAGGGAGCGCCAAAATAGCCCCCTCAGCCCAGCCGGCGCAACACGTCCTCCAGAAATGCACGCAGCCTCAACAGCTCGGCGCGCGGGGGCTCCTCGCCGTCGGCGCGCTCGCGGTCGAGGGCCTGCCGCGCCCCCTCGATCGTGTACTTCTCCTCCTTGAGCAGGTGCTGGATCCGCTCGACGACCTCGATGTCGCGGAGGGTGTAGATCCGGTTGCCGGCGCGGTTCTTCTTCGGCTGGAGCTGCGGGAACTCGGTCTCCCAGTACCGCAGCACGTGCGCCTTCAGCCCGGTCATCCGGCTGACCTCGCTGATCGAGTAGTAGAGTTTTTTAATCCCCTCAGGCTTCATGCGGCGGAAACTACGCACGCGGCTCCTTTGCGGCGCCCGGGGGTACGTTCGCCTCCCCGCCGACCCGCCGCATGCCCGACCGCTCCACCTGGCGCTACGACGCCGCGCTCCTCCTCGTCGTCCTCATCTGGGGCCTCAACTTCCCCGTGATCAAGGTGCCGCTGGCGGCGATGCACCCGTTCACGGTCAACCTCTTCCGGTTCTGCGTCTCCGTCGCCACGCTCGGCGTGCTGTGGGCGGCGGAGGCGCGGCGGCGCGGGCACGCGTTCGCGGAGCCCGTCCGGCGGATGCCGGGCGTCGTCGTCGGCCTCGGGCTCGTCGGGCACGTGGGCTACCAGGTGCTCTTCATCCTCGGCATCGCGCGGACGACGGCGGGGAGCGCCGCGCTCATCATCGCGTCGAGCCCGATGTGGACGGCGCTCCTCGGGCACGTGCTGGGGATCGACCGGATGGCGCCGAAGGGGTGGGCGGGGCTCGTGCTGTCCACGCTCGGCGTCGCCGTCGTCGTGCTGGCGGGTGAGGGGGAGATCGACTTCTCGGGCGAGGTGTTCCTCGGCAACGTGCTGATGCTCGTGGGCTCGGTGATGTGGGCGCTCTACACGGTGTACTCGCGGCCGGCGCTCGCGCGCGGGGCGGCGCCGCTGGGCCTCGCCTTCTTCAGCGTGCTCGTGGCGTTCCCCGTCCTCGCCGCGCTCGGCCTCGCCACGGTCCAGACGACGGCGTGGGCCGCGGTGGACGCCTGGGTGTGGGCGGCGCTGGTGTTCTCGGGCGGGCTCTCGACCGGCCTCGCCTACTACCTCTGGAACATCGCCGTCCGCCGTGTGGGGCCGTCGCAGACGGCGGCGTTCTCGAACCTCGTCCCCTTCGTCGCCCTCGTCGCGGCGTTCCTCCTGCTGCGCGAGCCGGTCACGCTCGCGCAGGTCCTCGGCGGCGCGCTCATCGTCGGCGGGCTGGTGGTGATGCGGCGGGCGCGGGTCGTGGCGCCGGCCACGTGACGATTCAGACGCCCACGACCTCGAACGTCGAGCCCTCGACGGGTCGCTTCGTGACCTCGATGCGGATGGGGAACGCGTCCTTGAGCTCGTCGAGGTGGGTGATGACGAGGATCTTGTCGAAGTCGTCCTGGATGGTGCGGATGGCCTCGACGAGGTTCTGGATGCCCTCCTTGTCCTGCGTCCCGAACCCCTCGTCCACGACGAGCGTGCGGATGCGGACGCCGGCGCGGTCGGCCAGCAGCTGGGCCAGCGCGATGCGGAGGGCGAAGTTGACGCGGAAGGCCTCCCCGCCCGAGAACGTCTCGTAGGGCCGCGCGACGCCCTGCTCGTCGGTGATGCGGATGTCGAGGGTCTCCTTCGTGCCGCCGGCCTTCTTGTCGGCCAGCGTCTCGAGGGCGACGCGGGTGCGGCCGTTGGCGAGCCGCTCGAGCAGCGCGTTGGCGCGGTCCTCGATCTCGGGCAGCGTCTCCTCGATGATGAGGCTCGGGATGCCGTGGCGGCCGAAGGCGCTGCGGAGGTGGCGGTAGAGGGTGGCCTCCTGCTTGGCCTCGCGGTGGGCCGCCCGGGCCGCCTTGAGCGCCTCGCGGTCCTGCGCGCAGCGTTCGAGCCGCTCGCGGAGGGCGCCGAGGCGACCCTGCGCCTCGCTCAGCCGCGCCTCGGCCTCGGCGCAGGCCCGCCGCTTCGCCGCGTGGTCGGCCTCCAGCGCGGGGCGCTCGGCGAGGGTGGCCTCGGCCTGCGTGAGGGCCTGCCGGAGCCGGCCCTCCTCCTCGGCCAGCGCGGCCTGCTCGGCCTCGTGGTCGGCGCGGCGGCGCACCCAGTCGGTGAGGTTGCGCTGGGCCTCCATGAGGCGCGTGAAGTCGTGGGGCGCCTCGGCGAGGCCGTCGAGTTCGCGGAGGACGGCGTCGTGGCGCTGGCCGTCGTAGCCGATCCGTTCGAGCTGCGCCGTCAGCGACTCGATCTGCCGCTGGAGGGGCGCCAGCGTGGTCCCGGCGTCGAGGTCGGCGCGGAGGCGGGCGATCTCGGCCTCGTGCTGCCGGGCCTGGTGCGCGAGGGCGTCGCGGCCGGCGGCGAGGCGGTCGAGCTCCTCCATCTGCTCACGGAGGAGGGGCAGGCGGGCGATCTCCGCCTGCGCCGCCTCGAGCTCGGCCTCGTCGAAGGGCTCGGCGTCGAGGCGGTCCTGACACTCCGTACGCTCGGCGCGGAGCTCGGGGAGGAACGTCTCGGCTTCGAGCAGCCGCTCCAGGTGCTCCGCGCGGGCGCGGCGGCGCTCGCGCTCGGCTTGGTCCTCGTCGTGGCGGGCGAGCTTCTCGCGGACCTGCACGAGCTTCACGGCCACCCCGTTCGTCTGCTCGACGCGGGCGCGGAGGTCGAGGAAGCGGCGGCGGAGGTCGTCGCGCGCGGCTTCGAGGGCCCGGAAGCGGGCCTCGTGCTCGTCGAGCTTCGCGCGCAGCGCCGCCAGCTCGCGGTCGTAGGTGGCCTCGACGTGGCGGCGGTGGTCCTCGGTGAGCGGGGTGCCGCAGGTGGGGCACGCCTCGGCCTCGGTCGTGCGGACGCGGGCGCGCTTCGCCTCCAGCGCGGCGATCTCCTCGCGGAGGCGGACGCGCTCGGCCTCGCCGGCGGCGAGTTGCTCCTTGACGCCCATGCCCTCCTCACGCACGGCCTCCTGGTCGCGCTGCCAGCCCTCGACCTCGGCGACGGCCGCTGCCAGCCGCTCTTCTTCTTCACGTAACGCTTCAATCGGGACGGCCGAGCTTGCGGCCTCGGAGAGCTGTGTGCGGATCGTGTTGAGCTCACCCTTGAGGTGGCCGCGCTCGTGCGTGAGGCGCTCGTCGATCTGAGCTATGCGCTCGGAAAGCCGCTTCCGCGCTTCGGCCTGCTCCCGGAGACGCCGGTACTTCGCCTCGGCCTCCCGCGCCGCGCCGAAGGCGCGCTCGACGCGCGGGCGCTCGGCCAGCCGCCGCTCGTGGTCGTCGAGCTGCGCCTGCGCGGCGCGGAGGGCGGTCGTGAGGCGGTCGAGCTGCCCTTCGAGCCGCATCCGCTCCTCGCGGAGCACCATCTTCTTGTCGTTCAGGAGGGCCTCGGTGCCGCGCCGGAGGTTGGCCTGCTCGTCGAGCGCGCGGCGCTCCTTGATCAGGGCCTCGTGGCGCGCGTAGGCCGTCTCGATCTCGGCGGCGCGGCCGACGAGCGCCTCGGCCTCGGCGATCTGCGCGGCGAGGGCGGCGACGTCGGCGTCGAGCTTGGCGCGGCGCTCCTCGGCGCGGCGGAGGCCGTCGCGGAGGCCGTCGGCCTCGCGGGCGGCGGCGTCGAGGGCGGCGAGGCGCTCGGTGAGGGCGGCCTCCTCGGCGCGGAGCCGCTCGCGCTCGGCCGCGCCCTCGGCCACGAGGCGCTCGGCCTCGGCACATTCGGCCCGCCAGCGCGGCTCGTCCTCCAGCGCCGCCTTCAGGCGCTCGACCTCGTCCTCGTGCCACTTCGCGCGGTCGCGGGCGTCGCCGTAGCGCTGCCCGGCGGCGGCGGCGAGGCGGCCGTAGCGGTCGAGCCCGAGGATCTTGCCCAGGATCTCCTTCCGCTCGCCCGGCTTCTTGCGCGTGAACTCGTCGGAGCGGCCCTGGAGCAGGAAGGCCGAGTTGATGAACGTGTCGTAGTCGAGCCCGATGCGGGCGTCGATGACGGCCTGCGTGGCGCGGACGCTCTCGGCGGTGAGCGGGCGGTACTCCCCGCTCTCGGGGTCGAGGACGTGGAATTCGAGGCCCGGCTTGCTCGTCTTGCCGGAGGCCGACTGGTGGAAGGCGCGGACGATCCGGTAGCGCGTCCCCTCGAGGTCGAACACGAGCTCGACCTCCATGTCGCGCGCGCCGATGCGGAGGAGCTCCTCGTCCGGCTTCCGGCTGTCGCTCGACTTCCGGGCCTCGCCCCAGATGGCCCACGTCACGGCGTCGAGGAGCGCGCTCTTGCCCTGCCCGTTGGCGCCGGAGAGGCAGGCGACGCTGAACGCCTCGAAGTCCAGCGTCTCCGCGGCCGTGCCGTAGGAGAGGAAGTTCTTGAGACGGAGCGATACGGGAATCATCGGGGGAAGTTAAAAGGATAAAGGGAAAAGTGAAAAAGGAGGCATTGCGAGCGACGGTGCTTTTATAGCGCCGGATGGCAGAGCGCGGCTGTCAACTGGAGGGGCACGGTGACCGGGGGTTCACGCGCGGAAGGCCGCTGTCGCGGAGCTATCGTGTGGCGCCGCGATTCTCCGCCCGAGACAACAGCCCCGGAGAGGCGCAGAGTAGCCCCGCGGCACCACACCCCTTTTTTTCACTTTTCACTTTTCCCTTTTCCCTTTTCACTTTACACTTCTTACTTCGGTCCGCCTTCGGGCTGGCCGGCTTCTTCCTTGTCGCGCCCCGCCTCCCAGGCGTTGAACTTCTCGGTGAGGGCCTCCTGGATGCCGGGGGTGACGGTCTGGACGAGCCGCCACAGCTCGGGGCCGACGGCCTGCACGGGCTCGTAGAGCACCGAGCCCTCGCGCGTCTCAGCGCCGATGAGCCACGGCGTGCCGCCGGGCATCGGCGTAAAGGCGGTGACGGTCAGGAAGATCGACGCGCTCAACGCCCCTTTCAAGCCCCCGAAGAGCGCCCCGGCCATCCGCTCCACCGCCGTCAGCTTCACGGCCTCCAGCACCTTCCTGGACGCGTGGCCGACGGCCGCCACCCCGCCGAGCACGGCGGCGAAGACGACGACGAAGCCGACGACGGGCGCCGTCCGCTCCGAGACGCCGAGGCTGGCGACGACGGCCTCCCCCACCGGCCCCATCAGCGCCGCGCCGACGACGAAGGCGAGGAAGAGGCCGACGGTGCTCACGAGCTGGCGGCCGAGGCCGGTCGCGAGGCCGCGCCACACGCCGAGCCCGATCGTCGCCAGGAGGAAGAGGTCGAGCAGGTTGAACCCGTCCATCTAGCCCTGGAGGAGCGCCCGGACGACGGCCTGCACGCGGCGGCCGTCGGCCTGCCCCCTCAGCGCGCCCATCGCCTCGCCCATCACGCGGCCCATGTCCTTCATGCTCGTGGCGCCGGTGCGCTCGACGACCTCGCGGACGACGCGCTCTACCTCCTCGTCGGGGAGCTGCGCGGGGAGGTAGCCCTCGACGACGGCGAGCTCGGCCTCCTCGCGCTCGGCGAGGTCGGTCCGGCCGGCGGCGCGGAACTGCTCGGCGGCGTCGCGCCGCTGCTTGGCCTGCTTCTGGACGACGGCGAGGTAGTCCTCCTCGGTGAGCGGGCCGGCGCCGCTCTTCTCCCTCTCCGTGATGGCGGCCTGGAGCATGCGCACGGCGCTCAGGCGCGTCTTCTCGCCGGCGCGGAGGGCGTCCCTGAGGTCGGCGGCGATTCGTTCCTTGAGGCTCATCGGGGGACGGCTCGATCCATCGCCCGAAGATACGCCCGCCCGCTGCCAGCGTTCTGACACGTGGGCGTGACACGTTGAACGTTCGACGTCGAACGTGATACGCCCTACCGCAGCACGAACCGGATGGCCAGCACACCGAGGCTCACCTGCATCGCGCCGAGGGCGGCGAGGGCGTAGCCGTCGAGGCGCTCGGCCTCGGCGCGGAGCCGGGGGTCGCCGCGCTCGGGGCTCCCGGGCGTGCGGTAGCGGTCGTCGTACTCGTCCGCCTGGAACTTGAAGTGGACGGCGACGGCGGCGGCCGCGAGGGCGGTGGCCCCGGCGGCGTAGTCGATCCAGCGGCTGGGCCGGCGGTGCGGCTCCCAGCCGGCCACGGTCTCGGGCACGGCGCCGTCTTCGAGCGGGCGCAGGAGGAGCGTGAGCCGGTTGTCGAGAGAGTCGCCCGGGACCGTGCGGGCGGGCAGGAAGCCGGGGGCCTCGGCCACGAGCGTGCCCTCCAGCGGCGTCGAACGCTCGATCACCAGCGGCGCCGTCCCCAGTTGCTCCGCGGTGCCGTCGTGCTCCAGGCGCACCTCCGCCCCCACCGGGAACGTCTCGACGCGGTAGCGGAGCGGGAGGTCGAGGCGCACCGTCGTCGTCTCGCCCTCGCGGACCTCGACGGTCGCCTCGGCACGACGCGGCGCCCACGACGCCTCGGCGGACTCGGCGAGCTGCACCGTCACCGCCCCCGGCGGCGCGGCGAAGGGCCCCTCCGCGGCCGTTCCCACGGATCTCCCGTCGAGGTGGACGCGCGCCGCGGGGGCGTTCGTCTCGACGGCTACGTACCCCACCGGCGGCCCCGGCTGGGCGTGGGCGGTGTGGAGGAGGGTCAGTGCAATAACGGCAAGCAGGCGCATGGCTCAACGCGAGGCGACGCCGGCGCCCGGCGCGCCCACAGCGCGGAAGGCGTGGACGTGGTGGGGCTCGGCGAAGACGAGGACGACGTCGCCGATGACGACGGAGGCCGACTTGATCCGGCCCTCCAGCTCGGTGGACCACCGCTCGGCCCCCGTCGCGAGGTCGAGCGCGACGAGCCGCCGGTCGAGGGTGCCGACGTAGACGGTCTCCCCCACGACGAGCGGCGCGGCGGCCACGTTGCCGTCGAACCGGCGGGTCCAGACGACGGCGCCGGTGGCGGCGTCGAGCCGGCGCACCACCCCGTCGCTCGCCCCGACGAGCACGGCCTGCCCGGGACCTGACCCGGGGGCGACGGTCGGGGAGGCGAACAGCACACCGGTATCCTCCGCCTCGTGGCGCCACACCTCCGCGCCCGTCGCCGCGTCGAGGGCGACGAGGCGGCCGCGCGTGGTGGGGACGATGAGGAGGCCTCCGGCCGCGCCGGGCGTCTCGTGAACGGGCGCGCCGACGTCGGCCGTCCAGGCGACGCGGCCGGTGGCGGGATCGAGCGCCGTCACCCGCCCCCGGTCGTCGGCCACGGCGGCCCGGCCCGAGGCGAGGAGGACGGGCGCGGCGAAGTAGCGCGCGAGGGTGTCGGGGCGGAGCGACCAGCGCTCGGTGCCCGTGCGGGGATCGAGGCCGCGCACGGTGCCGTCGTAGGCGGCGGCGAGGAGCACGTCCCCGGCGAGGAGGAGGCCGGCGACGTGGGGGTCCCCGCGGCGCGTCCACACGCGCCGGCCTTCGACGAGGTCGTAGGCGACGAGGCCGTACTTGCCCTTGGCGACGGGGAGCACGAGGAGCCGCCCGTCGAGCAGCACCGGCGTGCCCTCGACGGCCTCGCCGACGCCCGCCTTCCCGATCCGGTCGCCGCTCGCCGCGTCCACGAGGTGGACCTCCCCGTGGCGCGTGGCGACGAGCACCCGGCCGTCGGCGACGAGCGCGGGGGCGGGGCCGAAGGCGCCCTCGGCGCTGTAGCGCCAGACCTGCTCGAGCGGCGGCGCGACGGCGCCCGCCTCGGCCGGCCCGGGCGGAGGCGCCGGACGGAGAGGCCGCTGCACCCGGAGCGTGTCGCAGCCGGCCAGCAGGAGAGAAAGGGCGAGCGGGAGAAAGAGGGAAAGGGAGATCGCAAGGCGGGCGTACGCGCCCGCTCCCTTTCTCCCATTCACCCTTTCCCCCTTTCCCATCAGAAGTCCCACCCGAAGAAGAACTGGCTGAAGGGCTCGCGCGCGTCCCACTCGAGCCCGTTCGCGAAGCGGTAGCCGAAGTCGTAGCGGAGGACCATCGCGCCGAAGAGGTTGACGCGGAGGCCGAGGCCGGCCGAGCCGAGGGTGCGCCCGATCTCGAACCCCGAGCCGGGGTCGTACTCGACGTCGTCGTACCCCTCGTTCCAGAGGTGCGCCGCGTCGACGAACGCGGCGCCGCGGATGCTCGCGATGCCGAACGGGGCGAGCAGCGGGATCCACGCGCTCGGCGCGTTGACGAGGGGGAAGCGGAGCTCGTGCGACGTGAACCAGAGGCCCCGCCCGCGGAGGCGGTAGAACGGGTAGCCGCGCAGCGACCACGAGCCGCCGAGGAGGTTCAGCCGCGCGCGCCGCCCGACGTTGACCTGCGCCATCCCCCACGAGGCGAACGTCACGCCGGGCAGGAGCCGGAAGTAGCGGCGGACGTCGGCGCGGAGCGAGTAGAAGCTGACGTTGGAGTACAGCACGTCGGTGGTGTACCCGGCGCCGACGCTGGCCCGCCAGCCGTCGATGGGCCCGTTCATGCCGTAGAGCGCGTTGTCGTGGACGAGCGCGACGGAGTTCGAGAGCAGGAACGTCTCGAGCTCCTGCTGGCGGAGGAACTGGTCCTTCCGGCTCCACTCCAGCGACGTCCCGAGCTCGATGCGGCGGAACTGCGAGAGCGGGTAGCTCACGAGCCCGATGCCGCCGTAGACCTGCTCGTAGAAGACGGGGTAGCCGGCCGGCGCCTCGGGGTCGCCGCGGTCGTAGCGCTGCCCGGCGAGGCGGTAGACCCCGTAGCCGAAGTTGGCCCGCCGCCCGAGGTGGATCCGCGTGACGGCGACGTTGAGGTTCTCGAGGAACGAGCGGTCGAGCGTGTTGGCGCTGTAGGCGGAGACGTAGATGACGTCGTCGCCCATGACGTCGGAGAAGGCGAGGACGGCGCCGCCGCCGGTGCCGAGGCCGGTGGTGCTCTGGGTGATCCCGCCCTGCGCCACGTCGAGCGTGTAGCGGCGGCGGTAGCGGACGCGCTGCGTGCTGTCGGTGACGGCGTAGCGGCCGAACGCCCACGGCGCGCGCTCGGCCGGCAGCGTCGCGTAGACCGTCGCCCGCGGGTGGGCCAGCAGGGAGTCGGCGCCGAGGTGGCGGACGGTGAAGCGGTAGTCCTCGAACGCGGTGAAGACGAGGCGGCCGTCGTCGGTCCACACGGGGTCGAAGGCGGCGCTGGTGAAGGCGGTCAGCCGGTGGACCGGCCGGCCCACGGGTGCCTCGGTCGAGTCCGCCGTGGCCTCCCCCGTTGCGAGGGGGTCCAGCGCGGCGACGGGCGCGAGCAGCGCGCCGCCGGGCACTACGCCGTCGTCCGTGAGCGCCCCGAGGTCGCCCGGGGCCGCATCCGCCTCGGCCAGGACGCCGGGCGGCTCCTCGACGAGCGGCTGCGTCATGTCTGCCACGTAGAGGTCCTGCGCGCTCTCCTTCCCGTTGGCCTCGTCGCGGGCGCTGGCGAAGACGACGTAGCGGCCGTCGGGGCTCCAGCGCGGCGAGAGGTCGTGGTGCCTGCCGTAGGTGACGTACGCGACGGCGTCGGTGGTGAGGTCGTAGACGAAGAGGTTGTAGGCGGGGGTCTCGGGGCCGGCGGCGGCCGTGCGGTCGGAGGAGAAGACGAGGCGGCGGCCGTCGGGGCTCCAGTCGGGGTCGCGGTCGTCGTAGGGGTCGTGGGTGAGCTGGCGGAGGCGCTCGGCGTCGCGGTCGTAGACGTAGAGGTCGGCGAAGCCGCCGCGGTCGATGCCGGTGAAGGCGAGGCGCCGGCCGTCGGGGCTCCACGTCGGGGAGTAGACGGCGACGAGGCCGTCGAAGTGGTAGAGGCCGGCGTGGCGGCGCGCGCGGAGGTCGTAGACGTGGACGACGTCGCCGCCGCCGCGCTTGGTGACGAAGGCGAGGAGGCCGTCTGAGGAGACGTCCATCCGGCTCTCGAAGAGGTGGAACGCCTCGAAGTCCTCACTCCGCTCCCCGCGCACGAGCACCTCGGGCTCGCCCGTCGGCCGGTAGTCGGCGTCTACGGGCATGGCGTAGACGTTCGTGTAGCCGCCGAGGTTGGCGACGTAGACGACCTCGCGCCGGCTCCCGCCTGGGCGGGACAGGCTGTCGGGATAGACGTGAACGACGGGCTTCATGTTGACGCCGCGCGCGGCGACGGCATCCGAGACGAGCGTCGGCACGTCGGCGTCTTCGAGCAGCGGGAGGTACTGCGCGCGGACCCACGCCGTCCAGCGGTCGGAGGTGGTGTCGAAGTCCTCGCCGAGGACGAACGCCACGACCTCGCGGAAGTCCACGTCGCGCCAGGCCTCCTCGATGAGCTGGAGCACCTTCTCCTCGCCGTACGTCTCGGCGACGAACCGGCAGAACGCCTCGCCCTCCTTGTACATCACGTACGTGCCGGCGATGCGGTCGAGGTCGTGGAGCGGCACGAAGAAGTTGGAGGCCACCGCGTCGCGGAGGATCATCTCGTGCTGGAAGTCCGGCTCCCCGCTCCAGTACTCGGCCAGCCCCTCGGTGAACCACAGCGGGAGGAACCGATCCACGGGCACGCGGTGGTCGCGCAGCACGCGCGTCAGCTTCGAGTACGTGAAGACGTGGACGAGCTCGTGGCGGACGACGCGGCGGAACCGGTGGAGGTCGCCGTTGGCCGGGATCACGACGCGCCCCTTGAGGAACTCGAAGAACCCCCCCACCCCGTCCGGGATGAACCCCGGCGTGACGTTGGTCTGCTTGAAGTGGAGGTTCGACGAGTAGAAGATGAGGGGGACGCGGTGGTTGAGCGAGAAGTCGAACCGGCTCTCGAGCTCGGTGTAGACCTCCTCGGCGAAGTGGGCGCCGTGCTCGGCCAGCGTCTGCGCCTCGGGGTAGTAGTAGACGTCGAAGTGCTCCGTCTTGAGGACGTGCCAGTCGAAGTGCTCGTACTGGATCTTGTTGCGCCCGAAGTACTGCGCCTGCGCCCCCGGCACGGCGACGGCCAGCGCCCCGGCGAGGACGACGGCGGCCGGCGCGAGGCGGGCGAGGCGGCGGGGCGACATGGCCGGGCGGTGGGGGCGGGTGAAGGCCGTGCGAAGAGGGAGCACGATAGAGCCGCCCGGCGGTTCCGTCAAGGCAACCGCCCGTCCCCCTCCAGCCCCCCGCCAGCGCCCTCAGCGCAGCAGCGTCACGGTCGTCGTGGCGACGGCGCTCCCCGCCGTGACGCGGACGACGTAGACCCCCGCCGGCAGGCCCGCACCGCCGAGGGTGAGCGCGTGTGCTCCGGCGCCGTAGCGCCCGGAGGCGAGGACGGCCACCTGGCGGCCGAGCACGTCGTAGACGGCGACCTCCACCTCCGACGGTCGCGAGAGCGTAAGCGTCACCTTGGCCGATCCGCGAGAGGGGTTCGGATGCACCTCCAGCCCCAGCCCCTCCCGCTCCACCTCCGGCCCCGGCTCCGCCGCCACCGTCACCACCTCCGCCGTCCGCCACACCCACCCCCGCGCCGGCCCGTTCTCCGTCAGCCCCACGTACAGCCGTCCATCAGGACCCACCGCCGCCGCCTTCAGGTGGATGAGAAACGCGATCTCCGGCGCCCTTCCGACCGCCTCCCACGTCGCCCCCGCGTCG
>DATGQT010000284.1:0-5375 GCA_035304085.1 Rubricoccaceae bacterium
TCAGAACCGCTCCCGCAGCGCGTAGCCGAGGGCCACGAGCGCGGCCACGCCGACGGCCGCGAGCACCGGCCGCGAGAGCACGAGGTCGAGCCACTCCCGGCCGCTCTCGACGCGGGCGGGGACGGCGTCGTACGTGTGGACGGACTCGATGAGGCCGTTGGCGCCGTGGACGACGACGCGGCCCGGCGCCTGGTTGCGCGCCATCTGCTCGGCGACGGCCACGGCCTCGTCCTGCGTGTCGGCCACGCGGGAGGCGCGGTCGGCCCCCTCGCGCTTGACGGCCCAGCGGCCCTCGCTGGGGACGACGTGATAGACGATCTGCGGCATGGGACGGGGGGCTGGGTGAGGAGGACCGCTGATACGTCCGGTCACGTCCTTTTGTCCCCGCCGGCCCGGCGGGCCGGGTATCTTCAGGGCTCCATCAGACCCCCGAACCATGCTCGCACGCCCCGTCCTCGCGCTCGTCCTCGCCGCCCTCCTCGCCGCCTGCGGCCCGCCCCGCTCCGTCGCCCAGAACGCCGCGGCGCTGGCCGCAGCCGCCCCCGAGGCGGGCCTCGCCGAGATCGACTCGACCACGCTCTACCGCCACCTCGCCGAGCTCGCCTCCGACGCCTACGAGGGCCGCGGCACCGGCACGCGCGGCGAGGAGATGGCCGTCGAGTACATAGCCGATCAGATGCGCGCGCTCGGCCTCGAAGGCGGCGCCGCCGACGGCTCGTTCTTCCAGCGGGTGCCGCTGCGCGGCGCGACGGCCACCTCCGTCAGCCCCCTCGTCCTGACCCCGGACGACACCGAGCCCGTCCGGCTCGAGTTCGTCACCGACTTCATCGCCTCGTCCGACCTCGACGCCCCGGAGGCCGCCATCCGCGACGCCGAGCTCGTCTTCGTCGGCTACGGCATCGAGAACCCGGGCTACGACTGGGACGACTACAAGGGCGTGGACGTCCGCGGCAAGGTCATCGTCGCCTTCGTCAACGACCCCCCGGCGACGGCCGAGGAGCCGGACCTCTTCCAGGCCGACACCCTCACGTACAACGGGCGGTGGACCTACAAGTACGAGGAGGCGCGGCGGCGCGGCGCCCTCGGCGCGCTCCTCATCCACACGCCCGAGACGGCGGGGTACCCGTTCCAGGTGCTCTCGGCCGGCGCGCGCGGCGAGCAGATCAGCCTCTCCGAGCCGCCCGAGGGCGCCCTCACCGTGGCCGGCTGGCTCACCCAGCCCGCCGCCGAGCGCCTCGCCCAGCTCTCCGGCACCACGCTCGATACGTGGTTCGAGGAGGCCGCCCGGCGCGACTTCCACCCGCGCACGCTCCCCGTCACCGCTACCCTGAGCATGGAGTTGGAGAGCCGCCGGTTCGAGGGGACCAACGTGATCGGGAAGCTCACGGGCGCCGAGCGGCCGGAGGAGGCCGTCGTCTACACGGCCCACCACGACCACCTCGGGATGAACGAGGCACTCATCGCCGCCGGCGAGGACGGCATCTACAACGGCGCCGTGGACAACGCCTCGGGCGTCTCGATGCTGCTCACGCTCGCCGAGGCCTTCACGGCCGCCGAGCCCCCCGCGCGCACCGTCCTCTTCATGACGCTCACGGCCGAGGAGTCGGGCCTCCTCGGCTCGGCGCACTACGCGCAGCACCCCGTGATCCCGCTCGCGCGCACCATCGCCAACGTCAACGTGGACTCCGGCAACCTCAGCGGGCCGACGGAGGACATCGTCGGGATCGGCGCGGAGCGGAGCGAGATGCTGGGGCTGCTCCGCGAGGCCGCCGCCGCCGAGGGGATGACCGTCACGCCGGACAACCAGCCCAACCAGGGCCTCTTCTTCCGCAGCGACCAGCTCGCCTTCGCGCGCGGCGGCGTCCCGGCCGTCTTCGTCAAGACGGGCCACCACTTCGTCGGCCGCCCCGAGGGCTACGCCGAGGAGGTGTCGAACGACTACCGGATGAACCGGTACCACCAGCCGGGCGACGAGCTGACGGGCGACGAGCTCCTCGGCGGGCTCGTCCAGCAGACGCGCGTGGCCTTCCGCCTCGGCTGGATGCTGGCCGACTCCGACCTCCGCCCGCAGTGGAAGCCGAGCGAGGCCTTCGCCCAGACCCGCGCCGAGAGCGAGGCGGCGATGGGCGACTGAGCGTCTTCACGCTTCAGACATACCCGTCACCGGACGATATCAGCGCCGGCGGGGTGGCTCGGCCCCGCCGGCCTTTTCTTTTCCATGCGCCCTCTCCTCCCCGGCTCCCTCGCCGTCCTCGTCCTCGCCGCCGGCTGCGCCCCGCGCCCTCCGCTCCGCGAAGCCCTCCCCCCGCTGACGACGTACCTCCCGGCCGCCCCCACGGCGCCCACGCCCGCCGAGGACGCGCCCCCGCCCGCCGCTTCGCCGTCCCCGTCCCCGTCCCCGCCGCCGGCTCCCGTCTTCCTCTACACCCGCACCGACGCCGACCTCCGCCTCGCCTACGTGGACGGCCTGAGCAACCTCCTCAACGCCGCCGCCACGCCCGCCCAGGTCCGCCGCCTCGCCCCCGCCGACGCCCGCGCCTGGCTCGACGTGCTCGGGGGCGTCAACCCGGCCGCTGCCACGTTCGTCCGCGCCCGCCTCGGTCCCGTCCTCGCCGAGGACGCCCTCGTCGCCTACGCCGTCGGGGGGAGCAATCTGACCTCGTGCGCGCGCTTCTCGGAGACCCTGTTCGTCGGCGTGCCGGAGAAGCACCAGAGCCGCGAGCGGCCCTACGTCGGCCTCATCGCGCGGGACGCGTGCGAGGGGGACGGCGAGCTCTGCCTCCGCTGCGCGAACGTCGGCGGGGCCCCGGCCGATGACGCCCGGCCTCGCGTCTGCACGCCCGCCCCCTGCGGGCGCTAGCCGGCGACCTCCTCGAAGAGGGCGTCGTAGCGCCGCGCCTGCTCGGGCCAGGCGAGGTGGGCGGGGATCTCGCGGAGGACGCTCCGCGGCAGCGGCTGGTCCTCCCCCCGGAGCAGCCGCCGGAGGATCTCGAACAGCTCCTCCTCGTCCTCGTAGAGGACGGGGGCGTGGAGGAGCGGGCGGTGGAGGCGCTCGGGGATCAGCTCGGGGTAGGTGAGCCGGTTCGGGAGGAGCGGGTGGCACCCGCAGTAGATCGCCTCCAGCATGGCGATGCCGAAGAACTCGTGGCGCGCCGTGGACACCACGATGTCGGCGCGGTGGAGGAGCCGGCTGTACTCGGCGAAGTCCTCGGCGTAACCGTAGTGGAGGATGCGCTCGGCGTAGCGCTGGAACGCCCGCTCGAAGGCGGGCGGCTGCTCCTCGAACCGCTCGCCGGCGAGGATGAGGCGGAAGCGGACGCCGGCGTCGTCGAGCCGGTTCATGAGGCGGAAGAACGCCTCGGGGTTCTTGTCGTACTCCCACCGCTGGTTCCAGAGCACGATGGGTGGGCCGGCGTCGCGGGCGCGCTCGACGTCGGCGGCGTGGCGGTCGTGGCCGGCGAGGTCGAGGCCGAGGTGAAGGACGGTGGCCCGCTCGCGGAGGCGGTGGAGGGTGTCGAGGTGGGTGTAGTCCGGGAACCGACGGAGGAGGTCCGGGAGGGCGGCGAAGAACTCGTCGTGGTGGAAGCGGGAGTTGAAGACGACGCGGTCGGCGGCGAGGGCGGAGAGGTAGTTGACGTAGGCGTAGGTGTAGTCGCGCTCGACGCCCTCGCGGATGGGGTAGGTGAGCTGGTTCTCGTGGAGGTAGAGGACGACGGGCACGCGCGCGAGCCGCTGGCGCGTGAGGGCGAGGAAGGCCGGGAGGTTCACCATGTCCGTCGCGAAGACGAGGTCGGGCGCGGGGCCCGCCTCGACGGCCTCGGTCGCCTTCTGCGCGAGGGTGACGGCGCCCCCCTGCATCCGCCACTTCCAGTACCGCGCCGCCATCGTGACCGCGTGGAAGGTGTGGCGGCTGTGGCGGGCGAGGTCGTCGAGGAAGTGCCGGTGCGACCCGCCGTACCAGGGCTCGAGGGCGAGGACGTTCATGGGGTCGTCCGTGGTCGGTGGTCAGTTGGAGCAGCGGTGATGGACCACGGGCGCCGAATCACGGGTTCAACCGCCGAGCTCGCGCGCGAGCTGCTCCCCCTCCTCCTCCGTCGCCGGGCGGACGACGGCGACGGAGCGGACCTGGAGGTGCTCGCGGAGCGTGGCGTCGCGGACCTCCTCGGCGGTGACGAGCACCTCGTCGCCGGCCTCCATCGGGATCTCGCGGGTCTGGAGGTGGAGCGTGAGCGGGCGCTCGGAGACGTTTTTGATGAGCATGCCGCGGCGCTTGGGCATCGGCGTCGGGGATGGGCGGGGGGAGAAAGGGGGAGCGGCTTGCGCCGTAACGACGCCGCCAAGATATTCACGCTGTCGGGTCTTGCGTGCTGCGTGTTGAACCGACGCGCCGCTGACATGCAACACGCAACACGGAACACGCAACCTATGCCTGCCACCGCCCTCCTCGGCGGGCTCACCGGTGCAGCCCGCGCCCTCGCCGGCCTCGCCTTCCCGGCCCTCTGCCTCGCCTGCGAGCGGCGCCTCCCCTCCGACGACGGGGTGCCGCTGTGCCCGGCGTGCCTCCGCCGCCTCCCCCGCGCCGACGCCGTCGAGGTCGAAGCCCGCCTCGGCGCCCTCCCGACGGGCAACCTCTTCGGGCAGGCGCTGGCGCTGTGGGTGTTCGACGACGGCGGGGCCGTGCAGCGGCTCCAGCACACCCTCAAGTACCGCGACCGCCCCGCCCTCGGCCTCGCCCTCGGCGCCCTCCTCGGGCGGGCCGTCGCCGAGACCTTCGGGGAGCCGCGCTACGACGCCGTCGTGCCGGTGCCGCTCGCGCGCGTGCGGCGGCTCGAACGCGGCTACAACCAGAGCGCCGCGCTGGCTGAGGGGGCCGCCCGCGTGCTCCCCGGCCCACCGCCCGTCGCCGAGGCACTCCTCGTCCGCTCCCGGCGGACCCGCTCGCAGACAGCGCTCTCCCGCACCCGCCGCTGGGCCAACGTCGACGGCGCTTTCGCCGTACCCGAGGGGCAGGACGCCCGCGACCTCCGCCTCCTCCTCGTGGACGACGTGCTCACGACGGGGGCCACCGTCACCGCCGCCGCGCGCCCCCTCCTCGACGCCGGGGCCGCGGTGGACCTCGCCACGTTCGCCCTCGCCGCCGTCTAATCGAGCACGACGGAGCGGGCGCAGAGGGCGGCCTCGGCCTCGTCGTTCGTCGCCACCACCACCACGGCGTCGGCCGTCGCGACGAGACCGGCGACGAGGGTGCGCCCCGCCGCGTCGAGGGTGGCCGAGGGCTCGTCGAGGAGGAGGACGGGCGGGTCGTGGAGGAGCGCGGCGGCGAGGCGGAGGCGCTGGCGCATCCCCGTCGAATACGTCGCCAGCCGGTCGTCGGC
>DATGQT010000285.1:0-5175 GCA_035304085.1 Rubricoccaceae bacterium
GAGGACGCCCTGCCCCGTGACCTCCGTGCCGCGCCCCGTCTCGCACGCGCTCAGGACGGCGAGCCCGAGCCCGGAGAGGTCGAGCCCGACGATCTCCTCAGCGGAGAGGGAGCCGGCGGGGCCGGCGTTGGCGCCGGCCAGTGCGAGGCCGCTCTCGGTCAGCGGGTTCCGCGTCATGTCGGCCTCGGCGGGGAGGGGGGCGCCGAGGAGGTCGGTCCGGCTCGCGGCGGCGACGGGCGTCGTCTCGTCGCCGTAGAAGAAGCCGTGCGTGGCGAAGTGGGCGACGGCGGCGCCTTCGAGGGCGGCCACGACGGCGGCGGGGGTGGCGGCGGCGCCCGTGAGCGCTTCGGCCCGCAGGCTTTCCTGACGGGCCACGGCGGCGATGGCGTCCACCTCGGCCTGCGTCCCCGGCAGCGCGGGCCAGCGGGCGCCGGCCGCGTCCGTCACCCCCGCGTCGAAGTCCACCCCGCCGACGAGGAGGACGGGGCCTCCGGGCGCCGCGCGGGCGTCGCCGAGGAGGGTGAGGAGGGTTCGGGCCGAGGGCACCTCGGCGACGAGCAGGGGCTCGGTCTCGTCGTAGACCATGGCGAGGTGGGTCCAGGGGACGCGGGCGAGGGCGGCGTCGCTGCTGAACCAGACGGCCTCGCGGTCGTCGTCGGCCCCCGCCGGGAGCGCGCCGAGGACGGGGAACAGGAGCCGGTCGCCGAGCACGCCCACCTCGGCCAGGGCGTCCTGCCCGCGCACGACGGCCCCGCGCCACGCGGCCACGGCGGCCTCGACGATCTCGGCCGGGCCGAGGTCCACGAGGAGGGGGGCGCCGCCGGCGGCGGTGACGACGGCGCTGTAGCGGGGACCGTGGCGGTACACGTCCACGAGGGCGGTGCCGGCGGGGAGGCGCTGCGCGAGGGCGCCGGCGTCGGTCCAGGGATCTTCGAGCGCCGAGCCGGGGAGGGCCGCGGCGAGGTTCCGCTCCAGTCGTTCCTTCTCGGCTGTCAGCCGGTCGCGCGCGGCGGCCCACGCGGCCGGGTCCATCGTGCTCGCCTGCTGGACGAGCGCGGCGATCTCGGCGCGGACCGCCTGCAGCCGGGCGACGTCGGCGGCGTGGGCGGGGTCGCCGGCGAGGCGGGCGGCGGCGGCCTGCCGGGCCACGCCGCGCAGCAGCAGCCCCTTCCACCCGCCGAAGAAACCGTACGCTTCCGCGAGCGCGTCCGGCCGGACGACCGAGATCAGGATGAGGAGGTCGGTGGCCTCGGCGAGCGTGGACTCCAGGAAGGCGCGCTGCTCGGCCAGCGACAGCGACGGGAGGACGTCACGGACGTAGCGGTCGTAGGCGGCGGCGGCCTCCAGGAGGAGCGGGGCGGCCTCGTCGAACCGCCGCTGGACGATGCGGACGTGGCCGAGGTCGAGGCGGAAGGCGGCTGTCTCGGGATGGTCCGCGCCGAGGTGGGCTTCCAGGAGGGCGAGGCCCTCGGCGCGGGCGTCGGCGGCGCCGTCGTAGTCGCCCAGCTCGAAGAGCATGGAGGACTGGGTGCCGAGGGCGTACGCGTAGGTGGGGCTCTCGGCGCCGAAGTGCGTGCGGGCGTAGTCGAGCGAGGCCGTGAGGAGGCGGCGCGCCTCGTCCTCTTCGCCGAGGACGAGGAGGTACTGCCCGAGCGTCCCCCGCATCGCGACGAGGAGGCCGGCGGCGACCTCGGAGGGGCTCCGCTCGAGGGCGGCGTCGAGGAGGGCGATGGCCTCCTCCTGGTAGGCCCGCGCCGCCTGGGCGTCGCCCTCGGCCGCGCGGAAGCGCGCGCGGTCGGCGAGGTGGAGGGCGGCCTCGACGCCGTCGTCGCCGTAGCGCGTACGCTCCATCGCCACGGCGCGCTCGGTGAGGGCCTCGGCCTGCTGCATGTCGCCGAGGTCGTAGAGCAGGTTGGCCAGCGGGTCGAGGTAGTCGGCGAGGGCGGGGTCGCCGGGGGTGAGGGCGCGCTCGGCGACGGCGAGGGCCTGCTCGTAGTGGCGGCGGGCGTCGGCGAGGCGGCCGGCCTCGCGGTAGAGCCCGCCGAGGTCGCGGAGGGCGACGGCCACCTCGGGGGCGTCGGGGCCGAGGGCGGCCTCGCGGAGGGCGCGGGCGCGCAGGAAGGCCGCCTCGGCCTCGGCGAAGGCGCCGGCGTCGCGGTGGGCGTAGCCGAGGCGGCCGAGGGCGTCGGCCAGCGCCGCGTCGTCGCCCGCGGCCTCGGCGCGCGTCGCCAGCTCCCGGGCCAGCGCCACGCGCTCGTCGTCGGCCCCCGCCAGCGTGAGGGCAGCGAGGCGGACCTGGTCGCGGAACTGCGCGAACATCGCGAGGGCCGGGTGGTCGGGTCCGGCGGCCTCCTCGACGAGGGCCCCCATGCGGTCCAGGGCCTCGGAGAAGCGAGCCATGTCGAGGCCGAGGAGGGCGTTGGCGGCCCCGTCGTCCTGCCCGGCCACCTCGCCGAAGCGGGCGAGCAGCTGCGTCATGGCCAGGAGCACCGCGCCCGACGCCTCGGAGCGGGGGCCGCGCGCCTCGTCGGCGAAGGCGAGCGCGCGGTCGTAGGCCGCCCACGACGCGGTCACGTCGGCCGTGCGGTTCAGGCCGGCGTCGCGGAGGCGGTCACCGCGGGCGCGGTGGAGGTCGGCGAGGGCATCGAGCGTGGCGACGAGGTTCGCGTCGCCCGGCGGGTGGAGGGCGCGCCGGAGGGTGAGCGCGCGGTCGAGCTCGGGCTCGGCCGCGTCGAGGTCGCCCGTCTGGAGGAGGAGGTAGCCGAGGTTGTGGTGCGCCGTGGCCGCCTCGGTCCCCTCCGCTCCGTAGAGGCCCTCAAGTACGCCCACGAGCCGACGCTGGACGACGGCCGCGTCGGCGTAGCGCCCGGCCTCGTAGAGCGTCCAGGCCAGCTCGCGGAGGGTGGCGGCGAGGTCTGCGGGGTCGGCACCAGGCCGCTCGCGCACGGTGAGCGCGGCCTCGAACGCGGCCCGCGAGCCGTCGTGGTCGCCGGCCTGCCGGAGGGCGAGGCCGAGGTCGTAGTGGGCGGCGGCGGCTTCCAGGCTCTCGGCCCCGTGCGCCGCCGTGCGGAGGTCTGCGACCCGGCGGAGGAGGGCGGCGGCCTCGGCGTACGCGCCGGACTGGAAGTGGGCGTGGGCGTCGTCGCGGAGGCGGTCGGCCTCGGGCTGGGCGAGGGCGGGCGCGGCGGCGCAGAGGAGGAGGGCGAAGAGGAGGGGGCGCATGAAGGAGGATACGGGGCCGAAGCAGCGGGCACGCCGAGCTTAACGCCGCCGCGCCTCGATTCGCATTCGGAGCGGGTGACGCTGCGGCCCGGCGGGGCGGGGAGGCCCGCGCCCTACCTTGCACGAAACCCTCGCCCGCGATCCCATGCGCCTTCCCCTCCTGATCCTCGCGGCGGGATTCGCCGCCGGCCCCGCCCTCGCGCAGCACGCCGAGATCCACTGCAAGCACTTCTTCTACGGCTACCCCACCGGCACCCCGCCC
The DNA here is from genome assembly GCA_035304085.1 of Rubricoccaceae bacterium. GTDB lineage: Bacteria > Bacteroidota > Rhodothermia > Rhodothermales > Rubricoccaceae > DATGQT01. Next base: position 3,485 of record DATGQT010000285.1, read on the forward strand.
ACGAACGACCTCGTCATCCGCGACGCCTACGCGCTCTCGTCCAACGACGAGACCCGCTTCGCCGACTGGGTGGCCTTCCGGCTCACGCCGCAGGAGGTCTTCGGCCTCAACGAGTCGGGCGACTTCTACCGCTACTTCCGCGCCGACCCCTGGCTCGACCCGGCCGCGTCGATCGACCCCGGCTCGGGCAACCCCTTCACCGGCTCCGGCTACCAGCGCGGCCACCTCGCCCCGCTGGCCTCCTTCGTGGGGCTCGAGGTCGTGGCCGAGGTCAACTACTTCAGCAACGTCGCGCCGCAGCGGCAGGCGCTCAACGCCGGGCCGTGGGGGCGGCTCGAAGAGGCGGTGCGGGCGCTCGTGCTGCGGCGGGCCGAGCGCGCGCTGCGGAACCGCCCCGCGGGCCACGTCCGCTTCCCGCAGCCCGACGACCTCGCCGCCGTGTGGGTGATGGCGGGCCCCCTCTACGAGCGCGAGGTGGACCCGCTCCCGAACGTGGACGAGCCCCACGTCGTCCCCTCGGGGTACTGGCAGGTCGTCCTCGTGCAGGAGGGGTGGGAGCCCGAGGACGCCGTGGCCGCCGCGTTCCTCTTCGACCAGGAGACGCCCGCCGGTGAGAGCCCCCTCGTCTACCTCACGACGGTGGACGAGGTCGAGGCGCGGAGCGGGCTCGACCTCCTCCGCCTGCTGCCCGACGACGTGGAGGGGCCGCTGGAGGCCGCCGCGGACGCCGACGAGGCCGAGGCCCTCCTCTTCCCCGACGAGTGAGGACGCCGACGTCACGCCTGCGACGGCCGGGGGCGGATCCCTCCCTCACGCCGTCACGCGGGGGGTGCCGAAGTGGGTGTCGAAGGCGATCCCGCACGCCTTCAGGAACGCCGTCGGCAGCTCGCCGCCGATGAAGATGAACACGTCGTCGTTCTCGATCCGGTGCTCGTGCCCGGCGGCGTCGGCGTAGCAGACGGTCCCCTCCTCGATGCGCGTGAGGTTCGTGCCCCAGAGGGGCTCGACCTTGCCGGCGGCGACGGCGGCGTCGAAGCGCTCCTGGTTCCGCGGCTTGACGCGGGCGAGGGCGTCCTTGCGGTACGAGAGGCGGACGGTCGTGCCGGGCTGGTCGGCCAGCATCATGGCCGCCTCGACGGCGGAGTCCCCGCCGCCGACGACGACGGCGCGGCGGCCGGCGAAGTGCTCGGGCTCGGCGAGGCTGTAGTAGACGCCGTCGCGGTCCTCGCCGGGGATGCCGAGCTTGCGCGGGGTGCCCCGCCGGCCGATGGCGAGGACGACCCGCCGCGTCTTGACGGCCCCCTCGGTCGTCTGGACGAGGAAGCACTCGTCGTCGGTGGGCGTGACGGCCTCGACCGAGACCCCCGTCCGCACCTCGACGCCCGTCCGGTCCACGATGTCCTCCCACGTCTCGATGAGCTGCTCCTTCTGGACCTCGGTGAAGGCGAGCCGCCCGTAGCCCGGCACCTCGAAGTGGTGGGTCATGACGAGCTTGCGGCGGGGGTAGCGGCGGACGGTGCCGCCGAGGTCGGGCTCCTTCTCGAACGTCGCGTACCGGAGGCCCCGCTCCTTCGCGTTGACGGTGGCCGAGAGCCCGGCCGGGCCGGCCCCCACGACCACGACGTCGAGGGCGTCGGGCGGCACGGCGCGGTCCTCCTTCGCGATGCCCTGGAGGCACTGCCGCGCCTGCT
>DATGQT010000286.1:0-2097 GCA_035304085.1 Rubricoccaceae bacterium
CGGCGGTCCAGGACGGGCCTGGAGGGACGGCTACTCGCGCCGGCAGGGACCGATGCGTGCCGGAGCAGTCCGCAACGCGGGGCGCCTTCCGCTTCACGCTCCTCGCGCTCGACCCCTACCCCGGCACGGCCGAGGCCGAGGGGGACGCGCGGCCGGTGGCGACGCTCCGCGTCGAGCGGCTCTGAGCGGCGCCCATGCCCCGGCGGCAGGGCGGGTGAACGCGAGCGGGGCGGCTCCCCTGAACCGCCCCGCTCACCCGTCGTAGGAGCACGGTCCGCTACCGGAGGAGCGTGACGCGCCGGGTGAACGTCCGCGACTCACCGCCTGACTCCGCCGCCATCACCGCGCGGACGACGTAGACCCCAGCCGCGAGACTGGCCGTTGCGACGCGCACGCGGTGGGTGCCTGCCGCGCGCGTGCCCTCCTCCACGAGGGCGATCTCCCGCCCGAGCACGTCGTGCAGCATGACCTGCATCCGCCCGGGCTCGGTCATCGAGAACTGCACTGTGGCATAATCACGAGTGGGGTTGGGATAGACCGAGAGCGGCCCGGCCTCGGCCGGCGCTTCCTCCACGCTCACCAGCGTCGAGAGGTCGAACACCCACACCTTCTGAATCCCGGCCGTAATCACCTGCGTGCCGTCTACCCTTGTCACATCACCGAGAAAGTCACCGGTTTCGGCCTCCGTCGCCGTTAGCACCGCGAGAGGCGACCAGCTACCGGAACCGGAGTGCGCGTAGAGGTGGAGCGCGCCCGCGTTCTCCCCAGCGACGTCCGACGCCCCCACGCCGATGATGGCCAGCGAGCCCATGAGGGCCACGGAGTTGTTCTCGGCCTGCGGCAGGAGGGCCTCCTCGGCCCATCCCGTGTCCTCCCGCCGGTAGACGAACTCCCCTGCACCAGAGGCGACCAGCGCCAAGTCGCCGTTGAGGGCGACGGCGCCTCCGTAGCCGATATCCGGCTGTGGGCCCATCGTCGTGTCCTCGAGCACCCACCCCCCGTCGGGCGCCCCCGGCGGCCCCGTCCGTGCGTAGAAGTAGGCCGTCTCCGGGAACCCCGGCTTCCCCGTCGGCTGGCCCGTCAGCACCCGCTCCCCCGACGCCGTCGCCGACACCGCGAGATCCTCGCCGAAGCTGCCGTCGAAGAAGGGCTGCTCGGGGAAGAGCTTCGCCTCCTGCACGTAGCCGCTGTCGGGCTGGCGGCGGAAGACGTAGACGGCGCCGTCGAACCCGGAGGGGTGGCCGCTGGCCGCGCCGACGACGGCGAGGCTGTCGGTGAGGTCGACGGCCGCCCCGAACTGATCGAACTCGTCGGTGTCGAGGCCGGTGAGGGTGCCGGTGTGGACCCAGGCGCCGCCGGGGTACGCCCCTTGGTAGTCGTAGACGAAGGCAGCCCCGGAGTTCGAGCCGGTGATGTCGGCGCGCGTGTCGCCGACGACGATCCGGTCGCCGTGCGCGGCTACGGACCGGTTCAACTGCCCGCCCGGTGGGACGAAGACGGTGTCGGGGAGCCAGGCGGCGCCGACGCGGCGGAAGACGTAGACGGAGTCGGCCGGGGGGGCGCTCGAACCCCGGGTCACCACGACGGCCACGTCGCCGCTGATGTCCACGTCCTCGATCCCGTCGCTGTAGCCGCCGCTGGCGGGGACGAGGGGGGTGTCGTACTGGGCCGCCGTGGCGGGGGCCAGCGCGAGGGCGAGGAGCGCGAGGAAGGGGAGTCGGATCACGATCTCGGAGGTCAGTAGATACAAGGAAGGGAAGTGGAAGGAAAGATGCAAGTCAGGGCAGCGAAATCTGTCCTCCTCCACCTACCCCAGCATCGTCGCCGCCCACTCCGCCGCCGGGCGAAGCCGTCGTCGCGTTCTCGTTCGTCGGCACGCGGGCCATCGGGGAGATGCGGCTCCAGATCCCCGGCTACGCCGACGCCGAGACGGCGCCGGTGCCGGAGCAGTCCGCGACGCGGGGCGCCTTCCGCTTCACGCTCCTCGCGCTCGACCCCTACCCCGGCACGGCCGAGGCCGAGGCGGACGCGCGGCCGGTGGCGACCCTCCGCGTCGAGCAGCTCTGAGCGGCGCCGCTCACCCCGCCTCGGGCTTCC
>DATGQT010000287.1:0-14231 GCA_035304085.1 Rubricoccaceae bacterium
CACCGCCGCCCTCGCCCCCGGCGTCTACGCCCTCCGCCTCGAAGCCGACGGCACCGCGGCGACGGAAACGCTGACGGTGGTGCGATAGCGGCTCACCGCCCCGGCGTCCTGTATGGGCGCCGGGGCGGGGCGGCTCACGGCCAGATCCCGCGCTGGAGCGCCACGTCGGCCACGCGGCGGATGGCGAGGACGTAGGCCGCCGTGCGGAGGTCCACCGGCGGCAGCTCGCGTCCGTTGAGGCCGCGCTCGCTGCGGAGCTGCTGGATCCGCTCGAGGTCCCCGTTGATCCGGTGCTGCGTGTCGATGACGGCGTCGGTGGCGCGGTTCATCTTCCGGAGGAGCTTCGCGTTGACGACCTCCTCCTCCCACTGCTCGTTCTCGTTGTTCTGGACCCACTCGAAGTAGGAGACCGTCACGCCGCCGGCGTTGGCGAGGATGTCCGGGAGCACCGGGATGCCGCGCCCGAAGAGGATGCGGTCGGCGGCGGGCGTCGTCGGGCCGTTGGCGCCCTCGACGATGAACCGCGCCCGGACGCGCTCCGCGTTGTCGGCGCGGATCTGGTTCTCGAGGGCGGCCGGGACCAGGATGTCGCACTCGAGCGCGAGGAGGTCCTCGTTCGAGATCGGCTCGGTGCCCGCGAGGCCCTCGATGAAGCCGGTGGCGTCGCGGAGGGCGAGGGCGGCCTGGACGTCGACGCCGTCGGGGTTGTAGACGCCGCCGCTGATGTCGCTGAGGGCGATGACGGTGGCGCCGGCCTCTTCGAAGAGCCGCGCCGCGTTGGCGCCGACGTTCCCGAACCCCTGCACGACCACGCGCGCGCCCGCGACCGAGTCGAGCCCCTCGACGAGGCCGCGGCGGAGGGCCTGCTGGCAGGCGAAGAGGCACCCGCGCCCCGTCGCCTCCGGCCGCCCGAGCGAGCCGCCCATGTCGAGGGGCTTCCCCGTCACCACGGGGAGGTTGTTCCTCCCCGGGTGCATCATGTCGTACGTGTCGTAGATCCACGCCATCGTCCGCGCGTTCGTGTTCACGTCCGGCGCGGGGATGTCCACGTAGGGCCCGATGTTGTCGCCGAGCTGGGCGATGAACCGGCGCGTGATCCGGCGGAGGTCGTCCTCGGTGAGCTTCGACGGGTCGCACTCGACGCCGCCCTTGGCCCCGCCGAAGGGGACGTCCACGACGGCGCACTTCCACGTCATCCACGCCGAGAGGGCGCGGACCTCGTCGGCGCTGACGTCGGGGTGGTAGCGGATGCCGCCCTTGCCGGGGCCGCGGACGCGGTTGTGGAGGACGCGGTGGCCGACGAAGTTCTGGTACGTCCCGTCGGACATCTTGATGGGGAACTCGACGGTGATGATGCGCTCGGGGCGGATGAGGAACTCGATGAGCCCGGTCTCCAGGTCCGGCAGGTACTGGACCGCCGTGTTGAACTGCTCCTGGGCGATGACGAACGGGTTGAGCTCCTCCTGAGGCGCTGCGGCGTCGGTGAGCGCGGCGGTGTCGGGCTGTGGCGCGGGGGTCATGGGCGTGGAGGGGTTGTCCGGCTGGGCGTGAGGGGTCGAGCGGGGCGTGGGCGGTGCCCGGAGGACGTGTACGCCGCCGCGGTCGTGACGTTCGCCGGGCGGGTACCCGCTCGCCCGGCCGCCGCCTTGTTCGTGTTCCTCCCCCGCCAGTTCCATCCCAAATCTCGATGCAGCGATTGAGGGCGGTTATAGCGCGCCCCCGTGCCAGCGTACGCCGGGTGATGAGCCTGGAGCGGGGGCGCCGCTCGTGCGGCGCCCCCGCAGCCTCCGGGGTCCTTTTCGTTCCGAGGGGGTCTCCTTATCGGCCGCTCAGCCGTTCACCCGGTCGGGGAACTGCTCGGCGAGCGCGTTCGCCAGCGCGTCGGCGATGGCGTAGACGTGCCCGAGCATGGCCGTCCACACCTCGGCCTCGGCCGCGAAGTCCCCCGCGTGGACGGCGCGGATCTGCTGGAGGTGGTGCCCGCCGTGGGCGACGAGGATCGGGAGCACGGCGTCCTTCGGAAGGTGCGGGTTCGCCCCGTCGAGGAAGTCGGCGATGGCCTCCGCGTTGGCGCTCAGCGCCTGCGAGGCGGCCTCCTGGCCCTGGGCGTCACCCGCGGCACTCGCCGCCGCGAACTCCTTGACCGCGCCGTAGTGGCCGGCCAGGAGCTCGAAGAGCGCGTCGGCCGCGTCCTGGCCGTAGAACGGCACGATGGCGTCGGCGATGGCGCGGGCGTTCGCGACCGCCGCCGCCTCGGCAGCCGTGGCTCCGGCGTCGTCCTCGTAGTGCGTGGCGAAGACGTAGGAGCGGACCCAGAAGATGTGGTTCGTCCAGAGGTCGCGGAGCGCGAGGCGGAGCTCCGTCGCGTCGCCGGGGGACGCCTCGGTGGCGGCGGGCGGCGCGGCGGCCCCTGGGGCGGGCGTGCCGCCGGCGAAGAGGGCGAGGGAGAGAGTAAGGGTTGCGAGCATGGCTGATCCTCCGATGAGTCTGAGGTGGATGGGGTGAAGGGGGGCGACCGTGAGGCTCACCGCCCCTGGAGTGTCCTGAGGTAGGCGACGATGTCGGCGAGGTCCTCCCGCGTCAGCGCCGGGTTGCCGCCCTTCGGCGGCATCGGCACGCCCGTCGTGTTGGCCGGGTCGTCGGCCGGGCGGCCCCGCGCGATGAAGGCGACGAGCTCGGCGTCGCTGAGGCCACGGGCGAAGGCGCCCTCGACGAGGTCCTTACCCAGGCCGGGCACCCCCCGCGCGTCCCGGCCGTGGCACGGCGCGCAGGTCTGCTGGAACAGGGCCTCCCCCTCCTCGGGGCCGTGCGCCGGAGCCGGCGCGCCCGGGCCGCCCGCTGCGACGACGAGCGGCAGCCCGACGAGCCCGAGGGCCAGGAGCAGGACGAGCCGCCCGCGAGGGGCCGTGGGGTGGGCGGGGAGAGAGGGGGCCGCGGCAGCCGGCGTGCCGGTACACGGAGCACTGTCCATGAGGATCTCTGGGGAAGCGTGGTAAGGACGGGAGCCGGCCCCGGACGGGCTGTGAGGGGGCCGTGGGGGCAAGATAGGCCATAAGTCCAAAAAGTCAAATAGTGAGTTGACTTATTGTGATGGACCTGCCAGCGACGTACCTTGGCGCCTTCGCCAGGCCCCCCTACACACCCGAAGGTCCCCGCATGAGACGATGGAACGAGCGATTCCTCGCGAGCACGCGCGGGCGCGTGGTCCAGGCCCTCCGCCGCGGCGAGGCCCCCGTCAGCGCGCTCGCCGCGGCGCTCGGGGTCACGGACAACGCCGTCCGCGCCCACCTCGCCACGCTGGAGCGGGACGGGCTCGTCCGGGAGGCGGGGCGGCGGCCGGGTGTGCGGAAGCCGGAGACGCTCTACGCGCTCACGCCCGAGGCCGAGGAGCTCTTCCCGAAGGCGTACCACCTCCTCCTCAACGTTCTCCTCGACGCGCTCGGCGAGCAACTCCCGCAGGATCAGATCGAGGTGCTCCTCCGCGGGGTCGGCCGCCGGATCGCGGCGGCCCGGCGCGAGGCGATACCTGAGTCCGACCTCCGCGCCCGCGCGGAGGTGGCGGTGGAGGTGCTCCGGGACCTCGGCGGGCTGGCCGAGCTCGAGGAACGCGGGCAGCAGCTCGCCATCTGCGGGCTCAGCTGCCCGCTGGCCGACGCCGCCGTGCACCACCCCGAGGTATGCCTCCTCGCCGAGGCCCTGCTGAGCGAGCTCGTCGGGGCGCCGGTGCGGCAGCGGTGCGTGCACGAAGGCCGGCCGCGCTGCCGGTTCGAGGTCGGGTGACGCGTGGGGCGTTGCGTATCGCGTGTCTCTTCCCCGATACGCAACACGGAACACGCACCAGCCGCCTTCACCTGCCGGTGTCGCCTCGACGCCGCACGGGAGCGGGTAGCTTCCCGGAGCGGTCCCAACGCGTCGTGTGGTGGAAGTCGCCTCTGTCGTCCTGCTCGGCGGGCTGGTGTTCGCCGTCGCCGTCCTCTACGCCTCTGTCGGCCACGGGGGAGCCTCCGGCTACCTCGCGGCGATGGCGCTCCTCGGCGTGGCGCCGCCGGAGATGCGCCCGGCCGCCCTCGCGCTCAACGTGCTCGTCGCCGGCATCGGGAGCGTGAAGTTCTACCGCGCCGGCCGCTTCTCCTGGGGCACGTTCTGGCCGTTCGCCGTGCTGTCGGTGCCCCTCGCCTTCGTCGGCGGGGCGGCGACGCTGCCGGGCACTTTTTACAGGCCCCTCGTGGGGCTCGCCCTGCTCTACGCGGCGTACCGGCTCCTGCGCCGGCCGGGCGGGGCGGATTCTGCCCCGAAGGGCACGGCGCCTCGCGGCGTCGCGCTGGCGGCCGGGGCGGTCATCGGCCTGCTCTCGGGGCTCACGGGCGTCGGCGGTGGCATCTTCCTGAGCCCGCTCCTCGTGCTGGCGGGGTGGGCCGACGTGCGGACGGCCTCGGGCGTGGCGGGGGCGTTCATCCTCGTCAACTCGGTGGCCGGGCTGCTCGGGCAGGCCGTTCAGGGGGTCACGCTGCCGCCGTTCCTGCCCGCCCTCGCCGTGGCGGCCGGGGCCGGCGGGTGGATCGGGGCCGAGCTGGGCAGCCGGAGGCTCCCCGTGCCCGCCATCCGGCGCCTGCTGGGTGTGGTGCTGATCGTGGCGGGGCTGAAGATGCTGGCGACGTAGCGGCGCGGCGGCTCAGCCGGCGGGGTGCTCGTGGCCGACGCCGCCCACCCACGCGGCCGAGCCGTCGGCGTAATGCTCGCGCTTCCAGATGGGCACGCGGCGCTTGAGCTCGTCGATGACGTAGCGACAGGCGGCGAAGGCGGCGTCGCGGTGCGCGGCCGAGGCGCCCACCCACACGGCGAGGTCGCCGACGGCGAGGCGGCCCGTCCGGTGCACGGCGCCGACGCGCTCGACCTCGAACCGCTGCCGGGCCTCCTCCAGGATCCGCTCGCCCTCCTGCTCGGCGAGGGTGGCGTACGCCTCGTACTCGAGCGCGACGACGGCCCGCCCCTCGTTGTGGTCGCGCACCCACCCCTCGAAGGCCACGAACCCCCCGGCCGCGGGGGCTTCGAGGGCACGCCGGCACGCCGCCGGGTCGATGGGCTCGTCGGTGATGCGGAACACGTCAGCCCCCCGCCGTCGGCGCGATGAAGACGACGAGGTCGCCGTGCCGGAGGGGGGCGTCCCAGGAGGCGAAGGCGTCGTTCACCGCCACCCGGAAGGCTCTCGTGTCGAGGCGGAAGGCGCCGCCCATCCCCAGTTCGTCGTAGAGCGCGCGCGGCGTGGCCGCCCGCGTCGTCAAGGTCTCGCGGTCTTTCCCGCGGAGGTCGCGGAAGAGGGCGTAGTAGTGGACGTCGATCTGCTTCTCCATGGGTTCAGGGCTGGGCCGCCGGCCGCAGCGCCGCGCGCGCGGACTCGTACTCGGCGGGCGTGTTGGCGTTGTCGAGCGCGCTCGGGTTCGCGAGGTCGAGCAGCCGGGGGGCCGATTCGATGAGGACCTTGCGCGGGCAGGTCATCCCGATCCCGGCGGCCTGGAGGAGGCGCTGGCGGGCGCGCGGCTCCCACACGGCGCAGAGGGGCTCGGGCAGGCCGCCGTGGGCGCTCCGGTAGGCCGTGGCGATCTTGAGTGGGTCGCGGCCGGCGACGAGGGCCTCCAGCGTCGGCGCGTCGAGGAAGGGGAGGTCGCACGCGGCGACGAGCCAGGCGGCCTCGGGGTGCGCCTCCATCGCGGAGAGGATGCCGGCCACGGGGCCCCACGCCGGGAACCGGTCCTCGATGCGCTCCACCTCGGGCAGGCCCTCGACCGCCTGGCCGGGGCGGACGGAGAGGAAGACGCGCGCGCAGACGGCGCCGAGGAGGCGGGCCGTGCGCTGCGCCTGCGGTTCGCCCCGGTAGTCGAGCGCCCACTTCGGGCGGCCCATCCGACGGCTCTCGCCGCCGGCGAGGACGAGGCCGTAGAGCGGCGCCTCGGCCCGGCGGTGGACGAAGGCCTCGATCAGCGCGGCGATGCCGTCCACGTCGTCGCGGTGGAAGTAGGGCAGGTCGAGCCCCTCGGGCGGCTCGCCGGGGCCGACGACGGCGAGGACGTTCGTGAACCCGCCCTCGCGGTATTCGCGCCACTCGCGGTATTCGCGCCACGCGCGGCCGTCGGCCCCGCGAGCGGGATCTTCAACGTCGAGGAGGAGGAGCTTGGGGAGGTCGGAGCGCTTGAACCCCTCGGCCAGCACGAAGTCGGCGTCGGGGAAGGCGTAGGCGCGCTCGAAGGCGGAGTAGGGGAGGGCGCTGATGCGGGCGAAGTGGCGGGGGTCGTTGATCATCACGCCCGCCGCGCCGGCCTCGGCGGCCCGGTGCGTGTCCTTGCCCGGCTTGTCCATCTCGAACCGGTGCGCGTCGTGCTTGACGAAGCCGACGCGGTAGCGGCCGGCCCAGCGCGCGAGGAGGCGGCACGCGAGCGTCGTCTTGCCCGCGCCCGAGTAGCCGCAGAGGGCCACCTCGAACGGGTGGTAGGTGAAGCGGCGGCCCGAGCGGCCACGCGTCTCATCGCTGGAAGTCACGCCGGCCTCCGGTCTTCTGGAGCAGCTTCGTCTCGGTGATCACGATGTCGTGGGAGACCCCCTTGCACAGGTCGTAGACGGCGAGGGCGGCGGCGTAGACGCCCGCGAGCGCCTCCATCTCGACGCCCGTCCGGTGGTGCGTCGCCACCTCGCACTCGATGACGACGTGGCCCGCGGCCTCGTCCATGCGGACGTCGAACGTGCACTTCTCGAGGGGGAGCGGGTGGCACAGCGGCAGGAGGTCCGACGTCTTCTTCGCCGCCATGGTGCCGGTGAGGACGGCGGTGTGGAAGACGGGCCCCTTCTTGCTGTGGAGCTCGCCGTCGCGGAAGAGGGCGCGGACCTCGGGCGGGAGGACGACCGTCGCCTGCGCGCGGGCCGTCCGCTTCGTCGGGGCCTTCTCGCTCACGTCGACCATGGCGGGGCGGCCCGCGTCGTCCAGGTGGCTCAGCATGTCATCCTCCGATCTCGTGCATGGGCTGGGCGATCTCCGGGAGCCGCCCGGTGGGCTTCATTGCCATCACCTCGGCCAGCACCTCCGGGTAGTCCTCGCGCGGCACGCCCACGAGGCTCCGCCCGGCCTCGGACATGAGGCAGGCGCGGAGCCGGCCGCGCGCCGAGAGGCGCAGGCGCGAGCAGGTGGCGCAGAACGGCCGGCTCTCGGAGGCGATGAACCCGACCTCGGCGCCGTCGCCGGTGCGGAACGAGAACGCCGTCGCGTCGGCCTCGGCCTCGACGGGGGTGAGCGCGTGGCGCAGGCGGAGGCGCTCGATCACCTCGCCGGCCGGGACGAACAGTCCGTCGTGCCGCCCGCGCTGCGGGCCGATCTTCATGTACTCGAGGAAGCGGACGGGGACGCCGTGCGCGGCCGAGAACGCCACGAAGTCCTCGACCTCGTCGTCGTTGGCGCCGCGGAGGAGGACGACGTTCACCTTGACGGGGAAGCCCATCGCCTTCGCCTCCAGGACGGCGCCGAGGACGCGGTCGAAGAACGGCGTACGCGTGATGGCCTCGAAGCGGTCGGGCCGGAGGCTGTCCAGGCTCACGTTGACGTGGCGGCAGCCGATCTCGTCGAGGAACGCGAGGTGCCGGGAGAGCCAGTAGCCGTTCGTCGTCAGGCCCAGCTTGTCGAGGGGAAGCGCGGCGACGCCAGCGGCGATCTCGCGGAACTCCCGGCGCGCCAGCGGTTCGCCGCCCGTGAGGCGGACCTCCCGGATGCCGGCCTCGACCAATCCGTCCACCATCGCCACCAGCGCCTCCGGCGGCAGCAGCGTCGCCGAGGGCTGGAACCGCACGTTCGCCGGCATGCAGTACGTGCAACGGAAGTTGCACACGTCGGTCAGCGAGACGCGGAGCTTGCGGATCCGGCGGCCGTGGGGGTCGGTGAGGACGGGGAGGAGCTCCATCAGGCGAGGTGCCAGGAGAAGAACGGGACGGGGCCGGGCGCGGCGACCTCGGGGCCGGCCTCGGCGAACCCGTCGCTGGCGAGGAGCGAGAGGAAGTCGCCGGAGCCGTTGGAGGGGACGGGGTGCGCCTCGACCCCCTCGCGGCGCGCCGGCACGAAGAGCGTGAAGTCGTTCTTGCGCGTCGGCAGCCGGGCGAGCACGGCCGTCCCGGGGGGGCGGGGCGTCTGCCCCTCGGTGGCGGCGAGGAAGGGGAGCACGTAGCGGTACAGGCACACGAGCGCCGAGACGGGGTTCCCCGGCAGCCCGAAGACGGCCTGCCCGCGCGCCGTGGTGCCGAACCACAGCGGCTTGCCGGGTTTCTGGCGGACCCTGTGGAAGACCGCGCGCACGCCGAGGGCTTCGAGCACCGCCGGGACGAGGTCGAACCGCCCGGCCGAGACGCCGCCGGAGAGCAGGAGCACGTCGACTCCAGCGAGGGCTGCTTCGAGCCGCTGCCGGAGCCGCGCCTCGTCGTCGGGCACGTGGTCGAGCGGCACGTCGGGGTAGCCGTGCAGGCGGAGGGCGGCGCACACGGCAGAGCCGTTCGACTGGCGGATCTGATGGGGGCGCACGGGCGCGTCCACGCTCACCACCTCGTCGCCGGTGGTGACGACGGCGATGCGGGGCAGGGCGGCCACGCGCACCGCGGCGCGTCCGAGGGAGGCCAGCGCGGCGATCTCGGGAGGGCGCAGCCGCGTGCCCGCCGACAGCACCGGCTCACCCGCGCGGCGGTCCGAGCCGCGGGCGTGGACGTTCTGCCCCGGCCTTACTTCGACGTCATCGAGGAGCGTCGCCCAGCCGTCGGCGAGGGCGAGGTCCTCGTAGCGGATCACCGCGTCGCACCCCCCCGGCAGCGCGGCGCCCGTCATGATCTCGATGCACTGGCCGGGTCCGGGGAAGGGGCGCGGGGCCTCGCCGGCAGCCTGCGTCCAGGCCACGCGGAAGCGGGTGGCCCCGCGCCCGACGTCCTCGCTCGACACCGCGACGCCGTCCATCGCCACGCGGTCGTAGGGCGGGTAGTCGCGGTCGGCCGGCACGTCCTCGCGGAGCACGCGGCCCGTGGCCTCCGCCAGCGGCACCGTGACGGGCTCGGCCGGGCGGACGTGCCGGGCGAGGAGGGCGTCGGCTTCCGGAACGGTGATCATGGCCCGGCCTGCGGGGGGCGGAGGCCGACGCGGAGGCTCCGCTCGGGCCGATCGGCGGCCTCCAGGCGCGGCCGGTGGGCCAGGAGCAGGTCGCTCCGCGTCAGCACCCCGGTCACGCGCGCGGGCGCCCGCCGGTCCACCACGACGAGTCGGCCGACGCCCTCGCGGATCATGTGGTCGGCCGCCTCGCGGAGCGTGTGGTCCTCGTAGACGACGGCGGGCGGGCGCTTGACCACGTCGCGGACGCGGCGCTCCGGCGGCATCGCCGGGTCGAGGAGGTCCCGGTGCGTGACGACGCCGACGAGGCGCTGCTGCGCGTCCACGACGGGGAACCCGTGGTGGGTCGTGCCGCCGCCGGCGATCCACTCCCGGACCTCCCCGAGCGCGTCGTCGGCGTCGAGGGCGACGACGTCGCGGGAGGCCGCCTCGCGGACGGCGACCCGGCTGAGGTAGTCCACGTCGTACTCCGTCCGCACGGCCGTGCCGCGGCGGGCGAGCTTCTCGGTCATGATCGAGTGGTGCATGAGGAGGCGCGAGACGAGGTAGGCCCCGCCCGAGCCGGCCAGCAGCGGGAGCAGCCCCATCGGCTGCTGCGTCGCCTCGAAGGCGAACACGACGGAGGCGAGGAAGGCGTGGGAGGCCCCGGCGAAGATGGCCGCCATCCCCACCAGCCCGGCCACGCCCGGCACCAGCCCCACCTCCGGGAACCACCCCGCCGCCACGCCGCCGAGGAGCGCCCCGATCCCGCCGCCGATGATGAACAGCGGCGCGAGCGTCCCCCCGGACGTCCCGCTGCCGAGGTAGAGGGACCACGAGAGGAACTTCAGCCCGACGAGCGCGACGAGGCCCGCGCCCACCAGCTCCCCGGACAGGATCTCCTCGATGAGGTAGTAGCCCACACCCAGCGTCCGCGGCTCGACGTAGCCGACCACGCCGACGGCGGCGGCGCCCAGCGCCGGCCACCACATCCAGTGCACGGGCAGCCGCTCGAACCCATCCTCGATGGCATAGACCGCCCGCGTCACGCCCACCGAGACCAGCCCCAGCAGCGCGCCGATCACGGCGTAGACGGCCAGCGCCTCCCACGTGAGCGCGGCCAGCGCCGGCATCGCGAAGACGGGCCCGGCCCCCACCAGCGCCCACCGCACCGCCGTCGCCGCCGAGGCTGCCAGCGCGACGGGGACGACCGAGCGCGGGCGGTACTCGAAGAGCAGGAGCTCGACGGCCAGCAGCACCGCCGCCATCGGGGTGCCGAACGTGGCGGCCATGCCCGCCGCCGCCCCCGCGGCCAGCAGCGTCTTCCGCTCGTCGGCCGTGATGCGGAGGGTCTGCCCGACGAGCGAGCCGAAGGCGCCGCCCGTCGCGATGATCGGCCCCTCGGCCCCGAACGGGCCGCCGGTCCCGATGGCGATGGCCGACGAGAGCGGCTTGAGGAAGAGCAGGCGCGGGGAGATCCGGCTCTTCCCGTGGAGCACCCGCTCCATCACCTCCGGGATGCCGTGGCCGCGGATGGCCGCCGACCCGTACCGCGCCATCACCCCGATGACGAGGGCGCCGGCGACGGGGACGGCGATGGTCCACGCCCCCAGCGCGGCCGTCGTGGGCGGCACGTTCTCGAAGCCGAAGCGGCCGTAGAAGGCGAGGTTCGTGAAGAGGTAGATGAGGTGGAGGAGGGCCTCGGCGATGAACCCCGCCGCCACGCCGACGCCCAGGGCCACGGCGGAGACCCCCACCACCCGCCAGCCGACGGGTGCCTCCTCGTGCGGCATCCGGGCCGACGCCAGCACCGGCCCCATCGAGGGGGCCACCGGGAGGCCGTCGGTCGTGGACGAGTCGCGGATCTCGTGGTCTGCCATCGTGTAGCTAGAGCTCGTGTGGGCCGGGCCGGTCGGGCATCACTGCACCGTCCCGACCCAATCATACCGTGTGGGCGTGGGGCGAAGCACTCGCGAACTGGCTCCGCCGGCTACGTGGCCCCGGTGCCTGCCACGACCCGCCCCAGCTGCCGCAGGAGCCCGAGGAAGGTGACGCCCCAGGCGAGCAGGGCGACGTAGACGAAGCCGCGCGGGATCGCCATCAGGAAGTCCAGCTCCGTCGCCCGCGCCAGCCGCGTCGTGCAGACGGTGTACATCCCCAGCGGGAACACCATCCCCCAGTACTGCGGGTCGTAGCGCAGCGGGAACCGCTTGACGACGTGGCGCCACACGCCGAGGATGACGAGGAGCGGGATCCACCACGTGGCGGCGGCCCAGAAGAACAGCGTGAAGCCCGTCAGGAACGGCTCGAGCATCACGAGGAACGACCAGGCGTCCTCCAGCAGCAGGAGCGTCGCGCCGGCCAGCGTCGTGATCGCCACGGCGCCCATGTTGATCCAGTAGGGCGGCGTGAGCCGCTCCATCGGCAGGGCGAGGAAGGTGAAGCGGTAGAAGATGAGCGTGATGATGGTGAGGTAGAGCATGGCCCCGAGGAGGTACAGGCTCAGCGCGAAGAACAGCGCCACCTCGCGGCCCGCCCCCATCCCCGGCGCCAGCAGCGTCCCGAGCACCGACACCGACTGCGTGGCGACGATGGCGATGAGCCAGGCCCCGTTGATCCCCTCCTCGAGCGACGGCTTCTGCTCGCGCACCATCACGGCGGTGAAGAACGCGTACATCACCACCACCCACAGCCCGATCCCCACGAACCACAGCACGCGCGCCGCCGCCGTGGCCCCGGCCACGAGGACGAGCTGGCTCCCGAGCACGCACGTCCCGGCCACGACGGTGAAGAAGCCGGGGCCGCGCCCGTGGTCGCGGAGGTCGTCGAGCACGCGCGGGAGGTGGCCGACGAGCCGGGCCGCCAGCATCAGCCCCAGCACGGCGTAGGCCGCGACGTTGACGGCGAGGAGCGCCCGCGCGACGGCCGGCATCCCCATCACCTCGGCCGCCACCGAGACGATCCCCGTCGCCATCACGAGGGCGAAGTAGCCGGGGAAGAGATCCGCGATGCCGCTCTTGATCCGGCGGGAGAGACGGGGGGGCTCCGGAGGCGCCATCTACTCCAGCCGGTAGAGGTACCACAGCAGCCCCACGTTCAGGCCGAGGCAGCCGAGGCTCGCCAGCGCCGCCGCCCACACGATGTCGGTGTCGCCGCCGAGGTACGCGTTCATCGTCGCCGTCAGCAGCCACAGCTGGAGGACCACGATGAGCACGACGAACACCAGGATGCCGTTGACGATGGTCATCCGCTGGGAGCGGACGAAGTGCGGGCGCTCGCTCATGTCGCGGCCTCCTCGATGCCGGTGGCGTAGACGGTCCTGCCGCGGACCTCCAGCGTGACGCGCGCCAGCGGCCGGCGTGGCGGGCCCGCGATGGGCTGCCCCGTCTCGATGTCGAACCACCCGTTGTGGCACGGGCAGTGGAGCTGGAGGCCCCCCTCGGCCGCGGCCACCGAAACGTCGGGCCGGCGGGCCGGGACGATGGGGCAGAGGAGGTGGGTGCACTGCTGGTCGTAGGCCACGAACGACCGCTCGCCCGTCCGCACGAGCAGGCGCGGCGCGCTCTCCTCGTCGGGGTACGAGAACGTCTTGGCCCCGCCGACGGGCAGCTCGTCCACGGTGGCGACGGCGACCGTCGGGAAGGCCGCCCCGGGCCGGCCGAGCAGGCTCCGGGCGGCGATCCAGAACTGCCCGGCCACGAAGGCCACGCTCGTCAGGCAGATGAACTTGACGAGGTCACGCCGAGAGACGTACTCGTCCTGCGCCCAGTCGATGGGGAAGTCCCGGCGCCACTTCGGCTGCTCGGCGAGCGGGCGGCCGTCGGGCGGGACCGTCTGGCGGTCGAGGTCCCTGGGGGTCTGGAGGCCGTGCTGGATCATGGCTGGGTCAAGCCTCGGCGGGGTCGTCGTTGAGGAGGTCGATGAAGCCGTCGCCGTCGAAGACGTCCTCGAGCACCTCGTGCCCGATGGTGGGCTCGAACAGGGCCGCCGTCACGTCCACCCAGTCCGGCGCGCCGTCGGCCGGGACCATCAGGTTGACCTTCGTGCGGATGGTCTGGTTGCCGAACTGGAAGGTGTTGACGGGGCGGGCGTTGGGCCGCAGCCGCGCCATCTCCTCGCGCGTGCCGAAGGCGAGGGCCTGGCTGGGGCAGACCGAGGCGCACATCGGCTTGAGCCCGACCGAGGTGCGGTCGTAGCACATGTCGCACTTCATCATGAGGTGCATCTCGGTGTGCATCTTCGGGATGCCGAAGGGGCACGCGAGGACGCAGTTGTTGCACGCGATGCAGCGCGGCTTCCGGGCCGTCTGGACCACCCCGTCCTCGGTCCGCTTGATGGCGTCGGCGGGGCAGACCTCGGCGCACGTCGGCGCGTCGCAGTGCATGCAGACGACGGGGACGGTCTGCGTCGAGTGCGCCCGATCCACGTAGTCGAGCTGGATCATCGACTGGCCCTTGTGGGTGTCGCACTCGGTGCAGGCCTGGACGCACGCCTGGCAGCCGATGCAGCGGCCGGGGTCGACGAAGAACTCGAGCTGGTCGGGGACGGGCACGGCCGATGGCGGATGGGCGATTGCGGATGTTCAGGGATGCCGTTGCTCGCGTCTCGGCAGGGCAGCGGCGCCGAGGGCGGCCTCCCACGCGCCCTCGTGGCAGAGCCCGGCGATGCGGGCTTCTTCGTAGGCCGCCCACGCCGCGTCGAGGCGGTCCTCGGGCACGGCCTCCGCCAGCCGGCGGCGGACCTCGGCGTCGGGGTCGGTTCGCGAGGGGGTGTGGGTCACTGCTGCGGTTCGAGGCGGTCGGCGTACTCGGGCGGGGCGGCGGCCCTGTAGACGCGGACGGCGCAGACCTTGAACTCGGGGATCTTCGAGATCGGGTCCTGCGCCGAGATGGTGAGCTGGTTGGCGCTCTTGCGGCCGCCCCAGTGGTAGGGGATGAAGACGGTGTCGGGCCGGATCGTCTTGACGACGGAGGCGCGGAGGGTGCAGGTGCCGCGGCGGCTCTCGGCCGTTGTCCAGTCGCCGTCGCGGATGCCGAGCTTCGCGGCCAGTCGCGGATGCATCTCGATCCTCGGCTCGGGGTAGTGGTCCACGAGCGGGCCGATGCGGCGGGTCTGGTTGCCCGAGAGGAAC
>DATGQT010000288.1:0-25638 GCA_035304085.1 Rubricoccaceae bacterium
ACCCCAGCCCCTCCGCCGATGGCCGAGATCGCCAGACCACCGAAGGAAACCGCCCCCGACGCCCCCCCCTCGTCCGCCGCGGGCTACGCCTCGATCTCCGAGTTCCTCCGCCACCACTTCCGGCACTTCAACGCCGCCGCCCTCCTCGACGCCGCCGAGGGCTACCGCGCCCACGTCGACGGCGGCGGGCTCATGCTCGTCTCGCTGGCCGGCGCCATGAGCACGGCCGAGCTCGGGCTGTCGTTGGCCGAGATGATCCGGCGCGGGCACGTGGACATCATCTCGTGCACCGGCGCCAACCTCGAAGAGGACCTCTTCAACCTCGTCGCCCACGACCACTACTGCCGCGTCCCGCACTGGCGCGACCTCACGCCGGCCGACGAGCAGGCCCTCCTCGACCGCGGCATGAACCGGGTCACGGACACGTGCATCCCCGAGGAGGAGGCGTTCCGCCGCCTCGAGAAGGCGCTGGTGAGCGAGTGGACGACGGCGGAGGCCGAGGGGCGCCGGCACTTCCCCCACGAGTTCGCCTACCGCATGATCCGCTCCGGCGCCCTCGAACGCTACTACCAGATCGACCCGAAGGACTCCTGGCTCGTCGCCGCCGCCGAGCGCGACCTCCCCATCGTCGTGCCGGGGTGGGAGGACTCCACCACCGGCAACATCTTCGCCGCCCACTGCCTCCTCGGCGACGTGAAGAGCCCCCACACCGTCAAGACCGGCATCGAGTACATGATGTGGCTGGCCGACTGGTACACGGCGCACTCGGAGGGGCCCGGCATCGGGTTCTTCCAGATCGGCGGCGGCATCGCGGGCGACTTCCCCATCTGCGTCGTGCCCATGCTGGAGCAGGACATGGACCGGCGGACGCCGCTCTGGGCCTACTTCTGCCAGATCTCCGACTCCACGACGAGCTACGGCTCCTACTCCGGCGCCGTCCCCAACGAGAAGATCACGTGGGGGAAGCTCGGGCCGGACACCCCCCGCCACATCGTCGAGAGCGACGCCACCATCGTGGCCCCGCTCATCTTCCAGTACGTCATCGAGACGGCGCGGGCGGAGGGGTAGGCCGTCAGTTCGTGCCGCGGAGCTGGGCCAGGATGCCGTCGATCCGGGCGTGCTGGACGGCCGGCGCCATGCTCCGGGCGTGCTCGTAGTGCGTGATGGCCTCGGCCGTCTGCCCGGCCGCCGCCAGCGCCTCGCCCAGGCTGTCGTGCACGTTCCACGACTCGGGGTGGTCGGCGACGTTGCGGCGGAAGACGGCGATGGCGTCGTCGGTGCGGCCGGTGCCGAGGAGGAGGTAGCCGTACGCGTTGACGTCGGCCTCGGTGGCGACCTCGTAGAACTCGGCTTCGAGGGCCGCCGCCTCGTCCGCCCGGCCGAGCGCCGTGAGCAGGCCCATCTTCGTGCCGAGGTTGGTGCCGTTCCGGTTCATCGCGATGGAGCGGTCCACCCAGCCGAGGGCGTCCTCCATCCGCGTCTCGGACTGGAGGGCGTAGGCGGCGGCCTGGTTCCAGCCCTGCCAGAAGAACCGCGGCAGCCCGCGCAGCTCCCGCTCCATGTTCGCGAGCACCACCTCGGGCGTCTCGACGGTGACCGTGAACGGGACCTCCACGTTCTCCCAGTGGAGCACGACCTCCGTCGAGGTGCCCGTCGGGTCGTCGAAGCGGTAGAGCAGGCGCTCCTGGAAGTCGGCCGGACGGGGGGTGACGGTGACGCGGAGGGCGTCCTCGGCCTCGTCGTAGCTGAACGATCCCCAGGCGTCGGCCATCGTCGAGAAGATGACGGTCCAGGCGCCCGTCGTCGGGATCATGTGGAGGCCGTAGCGGCCGGCCGGGAGCGGCTGCCCCTCGACGGCCACGTCGGTGCTGACCTCGAACGTGGTGTTCTCGTTGGCGCCGGCGCGCCAGACCATGTCGTAGGGCACGAGGGCGCCCCAGATGGCGCGGCCGTTGACGCCCGGCCGGTGGTAGTCGATGGTGATCTCGGTGATGCCGACGGTCTGCGTCACGCGGGCGTGGGGGCTCACGTCGGGCGTCGTGAGGGCGGGCTGCGCGTGGGCGAGGGGGGCGGCGAGGAGGAGCGCGAAAACGAGGAAGCGGTAGCGGTGGCGCATGGCGGAAGGGGCGGGTCAGAAGGACTTGGGGGAAGTTAGGAAGGCCGTGCTAAAGAAACAGCACAGGGCACGCACTACTGCCCGGCCGGCCCCTGGACGACGCTTCCCTGCCGGGCGTAGGCCCAGGCTGCCTCGACGGCGCCCGACGGCACCGCGTCCGTCACGCGCGGCCGGCCGAGGTCGTCGAGGACGACGAACCGGTTGTGGGCGCCCGCGCGCTTTTTGTCGGTGTCCATCGCAGCCAGAAGGGCGTCGTCGGAGGCGACGAGGGGGTAGGGGAGGGGGAGGCGGGCGACGAGGCGGTCGGCTCGCGCGAACGGCTCGGGGAGCGCGGGGGCCGTCCACGCCCGCCCGGCACGGACGCTCGCGGAGAGGTGGAGCGCCGCCCGCAGCCCGAGGGCGACGGCCTCGCCGTGCGTGAACCGTCCGTACCCCTCGGCTCGCTCGACGGCGTGGGCGAACGTGTGCCCGAGGTTGAGCACCGCCCGCCGTCCCGTCTCCCGCTCGTCCTCGGCCACGACGCCGGCCTTGAAGGCGACGGCCCGGCGGATCGTCGCGGCGACGGCCTCGGGCTCGCGCGCCAGCACGCGGTCCAGGTCCCTTTCGAGCCGGGCCACGGCGTCCTCGCCTTCGAGGAGGGCGTGCTTGACGACCTCGGCGAGGCCGGAGCGGTACTCCCGCTCGGGGAGCGTCGCAAGCGTGGCCGGGTCGGCCAGCACGAGGCGCGGCTGGTGGAAGGCGCCGATGAGGTTCTTGCCCGCCGCGTGGTTGATCCCCGTCTTGCCGCCGACGGCGCTGTCCACCTGCGCGATGACGGTCGTGGGGAGGTGGACGAGCGGGAGGCCGCGCAGCAGCGTCGCCGCGGCGAATCCGGCGAGGTCGCCCACGACCCCGCCGCCGAGGGCCAGCAGCGGCGTCCGCCGGTCGATGGCCTGCCCTGGACTCGAGCCGAGGCCGAGCGCCCAGTCGTAGAGCGCCGCGAGCTGGTCGAGCGCCTTCGACGCCTCGCCCGCCGGCACCACGCGCGCCTCGGGCCGCCAGCCCGCCGCCCCCAGCGCGCGCACGACCGGCCCGAGGTACAGCGGCGCCACGTTCGAATCGGTCACGACGAGACAGCGGCCGGGCGCGAGGTCCACCCCGGCGAGGAGCGGCGGCAGGTCGGCCAGCGGGCGGAAGTGGACGGCGTAGCCGCGCCCCCCGGGCAGGGGGACGGGGACGGCGTGAGACGGCGGCGTGGTGGCGTGCGGCATGGAGGCGGGGAAGAAGGGCATCGGAACGCCCGGGATATATTCGCCCATTCCCCGTTCGCTCACAGCCCCTCCCCGTCATGTCTCCCCGATTCCTCGCAGCCGGCGTCCTGGCCGCCGTATCCCTCACGGCCGGGTGCCGCTCCACCGTCCCCGTCGAGATCGAGCGCATCGAGGCGTCCCCGTCGACGTCGCAGACCGGCGACCCCTCGGCTCCCCCCGCGACCGACATCTTCGAGGCGCGCGTCGAGGCGCAGGCCTTCCTCGACAGCTACGCCTCGCAGCTCCAGCCGCTCTACTACGCGTCGGCCCTCGCGCAGTGGGACGCCAACACCCGCATCGTCGAGGGCGACGACACCAACGCCCGGCGCGTGCAGGAGGCCGACGAGGCGCTCGCCGCCTTCACCGGCTCCGTCGAGAACATCGAGCGTGCCCGGCACTTCCTCGAACAGCGCGACGCGCTGACTCCGCTCCAGGTGATGCAGCTCGAAGCGATCCTCTACGCCGCCGCCGCCGCACCCCAGACCGTCGCCGACCTCGTCTCGGAGCGGATCGCCGCCGAGACGGCGCAGAGCGAGCGCCTCTACGGGTTCACCTACGTCCTCGACGGCGAGGAGGTCACGACCAACGACCTCGACCGCATCCTCCGCGCGTCCACCGACCTCGACGAGCGCCGCGCGGCGTGGGAGGTCTCGAAGGAGGTCGGCCCCACGCTCACGCCCGGCCTGGAGCGGCTCCGCGACCTCCGCAACGGCGTCGTCCGCGCCCTCGGCTACGACGACTACTTCGCCTACCAGGTCTCCGCCTACGACATGACGAGCGACGAGATGGTCGCGCTCATGCAGCAGCTCAACGAGGAGCTCCGCCCGCTCTACCGCGAGCTCCACACGTGGGCCCGCTACGAGCTCGCCGAGCGCTACGGCCAGCCCGTCCCCGATCTCATCCCGGCCCACTGGCTCCCCAACCGCTGGGGCCAGGACTGGATCGCGATGGTGACGGTCGAGGGCGCCGACATCGACCCGGCGCTGGAGGCACGCGGGCCGGAGTGGCTCGTCGAGCAGGCCGAACGGTTCTACGTCTCCCTCGGCTTCGACGAACTGCCGGACTCGTTCTGGGAGCGCTCCAGCCTCTACCCACTCCCGGAGGATGCCGACTACAAGAAGAACAACCACGCGAGCGCCTGGCACCTCGACCTCGACCGCGACGTGCGCAGCCTCATGTCCGTCGAGCCCAACCGGGACTGGTACGAGACGACCCACCACGAGCTCGGCCACATCTACTACTACATGTCGTACACGAACCCCGACGTGCCGCTGGTGCTGCGCGAGGGGGCCAACCGCGCCTACCACGAGGCCGTCGGCAGCCTCATGGGGCTGGCGGCGCTCCAGCCGCGGTTCATGCAGGCCGTCGGCCTCACGCCCGAAGGCGCGGCGCCGGACCCGATCCAGGGGCTCCTCCAGGAGGCCCTCAACTACGTCGTCTTCATCCCCTGGAGCGCCGGCGTCATGACGCAGTTCGAGCACGACCTCTACGCCGAGAACCTCCCGCCCGAGCAGTGGAACGCCCGCTGGTGGGAGCTGAAGCGGGAGTACCAGGGCATCGCCCCCCCCGACCCCGCCCGCGCCGCCGTCGGCGCCCCCTACAACGACGCCGCCACCAAGACCCACGTCAACGACGACCCCGCGCAGTACTACGACTACGCGCTCTCCAACGTCATCCTCTTCCAGCTCCACGACCACATCGCCCGCGAGATCCTCCACGAGGACCCCCGCGACACCAACTACTTCGGCCGCACCGACGTGGGCGACTTCCTCGAGTCCATCCTCTCCGTCGGCGGCACCGTCGACGGCAACGAGCTCCTCCGACGCACCACCGGCGAGCCCATGACGGCCCGCCCCATGCTGGAGTACTTCCAGCCGCTGCTCGACTGGCTCCGCGAGCAGAACGAGGGCCGAACCCACACGATCTGACGCGTGATGACGTGACGCGTCACGGAAGGGAACCGATGGGGATGGAGGAGGGTGGAGGGGGTAGATCGCACGTCTCCCCCCTCCATCCTCCTCTCACCCTCCACCCCCTCTCCCCATGGGACTCCTCGATTTCATCCGCGACGCCGGACGCGACATCTTCGGCGGCAACAAGGGCAACGAGGCCGAGCAGATCAAGGCCGAGATCGAGCGCGAGCTCGGCAACAACATCCGCAACCTCGGCGTCACGTTCAACGACGGGCGCGTCACGCTCCAGGGCGAGGCCACCAGCCACGCCGCCAAGGAGAAGGCCACCCTCATCGCCGGCAACGTCCGCGGCGTCGAGGCGGTCGAAGACGAGGCCCTCCGCGTGGCCGCACAGCAGGCCGGCGCCGCCGCCGGCGCCGCCGCTGCCCCCGCACAGTCGACCGGCTACCGGGCGCGCTACTACACCATCAAGTCCGGCGACACCCTCTCCGGCATCGCGAAGGAGTACTACGGCGACGCCAACCGCTGGCAGGAGCTGTTCGAGGCCAACCGCGAGGTGATCAAGGACCCGGACAAGATCTACCCCGGCCAGCGCATCCGTGTCCCTGTGGACTGACGTGCCTCCGCCCGTGCGTGCGTGCGCCCCGTCCGGCTCCGAGCCGGGCGGGGCGCACACGGTTTCAACCGCCCGGGCAGCTATCGAAGGAGCGTGAGGCGGCGGGTGAACGTCCGCGTCGTCGCGCTCCCCTCCTCTGCTATCACTGCGCGGACGACGTAGACCCCCGCCGTGAGACCGGCCGTTGCGACGCGCACGCGGTGGGTGCCTGCCGCGCGCGTGCCCTCCTCCACGAGGGCGATCTCCCGCCCGAGCACATCGTAGACCGAGACACGAACAGCCGACGGCGCCGGCAGCCGGAAGGCAAGCGTGACAGGCCCCGACGACGCGGCGGGGTTCGGGAACACTCGCAGCACGAGGGCCTCCTCCGGCGGGGCCGGCTCCGCCGCGTCCAGCACCGGCGCGAGGTCGTAGGCGTAGGAGGCCCCGGCCCCGCTCAACCCCATTGGATCGGCGAGGGGCGCCCCGACGACGGCGGTTTTCCCGTCGAGGGCGACCGCCCTCCCGAAGCCGTCGTTACCTGCCCCGTCACTCGCGGTCAGCTGCGCCCGCTCCACCCACACGACACCGCCGGCATCGGCCGTCCGCTCGTAGACGTAGGCCACACCGGGGTCGTCGTCGCCTGGATCGCCGAGGAGCGCGACCGCGCCATCGAGGGCCGACGCGTAGATGCTGAGGGGGAGCAGCGCTTCCTCCACCCACATGGGGCCGCGCGATCCGCCCTCGCGGTGGAACGCGTACACCCCCTCAACGTCCGTCCCCACGAGCGCGAACACGTCCGGGCCGGCGGCGCTGACGGCGGGGCCGGAGCCGAAGAATGTCCCGGGCGGGACGAGCGTGCCGAGGTCGAACTCCTCGACCCACCCCCCGTTCGGGCCATCGGGGTCCCCCGTCCGTGCGAAGACGTAGGCCGTGAACCGATCGAACTTCGGCGCTTCATTGGCGACGACGAACTCGCCCGCCGGCCCCGACGCCAGCGCGAGGTCTAGCCCGAACACGTTGTCGAACCCGATGGTGTCGGAGAACAGCTTCGCCTCCTCCACCCACGCCCCGCTCGTCGCGTCGCGGCGGAAGACGTAGACGGCGCCGGTGTCGAACCCGGCCCCGGTGGCGCGCGGTGCGCCCACGGCGAGGAGGTCGCCCACGACCGCCACCGCCACCCCGAACCTGTAAGACGTGCCGAGGTCGCTCGGGAGCAGCTTCGCCTCCTCCACCCACGTGCCGGTACCGGCGTCGCGGGCGAAGACGTAGACGGCACCGCCGCCGTAGAACGCGGCGGAGTCTCTGGGGACCCCGACGAAGACGCGGTCGCCCTCGGCGGCGACGGCATCACCGAACCGGGCGCCGGGGAGGGCGTCGGCGGCGGTGAGCTTGGTCTCCTGCGCCCAGCCGGAGGCCGTGCGGCGGAAGACGTAGGCCGCCCCGGCGTTCAACGTCGCCCCGTCGTCCCCGTAGGCGCCGACGACGGCGATCTCGCCCGAGATCGCGACGGCGCTGCCGAACCGGTCGGAGACGTCGGGATCGCCGGGGAGGAGGAGGGTCTCAGGCTGGGCCGCCGCGCCGGGGGCCAGCGCGAGGGCGAGGAGCAACATGGAGAGGAGCCGGATCACGATCTCGGAGGTCAGCAGACGCAAGCAGTGGAAGCGAGAGGAAGGTCCGTCAGGGACGGCCTCGTACACAACATCCTGACACTCCCCGTAAGCGGCCCGCGAACGGGTGTAAGTAGCCTGCGAACGTCTGTAAGGGGCCTCCTGCCGTGCCGGCCGGCAGGCCACGGCTCCCCATTACGCCCCCAGGTCGGTGAGCACGGCGTCGGCGGCGTGGCGGCCGGCCACGAGGGCGCCGTTGATCGAGCCGTTCCGCCGCCAGTCCCCCGCCACGTAGAGGCCCTCGGCGAGGCGGAGCGCGCGCTCGGGCGGGTCGAGCCGTGCGAGGTCGGGGAGCGCGTGGAGGATCCGGTAGAGCCGGAGGAACCGCCACCCGTCCACGGCCGCGCCGAACCACCCCCGCAGCTGCGCCCGCGCCGTCGCCTCCACCTCGGCGTCGGCCCGGGGCGGGTTCCCCACGATGGAGGCCGCCACGAGCGCCTGCCCCTCCGGCGCGTACGTCGGTGCCACGTTGCTGAGGACGGCCACGCTGTTGACGGGGCCCGCGCCCTCGCCGTCGAGCACGAGCACGGGGCGGTCCACCGGCGGGGCGTCGGCGGCCCAGTAGACCGTCGTGCTCGCGCGGGAGCCGGGCGAGGCGAGGCCGTCGAGGAGGTACGCCGCCTCGGGCCCGTCCGTCGCCACCACCACCGCCCGCGCCGCGACGCGCTCGCCGCCGTCGAGCACGACGGACCCCGGCGCGACCTCGGCCACGCGCGTGTTGAGGCGGACGGTCTCCGCCGGCAGCGTCGCCGCGATCTGCTCCGGGATCGCCTGCATCCCCGCCGCCGGCAGCGCCGCCCTCCCCTCGGCGAACATCCGGAAGAGGAACTCGAAGGCGCGGCTGCTGGAGCGCTCCAGGTCCTTCTCCAGCAGCATCCCCCCGAAGAGCGGCCGGAAGAGCCGGTCCACCACCTCCTCCGAGAACCCGTAGCGCTCGCGGAGCGCCTCCTCCACCGAGCACTCGGGCCGGGCCCACAGCCGCTCCGGCGGCCCGCCCGTCACCGCCGCCCGCACCCGCAGCACCCGCAGCTTGTCGGCCAGGCCGCCGACGCCCGCGGCGAGGGTCCGCGGGAGGTCGAGCGGGTGCCGGAGGGGGTCGGCCACGCGGGCGAACGTGCGGCCCAGGCGGACCAGCGCGCCGGCGTCGAAGAGGCGGAGGTCGAGCGCGTCGTAGTCGAGCTGCCGCCGGGCCTCGGGGTAGGCCGTGAGGAAGACCTGGAAGCCGCGGTCGAGCAGGAAACCCCCTTCCCGGTCGGTGCGGACGCGCCCGCCGACGGCGTCGGACGCCTCGAAGAGGCGCGCCGAGAGGCCGCGGTCGGCGAGGCGGCGGGCGCAGCTGAGCCCCGCCAACCCCCCGCCGACGACGAGCGCGTCGTAGCGGGGCATGGCATCAGGGGCCGGCGCCGGGCGGCGCCAGCGTCGCCGTGGCGACGGGCGCCCCCCCGCCCACCGGCACGAACGTGAGCTCGATGGCCTCGCCGCTCAGGAACGGCGCGGCCTCGGCGAGCCGCCCCTCCGCCGCCAGCGCGCGCACGCGGGCGGTGTCGAGGCAGAGCCGCCCGTAGGCGCGGTGGACGGCGAGCGCGCCCCGCTCCGTGAGCGGGAGGTCGGCGTCGCGCTGGTCGGGGTCGGCGCGGAGGTCGAGGAGGACGCGGGCGGTGTAGCCGTCGCCCTCGCGGAAGAGCGCGAAGGAGCCGGTGCGCTCGTCGGGCACCTCGGGCGAGGGGGTGAGGACGTAGTCGGCGCGGAGGGTGTCGCCGTCGGCCGAGAGCGCGAGCTGCGCGAGGCGCACCTGCCGCGCCCCCGTCCCCTCGGCCACGGGCGCGCCGAGCAGCGCGAAGGGCTCGCCGGGGTACCGCCCCGTCTCGGCGTGGAGGAGGGCGGCCGTGGCGGCCAGCACGGCCGGCGCCTCGAGGTAGGGGAGGAGGTCGGCCGCCGCGGCGTCGGCCCCGGGCGCCTGCGCGCGGGCGGGCAGCGCGGCGAGGGCGAGGAGGAGGACGAGGAGTGTTTTCATGGGAAAGGGGGAGAGGGAGAGAGGGGGAAAGGGGGAGGGCGTACGATCACCCTTTCTCCCATTCCCCCTTTCTCCCTTTCGCTCCCAGCAGGTGGCGGAGGGCGCCTTCGAGGTCGGGATAGGCGAAGGTAAAGCCGCCGTCGAGGAGGCGCTGCGGGAGCACGCGCGCGCTCGGGAGCGCGGCCTCCCGCGTCATCGCGGCCCGCGCGAGCAGCGGCCGGGGCACGGGCCACGGCGCCGGCCGGCGGAGCACCCCGCCCAGCGCCTCGGCGAACCGACGCCCCGTGACGGGCACCGGCGCCGTCACGTTCACCGGCCCCTCGACCTCGTGCCCGATCAGGTGGAGAATGGCATAGAGCACGTCGTCGAGGGCGATCCACGGGATGAACCGCCGCCCGGAGGCGACGTGGCCGCCGAGGCCGACGCGGAACAGCGGCAGGACGAGGTCGAGCACGCCCCCCGCCGGCGTGAGCACGACGCCGAGGCGGAGGTGGGCCGTGCGGATGCCCGCCCGCTCGGCCTCAGCCGTGGACGCCTCCCACGCCCGCGTCAGCGCCGGCAGGAAGCCCTCGCCGGGGCCGTCGGACTCGGTGAGGCGGTCCGAGCCGCGGTCGCCGTAGTAGCCGGCGCCGGAGGCCGAGAGGAGGAGGCGCGGGGGGCGGTCGAGGTGCGCGAGGGCGCGGGCGAGCAGCTGCGTCCCCTTCGTCCGGCTCTCCCAGATGCGCCGCCGCTTTTCGTTCGTCCAGCGCAGCGCGTAGGGCGACTCCCCCGCGAGGTGGACGACCACGTCCGGCGCCGCCGCGGCCAGCGCCGCGAGGTCGATCTCGCCCGCCTCGACGTTCCAGTAGACGGCCCGCTCGTCCGCGCTCCGGTCCGCTGCGGCCGCGGCCTCGCGGGAGCGCACGAGCCGCACGACCCGGTGGCCGCCCGCCAGGAGGAACGCCGCCAGAGCCCGCCCGAGCAGCCCCGACGCCCCCGTGACGGCGACCGTGAGGGGGGCGAGCCCGGCGGCGTGGTGTCGCTCGACGTCCGCCTTCGTGACGCGGTGACGGTAGGCGAAGAGGCGGTCGAGCCGGCGTCGGACGAGCGGCCCGAGCGGCGCGCTCAGCCGCCCGAGCGGGAGGCGGTACGTCACCTCGTCCTCCAGGATCGAGCGGTCGCCGCCGATGGGGAGGAAGCGGTGGACGTGCCGCCACGCGGCGAACGGCCCCGCCGTCTGGGTGTCCGAGAACTCCCGGCCGGGGACGTGCGGGCCGTGCTCGGCCACCCACCGCACCGACGCCGGCCCCACCCCGAGGCGGATCACCGCCCGCGCCCCCCGCTCGATCCCCTCGTGCGCCAGGACCTCGGCGTCCTGCCACGGCGGCGTCAGCCGGTCGAGCGCGCCCGGACGGGCGTGCCAGCGGTCGAGCGCCGCGGCCGGCGCGCCGACGGGCGTGCGGCGGACGTAGTGCGACATGGGGAGGGGTGATCTGTGATGGGTGGTCCCGGGGCGGCTTGCCCGTCACCGCCCACCGTCTCACCGTCCATCCGTCGTATCCGCCGGCATCAGCACGCCGTCGAGCACGTGGACCACCCCGTTCATCACGTTGACGTCGGGCGTCACCACGCGCACGGCGTTCCCCTGCGCGTCGCGGACGACGTGGCCGTCGGGGCTGGCCTCGAACGTGAGCTCGCCCCCTTCGAGCGTCCCCACCGTCATCGGGAGCATGTTCGTCTCGATGCGGCCGGGGACGACGTGGTAGCGGAGGATGCGCTCGAGGCGGGCGCGGTTGGCGGGGAGCGCGAGGCTGTCGCGGAGGCTCTGCGGGAGCGCCTGGAACGCCTCGTTCGTCGGGGCGAAGACGGTGTAGGGGCCCTCGCCGCGGAGGGTGGGGAGGAGGCCGGCCGTGTCCGCCAGCGCGACGAGCCGCGTGAGCCCGGCGTCGGTGGCGGCGGTGACGAGGTCGTCGGTGGCGACGGGCTCGACCCCGGCCGGCGGCGCCTCGACCGCGGCGTCGCCGGGGGCGTCGTCGCCGCAGGCGAGGAGGGCAGATGAGAGGGCGAGTGCGAGAAAGACGGGGAGACGCATGGGGGAGCGGGTGGTGGGGAAAGGCAGATCGGAGGGTGGTGGAAGCGGACGAGCGCGGCGGGGGTTCCATCGCACCGGGCTAGCCGGCGAGGAGGTCGGCGAAGTGGTCGCGGAGGGTCCGGTAGAGCCGGTGCAGCGGGAGGCCGACGACGTTGTAGTAGTCCCCCTCGATGCGGGCGACGAAGAGGGCGCCGTGGTCGTCCTGGATCCCGTAGGCGCCCGCCTTGTCGAGCGGCGCCCCGGTGGCGACGTAGCGGGCGACCTCGGCGTCGGTGAGGGGGGCGAACGTGACGGCGGTGGCCTCGTGGGCGGTGACGCGGCGGCCGGAAGCGGGATGGACGAGGGCGAGGCCGGTGTAGACGGTGTGCGTGGCGCCGCTGAGGCGGCGGAGCATCGCCCGGGCCTCGCCGGGGTCGGCGGGCTTCCCCAGCACCGCGCCGTCGAGCACGACGACGGTGTCGGCTCCGAGCGTCAGCGCCTCGGGCGCGGCCTCGGCGACGGCCTCGGCCTTCTCCAGGGCGATCTGCGCGACGGCCTCGGCCGGCCCCATCCCCGCCGGCCACGCCTCGCCCGACGGGCTCGGGCGGACGTCGAACGGGAGGCCGAGGCGCTCGAGGAGCGCGCGGCGGCGCGGCGACCGGGAGGCGAGGACGAACGGGACGCGGAGGGCGAGCATGGGCGGCGGGCGGATGCCGCCCCCTCACGCCCCACGGGCCGTCCGGGATTCCCGCGCGGGCGTTCCGCTACAGGACCGCCTGGCGCACGCCGTACCTCGGCGCCGGGGCCGGCCGGCGGAAGAAGGCCGTGGCCACGCCGAGGACGACGAGGAACCACCCCGCGCCGAAGAGGGCGAAGCGCCCGGGCCAGTCGCCGTGGTGGGTGTAGAGCGTGGCGTCGGGCTGGAGCGGGACGACCCGCTCGACCGCCTCCTCCTCCATCCACCCGGCCAGGCGCTCGACGCGGCCGTCGGGGTAGACGATGGCCGAGGTGCCGCTGACCGTCGCCACGACGACGGCCCGCCGCGTCTCGACGGCGCGCAGCCGCGCGAGCGCGAGGAGCTGGCGCCCCCCAATCGCGCGGCCCCACCACCCGGCGTCCGCCAGCGCCACGACGACGTCGGCGCCGTCGTCCACGAACCGGCGGACGTGGTCCCCCCGCAGCGCCTCGTCCCCGATGACGGCGCCGACGCGGAACCCGTTGCCCTCGAACACGACGGGCGTGTACCCTCGCGCGAGCCGCCCGCCCTCCTCGGGCAGCGTCATCGCGTCGAGGACGGGGCTGTGGCCGAGGAGGGGGAGGTGCTCGACGAACGGGGTGAGGTGGACCTTCGTGTACTCCCCGGCGGGCTGGCCCTGGCGGAGGTAGACGGCGGCGTTGTGGAGCGGCGCGCCGGGGGCGGGCTGGACGAGCGCGCCCGTCAGGAGGGTCGCCCGCCGGTCGGTGCTCCACCGGGCGAGGCGGAGGTAGAGGCGCTCGCGGGCCGCGGCGTCGGCGAAGGGGGGGAGCGCCGCCTCGGGCCAGACCACCATCCGCGGCATGCGCCGCCGGTCGGCCGTGCGGTGGACCGGCGTGTCCACGGGGGTGCCGAGGAGGACGCGGTCGGAGAGCGTGGCGAGGCGCTCGACGCGCTGCCAGTCCGTGGCGTCGGCCCAGACGCGCGTCGGCTCGGCCGGCTGCACGACGGCGACGCTGAGCTCGCCGCGGGGGACGGCCATCGCCGCCCGCCGCTCGTCGCCGTAGACGGCCACCCCGGAGAGGAGGGCGAGGAAGAGGAGGGCGAGGAGGGTCCGCCAGCCGGGGAGGACGCCCGGCCGCGGCGCCACCCGCACGGCGGCGTAGACGAGGAAGTTGGCGGCGAGGACGAAGAGCGAGAGGCCCCCGACGCCGCCGAGGTCGGCGATCTGGTTGAACGCGAGGGCGCCGGCCTGGGTGTGGCCGAGGAGGAGCCACGGGAGCCCGCCCGGCAGGTGCGCCGCGAGGTACTCCACCGCCAGCACGTTGCACACCAGCGCGGCGAGGCCGACGAGGAGGCCGAACCGCGCCCGCACGAGGCTCGACAGCGCGAACGCCGCGGCGTGAGGGAGGGGGAGGAGGAGGAGGCCGAGGCCCGCGAACAGCGCCGCCCGCATCGACGCGTGGAAGAGCACCCAGAACCCCGCGCCGACGGCCATGAACAGGAACGCGACGTAGGCCTCGCGGAAGAGCGTCCACCCGTGCCTCAGCGACTCCCAGCGGACGAGGAGCGGGACGAGGGCCACCCACGCCAGCGGGTAGAGCCCCAGCGGCGGCATGCTGAGGGCGAGGAGCACGCCGGCGCCCATCGCCCGGGTCGGCTTGTCGAGGAAGCGGAAGAGGGCGGGGTGAGGCGGCATGCAGGGAGACGCGGTCCGGTCACACCCGGGTATCGGCGGGCGCATCGCGGGGCTAAAGCCGTCTGCCGTTCGGTCCTCAGCCGGAGCCGCCCGCGCCGTCCGGTTGGCCCTGTCGGGGGGGCGTGCTATTTTCGCGCCGTCCCGCGCGGGTGCGGGGCCACCGAGCGCTGCCTATGCCCGTCGTCACCGTCTGCAACCACAAGGGCGGCACGGGGAAGACCACCACGGTCATCCACCTCGCCGCCGCCGCCGGCCTCGCCGGCCGCCGCGTCCTCGTCGTCGACCTCGACCCCCAGGCGTTCCTGACGCGGATGCTCGGCGTGGCCGAGCCGCCGCCCGAGCGGTCGTCCCTCGCGCTGATCGACCCGCAGGGCGACCTCCGCGCGCTCGAGACCCACCGCCTCAGCGGGTTCGACCTCCTCCCGGCCTCGGGCGCCATGAACAAGGCGCAGCGCGCGCTGACGAAGCCGACCGACGTGTTCTGGCTCAAGGAGACCCTCGCCCAGGGCCACGACTACGACCTCCTCTTCCTCGACACCGCCGCGGCGCTCTCGGTGTTCACCATGAACGCTCTCGTGGCCAGCGACCACGTCCTCATCCCCGTCACCCCCGAGTACCAGCCGGTGGTGGGGGCGGAGCAGACGTGGCAGACGGCCCGGCTCGTCCGCGAGAAGCTGAACCCGGCCCTCGCGGTGCCGCTGTTCCTCCTCACCCAGGTGGACGCCCGGAAGCGGGATCACGCCTCCTACGCCCGCTACCTCCTCGACACCTACGGCGACCGCGTCGTGCGCAGCGTCATCCGCACGAGCGCCGCCCTCGCCGAGACCACCCACGACGGCCGCACCGTCTTCGACCACGACGTCGCCTCCCGCGGCGCGCGCGACTACGCCAACGCCGCCGACGAGCTCAGCCGCCACTACTTCCCCGAGGCGCCTGCAGCGCCAGAAGCGCCTGCAGCGCCGCCACCCGCCGCGCCGCCCGAACCTGATGCGCCCCCCGGAGTCGCCGCGCCCCAGCCCTGGGTGGCGCTGCACGAGGCCTCCTAGGGTTGCGTGGTACCGGGTCCTAGCGCTTCCGGGCTCTGCCCTTCCGAACGACATCCCATCGACCCGCAAACCCCCAACCCGCAACGCGAATGGAAGCCCCGAACCGTGCCGAGGCGCAGCGCTTCTCCTCTCGCATCGCCCTCTTCCTCTCCGTCCTCGGCATCGCCGTCGGCACGGGCAACATCTGGCGGTTCCCGCGCATCGTGGCGCAGAACGGCGGGGACGACGGGGCCGGCGGGTTCCTCGTGGCGTGGGCGGTGTTCCTGCTCGTCTGGAGCATCCCGCTCATCATCGCCGAGTACGCGCTCGGGCAGCGGGGCCGGATGGGCGTCGTCGGCACCTTCAGCCGGCTCTCGGGCGGGCGGCTCGCGTGGATGGGCGCCTTCGTGGGCTTCGTCGCGGCGGCCATCATGTGCTACTACGCCGTCGTCAACGGGTGGTGCGTCTACTACTTCGGCGGCGCCCTCTTCGGGGGGCTGCCCGACGACCACGAGGCGGCGCGGGCGTCGTGGGACGCGTTCCAGGCCTCGGGCCTGCCGGTCCTCTTCCTCGCCCTCACGATGGGGCTCGGCGGCCTCGCCGTCGTCCGCGGCGTGCGCGCCATCGAGCGGATCAGCCTCGTCCTGCTCCCGACGCTGCTCGGCATCGTCGTCCTCTGCGTCGCCCGCGCGCTCACGCTCGACGGGGCGATGGCCGGGATCGCCTACCTCTTCGCCCCGGACCTCTCGGTGCTGGCCGACCCGAAGACGTGGCTGGAGGCGCTGACGCAGAACGCGTGGGACACCGGCGCCGGCTGGGGGCTCATCCTCACCTACGCCGCCTACATGCAGCGCGAGCACGGCGTCGTCCGCAACGCCGTCCTCACGGGCGTCAGCAACAACACGGTCTCGCTCCTGTCGGCGACGATGATCTTCGGGACCGTCTTCGCCGTGCTCGGCGCGCAGGGGATGGGGACGGCCGAGGTGCTGGGGGTGATGCGGGACAGCGGCCCGGCCTCGACGGGCCTCACGTTCATCTGGATGCCCCAGCTCTTCGCGCAGATGCCGCTCGGCCGCCTCCTCGCCGTGCTCTTCTTCCTCGGCCTCTCCTTCGCCGCCTTCACGTCGCTCGTCTCCATGATCGAGCTCGCCGTCCGCACCCTCGTCGACTGGGGGGTGCGGAGGACGCGGGCGGTGCTCTCCGTCGCGGTCGCCGGCTTCCTCGTCGGGCTCCCGAGCGCGATGAACCTCGACGTCCTCGGCAACCAGGACTTCGTCTGGGGCGTCGCGCTGATGATCTCGGGCGCCTTCATCGCCTTCCTCGTCTGGCGCTACGGCACGCGCCGCCTCCACGCGGAGGTCGCCACGCCGGCCGACTGGCGCCTGCCGACGGCGTGGGACGCCCTCATCAAGTGGATCGTCCCGTTCCAGGCCATCGTCCTGATCGTGTGGTGGGGGTGGCAGGCGACGACGCCGGGCTTCCTGGGCGAGGGGGGGCGGTGGTACGACCCCTTCAACCCCTACAGCCTGATGACGTGCCTCGTGCAATGGGGGATCGCGCTGGCCGCGCTCGTGGCGCTGAACCGCTGGATGGCCCGGCAGGTCGAGCGCGCCGCGCCCTCGGCCGGCCCCGCCGACGTGTACCCCGACCCCGCCGACGAGCCGCACGGGCTGACGCCTACGCCGTGATGCGCCTGTTCCCCGTTATTGCAACGACATCCCTCCTGCTCACCGCCGGGTGCGGCACGCCGCGCGAGGCCGCGACGACCGGCGGGGCGGGGCCGCTCGACACCCTCCGCACCCGCGCCGAGGCCTCCGGCTACACCGAGACCAGCCGCTACGCCGAGGTCCGCGCCTTCCTCGACGCCGTCGCGGCGGCCTCCGAGGACATCCACCTGACGACGTTCGGGGAGACGGTGGAGGGGCGGGCGCTCCCGCTGGCGGTGTGGGGCGCGCCGGCCGCGACGCCCGAGGCCGTCCGCGCCACGGGCAAGACGCGCGTGCTCGTCTTCGCCAACATCCACGCGGGCGAGGTAGCCGGGAAGGAGGCCCTGCTCGCGCTCCTGCGCGACCTCGCCCGCGGCGACTTCGCCGCCTGGGCCGACTCCCTCGTCCTCCTCGCCGCCCCCATCTACAACGCCGACGGCAACGAGCGCATCGCCTACGACAACCGCCCGCTCCAGCTCGGGCCCGTCGGCGGGATGGGCACGCGGACGAACGCGCAGGGGCTCGACCTCAACCGCGACTTCACCAAGCTCGCCGCGCCCGAGTCGCGCGCGCTCGTCGGCCTCATGAACGCCTACGACCCCCACGTCGTCGTGGACCTCCACACGACGGACGGGACGCTGATGGCCTACCACCTCACCTACGCCCCGCCGCTTCACCCCAATACGCCCGGCGAGATCGACGAAGAGCTGTGGGAGCGCTGGCTCCCGGCCGTCACCGAGGGCGCGGAGGTGGAGGCCGGGTGGGCGTTCTACCACTACGGCAACGTGCCCGGCACCTTCGGCGAGCCGGTGACCGTCCCCCGAGGGTGGTACTCGTTCGACTACCGCCCCCGCTTCGGGACCAACTACGCCGGCCTCCGCAACCGCTTCGGCATCCTCAGCGAGGTCTACAGCTACGCCCCCTTCGACGAGCGCGTCGCCGCGAGCCGGCTGTTCGTCGAGGAGGTGCTGGACTACGCGTGGGAGCACGCCGGGCGGGTCCGCGACCTCACCGAGGCCGCCGACGCCGCCTCCGTCGTGGGCGACACCCTCGCGGTGCGCGCGACGTGGGCGGCGCTGCTCGACCCCGTCGAGATCCTCCTCGGCGCGGCCGACACCGTTTACCACCCCGTCACGAACGAGCCGATGCTCCGGCGCCGCGACGTGCGGCTGCCCGAGGCGATGCCGGCGTTCATCCGGTTCGAGCCCACCGAGACGGAGCGGGCGCCGGCGGGCTACCTCGTGCCGGCCGCGCGGACCGAGGTGCTCGACCTCCTCGACGCCCACGGCATCCGGCACCGCCCCGCCGTCGCCCCGGCCACGGCCGAGGCCTTCGCGATAGACAGCGTGTCGGTGGCCGAGCGCGCGTTCCAGGGTCGCCGCGCCGTCACGCTGCACGGCCGATGGCAGCCCCCGCAGGGCGTGCCGGACCCGGCCGGCGAGGCCTACGAGTACGTCCCCCTCAATCAGCCGCTCGGCCGCCTCGCCTTCACGCTCCTCGAGCCCCGCTCCGACGACGGCGTGGTGGCCTGGGCGGTGCTCCCCGAGGAGGTGCTCCACGCGGGGAGCCTTTACCCGATTCGCCGCGTCCATCACCCGCTCCCCTGAGACGCCGGGCACCATTCCGGCCCCGGCCGCGTTCCCCCGCCGCAGCACTCCCCGACCTCGTATGCGTACCCTCGCCGCCGTCCTCGCCCTCGCCTTCCTCGCCGCCGGCTGCGGCCCCTCCGAGGAGGCCCCCGCCGGCCCCGAGGCCGACCCCGCCGCGACCACGACCGGCGAGCCCCCGCGGCTCGTCTCCATCACCGCCGACGGCCTCCAGGAGGAGATCCGCGCGCTCGACGCCGACGCCGTCGTCCTCAACGTGTGGGCGACGTGGTGCGGGCCCTGCCGCGTCGAGTTCCCAGAGTTCGTCCGCTACAGCCGCGACAAGGCCGGCGAGGGCGTCGCCGTGCGCTTCCTGTCGGTGGACGAGTCGGGCGACCTCGCGCGCGTCCAGCAGTTCCTCGTCGAGCACGGCGTGAGCGGGCGGACGTACCTCACGGCGGAGGGGACCGACATCGTGGCCGCCCTCGCCGCGCCGAACCGGTGGGCTTACGGCATCCCCGTCACCCTCATCTACGGCCCCGACGGCGAGCTCCGCGACTTCTGGGAGGGCACGGTCAACTACGACTTCCTCGACGCGAAGGTGCAGCGGGTGCTGGCCGCCGCGGGCGAGACGGCCGCCGCCGGCTAACGACGGGCCGCCGGAGCCGAACGCCCACGGCGCCGTTTACAGGCCCCGCACACCGCCACCTGCTGGGAGCGAAAGGAAGAAAGGGGGAATGGGAGAAAGGGTGATCGTACGCCCTCCCCCTTTCCCCCTCTCTCCCGCTCTCCCTCTTCTCCATGAAGACCCTCGTCCTCCTGTTCCTCCTCGCCGGCCTCGCCGCGCCGGCCTCGGCCCAACTCCAGGTGGGCCAGCCGCTCCCCGAGGCCGCCTTCTCGCTCACGAGCGCCGCCGGCGGCACCGTCACCCCCTCCGGCCTCGCCGGCGAGCACGGCCTCGTCGTCGTCTTCTGGAGCAACGTCTGCCCGTGGACCGACCGCTACGCCGAGCGCCTCGTCGCCCTCGCCCGCGACTACGCCCCGGCCGGCATCGCCTTCCTCGCCGTCAACGCCAACGACTCCACGCGCTTCCCGGACGAGGACGTGGCGACGATGCGGCTGACGGCCGACCGCGCGGGCTTCCCGTTCCCCTACGCCGTGGACGAGGGCGGCCGCCTCGCCGACGCCCTCGGCGCGCGGACCGCCCCGGAGGTGTTCTTCTTCGACGCCGGGATGGTCCTCCGCTACCGGGGCGCCCTCGACAGCAGCCCCGCCGACCCCGCGCGCGTCGAGCACCCGTACCTCCGCGACGCGATGGACCTCGTGCTGGCCGGGCGCGAGGTCGAGGTGCAGTCCACCAACGCCCTCGGCTGCACCATCAAGCGTGGCGGCTCGTGATTACGTGATGGAGGCGGAGAACTCCTCCCCTGGGGGAGGTGCCCCGCGGAGCGGGGCGGAGGGGGTTGCTCGCGTTCGGTATGCCCCGCGTAGTTCCTGTACCCCCCCAGTCGCCTTCGGCGACAGCCCCCCGAGGGGGGCGGTCGTAAGGCGTCGCACGCCAGCCACAGCAGCCCCCGAATGATCACCACGCAGCAGGAGCTCGCCGCGCTCGTCGCCCGCGCCCGCGCGGCCGAGGCCGTCGCCCTCGACACCGAGTTCGTGTGGGAGCGGACGTACTACCCCCGCCTCGGCGTCGTCCAGCTCGCCCTCGCCGAGGACGACGTCCACCTCCTCGACGCCGCCGCCCTCGACCTCACGCCGCTCGGCGCCCTCCTCGCCGACGCCGCCGTCGTCAAGGTGCTCCACGACGCGGGGCAGGACCTCACCATCCTCCGCCGCGCCACCGGCGCGAGCCCGAAGAACGTCTTCGACACCCAGCGCGCGGCGGGCTTCGTCGGCCTCTCGGCCACGCTCTCGTTGCAGGACCTCTTCGTCGAGACCCTCGGCGTGTCGCTGCCGAAGGGGGCCACGCGCTCGAACTGGCTCAAGC
Organism: Rubricoccaceae bacterium; assembly: GCA_035304085.1. Lineage (GTDB taxonomy): Bacteria > Bacteroidota > Rhodothermia > Rhodothermales > Rubricoccaceae > DATGQT01. Next base: position 20,348 of record DATGQT010000288.1, read on the forward strand.
GCCCGCTGAGCGCGGAGCAGACGGCCTACGCCGAGGACGACGTCCGCTACATGCTCCCGGCCCGGCGCGTTCTCCTCGAACGCGCCGAGGCGCTGGGGCGGCGGGCGTGGGTCGAGGAGGAGATGCGCCGCTACGACGCCCCCGCGCGCTACGAGGAGGCCGAGCCCGAGGACCTCGCCGACCGCGTGAAGGGGCGCGGCATCGGCGGCTTCTCGCCGCTCCAGCGCGCCGTCCTCCGCGAGCTCGTCGTCTGGCGCGAGCGCGAGGCCCGCCGCCGCGACCTCCCCCGCCGCCGCGTCCTCGACGACGAGGTGCTCGTCGAGACGGCCCGCCTGCTCCCGGAGCGGATCGAGGCGCTCAGCATCCGGGGCACGCCCGAGAAGGTGCTGCGCCGCCACGCCGAGGACCTCCTCGGGGCCGTCCGCCGCGGCCGGGCGCTCCCGCCCGAGGCGCGCCCGCAGCGCCCCGAGCGGCCGGAGGACGAGGACCGCCTCCTGGCCGTGACGGCGCTGCTCCAGGCCGCCCTCGCCGGCCACTGCACGCGCGAGGCGGTGGACCCCGGCCTCGTGGCGACGAAGGCCGACCTCCGCGCCCTCGCCGAGAGCGGCCCCGACGCCGACCCCGCCGCGCACGAGGTGCTGCGCGGCTGGCGCCGCACGTTCGCCGGCGACGCCCTCCTCGGCCTCCTCCGCGGCACCGCCGCCGTCACCCTCGACGCCGACGGCTGGCCACGCTTCGCGGGGTGAGGGGTCGAGAACGACCGCGTTCCGGTGCGCCGTCGTGCCGGCACTCCGGGTGCAGTGAGGGTTGAGGAGCCCTATGGATCCGGCAACGGCGCGGTCTCCTCCACACGCCTCGGTTCACGCCGCACGACCTCCCGATCGCTCTGCTGCACCCGCCGACGGGCGTGCTCGAAGAGGGCGCGGACGTCGTAGTCGAACCGCGCCGCATACGCCTCGCGGATGGCGCGGACCTCTCGCATCACCTCGTCCTGAATCGGCTCCTCGTGTGGCATGGCATTACGCCCCGAGCAGTTCCTCGGGCGTGCAGATCACCGGCGGCTTGTACCCGCTCGAACGGCACACCGCCTCAATCCGATCCCGGAGCGCAGCGTTGGCGATGTGCTTGAAGTTCCACGTCACGAGGAACACCATGCCGCTCGTGGCGGCGGTGGCGATGTGGGCCGCGTCTACGGCAGCCTTCGCCGGAAGCGGGACTTCCCTCATCAGCCGCTCCGCCAGCCGGTCGGCCCGCTCGTCCGGGACGAGGGTGGGTAGACCGACCAGGACTGTCGCGCGCTCGGCGGCCGCTCTGGCATCCCCCGCCTCGGTCTCATCAAGGACGAAGGGGGAGACGAAGACCTCGTACGTGTCGCGGCGCGTCTCCCACCACTCCCGCGTGATTCGCTGCCGGGCTGCCGTCACGAGGTCGCGGCTGATCCGGGAGGTGAGGTAGCCGATGACGGAAGTTTCGAGGTAGAGGGCGGGCTTCATGGCCGGAAACTACAGCGCCGGTCCTCCTCGGCTGATCGCCTGCGCCGGGTACTCCCTGGCAGTCTGAAGCGGGTTGCTCCCCACACGCGCCGAGGCTACGTTGCCCGAAACGGCGAGCGGCGCGGCCTCCTGGGCACGCTCGCCACCGCCCGAGGTCCCCCATGTACGACTACGTCATCGTCGGTGCCGGCACGGCGGGGTGCGTGCTGGCCCACCGCCTCAGCGCCGACCCCGCCGCGCGCGTCCTCCTCCTCGAAGCGGGCGGGCCGGACACCCGCCCCGAGATCGAGATCCCCGCCGCCTTCAGCCGGCTGTTCCAGACGGAGGTGGACTGGGCCTACTACACCGAGCCGCAGCCGCGCCTCGCCGGGCGCGCGCTGTTCTGGCCCCGCGGGAAGGTCCTCGGCGGCTCCTCCGCCATCAACGCCATGATCTACGTCCGCGGCCACCGGGCGGACTACGACGGCTGGGCCGAGGCCGGCTGCGCGGGCTGGGACTACGAGGGCGTCCTGCCCTACTTCAAGCGCTCCGAGGACAACGCCCGCGGGGCCGACGCCTACCACGGCGTCGGCGGGCCGCTGCGCGTCGAGGACCCGCGCGATCCCAACCCCCTCAGCCTCGTCTTCGTCGAGGCCGCCGTAGAGGCGGGGCTGCCGCGCAACGCCGACTTCAACGGGGCCGAGCAGGAGGGGGCCGGGCTCTACCAGCTCAACCAGCGCGGCGGCCGGCGGCTCTCGGCGGCGGCGGCCTTCCTCAAGCCGGTGAGCGACCGGAAGAACCTCACCGTCCTCACCGGCGCCCACGCCACGTGCGTCCTCTTCGACGGCACCCGCGCCGTGGGCGTCGAGTACGTCCGTGACGGGAAGACCGAGCGGGCCGGGGCGGCCTCCGAGGTGCTCCTCTGCGGCGGCGCCATCAACACGCCCCAGCTCCTCATGCTCTCCGGCGTCGGCCCCGCCGAGGACCTCCGCGCCCTCGGCCTCGGCGTCGTGGCCGACCGGCCCGAGGTGGGGGAGAACCTCCAGGACCACCTCATCACCGGCGTGCGCTACCGGAGCCGGGTCGGCGGCACGCTCTACGCCGCCGAGTCGCCCATGAGCGTGGCGCGCTACCTCGCCTTCCGGCGCGGGCTGCTCACGTCGAACGTCGCCGAGGCCGGCGCCTTCGCCTTCACCCGGCCCGGCCCCACGCCCGACCTCCAGTTCCACTGCGCCCCCGTCCTCTTCGCCGCGCACGGGCTGGAGCGGCCCACCGAGCACGGGTTCTCCCTCGGCCCCACGCTCGTCCGCACGGCCACGCGCGGGCGCCTCTTCCTCCGCTCGGCCGACCCCTTCGCGCCGCCGGCCATCGACCCGAACTACCTCGCCGACGAGCACGACATCGAGACGCTCGTGCGCGGGATCGAGCTGGCCCGCGAGATCGTCGCCCAGCCGGCCTACGACGACGTGCGCGGCGAGGAGCTGACGCCCGGCCCGGACATCCGCACCGACGAGGAGGTCGCGCGGTACGTCCGCGAGACGGCCGAGACGCTCTACCACCCCGTCGGCACCTGCCGCATGGGGCCGGACGAGGACGCCGTGGTGGACCTCGACCTCCGCGTGCGCGGCGTCGAGCGCCTCCGCGTGGTGGACGCCTCGGTCATGCCCGAGATCGTCAACGGCAACACGAACGCGCCCGTCACGATGATCGCCGAGAGGGCGGCCGACCTGATCCTGTCCGGCGCGGCCGTGGCGAAGGCGGAGGCCGAGGCGTGAGCGACCTCGACGAACGGATCGCCGCCCTCGCCGCTACGGCCCGCGCGTGGCGCGACCCGGAGCACTCCGCCCGCGCCGAGGCCGCCCGCCGCACCCTCGCGCACCACGACCTCTACACCGCCGAGGCCCTCGCCTTCGCCGTCAACCAGGCCATGCACGCGGCGGCCGAGGTGTCGCTCCGCCGCTGGGTGGGGAGGTACGAGGCGACCGAGTCCGCACGCGTAGCCGTGTGGGCCGGTGACCCCGAGCCGCTGGCCGGCTGGCGCGACGTGCTCGCCGTCGCCCTGAGCGGCCACCGCGCGGTCGTGCGACAGCCGGAGACGTCGCCCTTCTTCCTCCCGGCGTTCTTCGAGGAGGTCCGGCAGCACGACCCGTCGCTCGACGTCCGGTTCGAGGATTGGGAGACGCCGCCCGAGGGTAGCGACATCGTCCTCGGCGCCGGCACCGACGAGGCGATGGGACGGCTCGAAGCGCGCTGCGACGAGGCCGGCGTCGGCGCCGCGCGTCGGCGGCTGCGGGGGGAGGGACTCACCGTGGCCGTGACGGACGGGAAGGAGGCGGCCGACGAGCGGATCGGGCTGGCCGAGGACGCGCTCCTGTACGCCGAGGCGCGTCGGCGCGTCCGCGTTCTCTGGGCGCCCGAGGGCACCTCGCCCGACCCGCTGCTCGACGCCCTCTCCGGCTTCCGCGAGCTGTTCCCCGCGCCGCCCCCGCTCGACGGCCGGCTCCAGATGCCGCGCGCGTTCCTCGAGGCCGCCGGCACCTCCCACGCCTGGGGCCCGGGGTTCCTCGTCAGCCGGGGCGCGCCCGAGCCGCAGCCGGCAGGGCACCTCCGCTGGAGCGAGTACCGGGGCCTCGACGAGGTCCGCACGTGGCTGGGTGAGGCCCGCGTCGGGCTCGTCGTGGCGGCGCCGCGCGTGGCGAAGCGTCTGGGGTGGGACGGGCCAACGGCCGTCCCGGGCGACGCGCACAGGCCGCGCCTGGAGGGCAGGGACCCGTTCGACCTACTCGGCCTCGGCTGAGGCCGTGTGCTCGGCCAGGATGCGCTCGATGGAGGGGACGAGCTGGTCCCAGCTCGCCGCCGGGTGCTTCGTCACCGTCACGAACTCGGGCACGATGAAGACGTTGGCGACGCCGCGGACGGCGAAGAGGGCCGAGCCGAGGGGGTCGCCTGCCGCCTCCTCGGCCGCGCCGAACGCGACGAAGCCGGAGGCGACGAAGCGGGCGCCGTCGCGCGTGAACTTGAGGCTGTGGGGGTTCGGCGTCGGGTGGGCGGTGACCTTGGGCATGAAGCGGAGGCGCGGGCGAGGGGCCGTCCTGTACGCGCGAGCAGCGGGCGCGATTCCCGGGCCTGCCAGCGGGGAAAAACAAAGTCCGACCTGTGCAGTATGCTGAGGCCGAAGCCCCTCTTCTCGCCCCGTCTCCTCTCCATGCCTGACCCCCGCGACACCGCCGCCCTCCCGCCCGTGGGCGTCGTCCCCTCCGACGGACGGGCGCCGCACCGGATGCCGTCGAGCCCGCCGCCCGCCCTGCCGGCCCCGCTGCCCGCCCCCGTCCGTGAGCCCGCCATCCCCGACCCCTCCCGCCCGCCGGCGCCCGTCGCGCGGCGGCTGCCCGAGCACAAGGGGAAGGTCGCCCGCATCGGCGACGCGCTGACGGGGCTGAGCGAGGACCTCCGGGAGTGGGTCGAACTGCGGATCGCACTGGTCCAGACGGAGATCATGGAGCAGGTCGAGTTCCGCGTCGCTCAGGGGAAGATGGGCGCGGCGGTGGGCCTGTTCGCGGCGCTCGGCGCCTTCTTCCTTCTCGTCACCCTCGCCCTCGGCCTCGGCTGGTGGCTCGGCCATCCCTTCTGGGGCTTCCTCATCGTCACGTTGCTGTTGATCGCCGTCGCCGTGATGTCCTTCCTCGTCCTGAAGCCGACGCCGCCCCCGTCCGACCGCCCGAAGAAGACCTCCTGATGGCCGACACCCCGACGTACCCCTCGCCGACCTCGGCCGAGCTCCGCGCCCGCCTCGACGCCCGGGCCGACTCGATCCGCCAG
>DATGQT010000289.1:0-4024 GCA_035304085.1 Rubricoccaceae bacterium
TCCATGCCGTTCCCCCGGTCCTCCAGGCGGAAGCGGATCGCGTCGCCGGGGGCGAGGCCGTCGAGGAGGGCGGGGTCGGCGAGGCGGAGGCCCATCGTCATGGCCGGCATGAGGTCGGGGACCTCTCCGTGGCGCACGGTGGCGGCCTGCCCGTCGTAGAGCGATGCGAGGAAGACGCCCCGTACGGTGTAGCTGACGCTCGTCTCCTCGGCGGGCGGGGCCTCCTCGCGCGCGGGATCTTCGACCTCGGCCGGACGCTCGGCGCAGCCGGCGGCGAGCAGAAGGAGGAGCAGGAGCGCGGGGCGTTTCATCGGGCCGGGAGCGTCTGGAACTCCACGTCCACCGCCTCCGGCACCTCCACCCAGTCGGCCACGAACACGTTGGTGTCGCGGCTCACCTGGCGGTCGGCGCGGCGGTTCGAGGCGAAGACGAGGCGGGTGCCGTCGAAGGAGAACATCGGGAAGGCGTCGAAGGTGCCGGAGTGGGTGACCTGCGTGAGCCCGGTGCCGTCGAGGTTGATGAGGAACAGCGCGAACTCGCGCCCGCCGCCGGGGCCGTCGAGGGCGTGGTGGTTCGAGGCGAAGAGGATCTTCTCGCCCGAGGGGTGGAAGAACGGGGCCCAGTTGGCGCCGGGGAGGTCGGTGACCCGCCGCACGTTGGCGCCGTCGGCGTCGGCTACGTAGAGGTCGAGCTCGCCGGGCTCGACGGCGTCCTCGGCGAGGAGCGCCTGGTAGCGCGCGGCCTCCTCGCCGGTGGGCCGGGAGGCGCGCCAGACGATCCGGGAGCCGTCGGGCGAGAAGAAGGCGCCGCCGTCGTAGCCGAGGGTGTCCGTGAGGCGGAGGACCTCGCCCGTGGCGAGCTCGTAGCGGTAGAGGTCGAGGTCGCCGTCGCGCGTGGAGGTGAAGACGACGTAGCGACCGTCGGGGCTGACCGTCGCCTCGGCGTCGTAGCCCGGCCCGCCGATGAGCACCTCCGGGTTGGCGCCGTCGGCCTCGGCGACGTAGATGTCGAACTCGGGGAAGATGGACCACACGTAGCGGCCCATCGTGGACGAGGCGGGCGTGGGGCACTCGGGGCCCGCGGCGTGGGTCGAGGCGTAGATGATGCGGCCGTCGGGGAGGAAGTAGCCGCAGGTCGTCCGCCCGCGGCCCGTGGAGACGAGCGTGTAGCCCGTGCCGGGCGCGGCATCCATGACGAACTGCTGGTCGCACCCCTGCGGGTTGATGGCGTCCCAGTCGCTCTGGAAGATGAGCCGCTCGTCGTCGAAGCTCCAGTACGCCTCGGCGTTGTTGCCGCCGAAGGTGAGCTGGCGGACGTTGCGGAGGTGGACCTCGCCGGGGTAGCGGAGGGAGTCGGACGCCGGGTCGTAGGCGGCCCGGCCGGGGGCGGTCCGGGAGCCGGCGCAGCCGGCAGCCGAAGCCGCGAGGAAGGTCAGCAGCAGCGCGCAGCGCATGAGTGGGCGGGGGAACAACGGACGGACTCGGTCGGAAAGAGGGGCGCCTGAGCCAACGCTGCGGGCACGCCGAAGTTACCCGGCCCCGTATCCCGCCCCCGTCCTTCCCCGCTTCTTCGCCATGTCGCAGATCCCGCCCACAGGGCCGGCCACCGCCGACCACGAGATCACCGACTTCCAGCAGGACGTCATCGAGGCGAGCCGGCGGCGGCCCGTGCTCGTGGACTTCTGGGCGCCGTGGTGCGGGCCGTGCCTCGTCCTCGGCCCCGTCCTCGAGCGCCTGGCCGCCGCGGCCGGCGACCGCTGGGCCCTCGCCAAGGTCAACACCGACGAGCACCCGGAGCTGATGCAGCGCTACGGCATCCGCGGCATCCCCGCCGTCAAGCTGTTCGTCGATGGCGCCGTCGCGGCCGAGTTCACGGGGGCGCTGCCGGAGTACGCCGTGCGGCAGTGGCTCGACGAGCACCTGCCGAGCGCGGCGAAGGAGCACCTCGCGCGGGCGCGGGCGGCCCTCGCCTCCGGCGACCGCGCCGCCGCCCGCGCCGCCTTCGAGGCCGTGCTCGCGGAGGAGTCCGAGGGGTCCGTCGCGGAGGAGGCCCGCCTCGGCCTCGCCCGCCTCGTCGTCTTCGACGACCCCGCCCGCGCCGACCAGCTGGCCGCCGGGCTCTTCGCCCCCGAGGCCGAGCCCATCCGCCACCTCGCCGCCCTCCTCCAGCGCGACGCGGCCGACCTCCCCGAAGGCCCCGTGCGCGACCGCTACGCCGACGCCCTCGCCGCCCTCGCGTCCGGCGACTTCGACGCCGCCCTCGGAGGGTTCATCGCCGTCCTCCAACGCGACCGCGCCTACGACGACGACGGCGCGCGGAAGGCGGCCGTGGCGCTCTTCCAGGTCCTCGGCGAGGACGACCCCGTGGTGAAGAAGCACCGCCCCGTCTTCAACATGAGCCTGTACTGACGGCGGAAGGCCGACCGCAGACCGCCGCTGGGACCATGCCCGAAGGCTACACCCTCGACACCCTCGCCGAGCACGTCGGCCGCGAGCTGGGCGTCTCGGGCTGGCGCACCGTGGACCAGGCGACCATCGACGCCTTCGCCGACGTGACGGGCGACCACCAGTGGATCCACGTGGACGTCGAGCGCGCCCGCCACGAGAGCCCCCACGGCGCCACCATCGCCCACGGCCTCCTCACCCTCTCGCTCCTCCCGGCGATGCGCGCCGAGGTCGGCGTCGTGCCCGGGGGCGTCGGGCGCGTGCTCAACTACGGGTACGACCGGATCCGCTTCCTCGCGCCGGTGAAGGCCGGCGCCCGCGTCCGCGCCCGCGTCGAGCTCCTCGACGCGCAACCGAAGGGCGACGGCGTGCTGGTGACGACGCGGAACACGGTCGAGATCGAAGGCGAGGAGAAGCCCGCCCTCGTGGCCGACGCGCTGACGTTGCTGGTCCGTGGTCCGTAGTCCGTCGTCCATCGCCGCCACCCTGCCGGAGCGTATCCTACGGACCACGGACAACGGACCCCACCCCCATGCAGCTCTTCGAGAACCAGGTCGTCGTCATCACCGGAGCGGGCCGCGGGATCGGCGCGGCGGCGGCGCGGCTGTTCGCCCGCCTCGGCGGCGCCGTCGTCGTCAACGACCTCGACGAGGGGCCGGCGCGCGAGACGGCCGAGGCCATCGAGGCCGAGGGCGGCGCGGCCCTCGCCGTCCCCGGCAGCGTGACCGAGGACGGCTTCCCGGAGAGGCTGCTGGACGAGGCCGTCGCGCGGTTCGGCAAGCTCAACGTGCTCGTCAACAACGCCGGCTTCCTGTGGGACGGGATGATCCACACGATGACCGACGAGCAGTGGCTCCGCGTGCTGGAGGTCCACACGTTCGCGCCGTTCCGCATGATCCGCGCGGCGGCGAAGCACCTCCGCGCGCCGGCCAAGGCCGAGCTCGAGGCCGGGCAGCCGTTCTCGGAGAACCGCGTGATCGTCAACGTCTCGTCCACCTCGGGGCTGCACGGGAACGTGGGACAGGCCAACTACGCCACGGCCAAGATGGGCGTGGTGGGGCTGACGAAGACGGTGGCGAAGGAGTGGGGCCGGTTCGGCGTCCGCTGCAACGCCGTCGCCTTCGGGTTCATCGACACGCGGATGACGCGGCCGAAGGAGGAGGGCGAGGTGGTCTCGGTGGCGGGCCACGAGGTGGTGCAGGGGATCCCCGAGGCGGCGCGCGGGCGGGCGTTCACGGGCAACCCGCTCGGCCGCCCCGGCACCGCCGAGGAGGCCGCCGGCGGCATCGTGCTGATGGCCTCGCCCCTGGCCGCCTACGTGACGGGGCACACGCTCGAAGTGACGGGCGGGGCAGGAATCTAGGAGTTCAGCCATGAAGATCTTCGTCGCAGGCGCTACGGGCGCCCTCGGGAAGCACGTCGTCCCCCTCCTCACGGGAACGGGCCACGAGGTCACGGCCGTCGCGCGGACTCCGGAGAAGGCAGCGGTGCTCGAACGGGCCGGCGCGCGGCCCATGTCGGTGGACCTCTTCGACGCCGCGGCCGTCCGCGCGGCGGTGGCGGGGCAAGAGGCCGTCGTC
>DATGQT010000290.1:0-3707 GCA_035304085.1 Rubricoccaceae bacterium
TTTCACACGCCCTTGGTCTGTGCAGCTTGGGGCCGCCCCCCTCGGACCCGTATATTGGTCGTCCCCACTGCGGGGTGGAGAAGTGGTATCTCGTCGGGCTCATAACCCGAAGATCGCGGGTTCGAATCCCGCCCCCGCTACTCAGCCAGCCCTCCGGTAACAGGATCGTTACCGGAGGGCTTTCTATTGGCCCCTGCCGTCTCGCGCGAGACACCGGGCCTCAGCGGACGACGGTGAACCGGCGCGTGAGAGCCTCTTCCCCCGCACTGAGACGGAGGGCGTACACGCCGGGGGCCAAGGCCGAGGCGTCGAGATGGAGGGGGTGCCGCCCGGCGGCGTAGGCCCCCTCGGCCAGCACAGCCACGGCCCGACCGAGCACGTCGTACACCGCCACCCGTACGCGCGCCGCCGCCGGCAGCGTGTACGTCATTTCGGCGACGCCGCGAAGTGGGTTCGGCGCCACCTCCAGCCGCACCCCCGTCTCATCTTCAGGACCTCCCGGCTCCTCCGCCGTCACGACCGGCCCCACCGTCCGGTACACCCACTCCCGCTCCGGCCCCGTCCGCCCCGCCGCCACGTAGAGCCGACCGTCCGGCCCGAGGATCGTGTCGTTGTGGTGGCTCGACGGGAACGCGTACGCAAACGGGACCTGCCCCACCTGCCGCCACGTCTCGCCCCCGTCGTCGCTCCGCCGCACCGACCCGTCGTACTCCACCGTCACGAGCACCCCCACCGCCGGGTTCAGACCGCCGGGGAGCGCCACGATCCGCACGCCCACCCCCGTGATGTGGTCGTACCGGTAGACCACCTCGTACGTCTGGCCCCCGTCGGCGCTCGCGGCGATCTGGAGCCCCGTCACGCCCACCTCGTAGAGCGCGGCGTAGACCCGGCCGTCCACGCCGACGGTCACGCTGTAGGCGTGGTAGCGCCCGCCGTCGGTCCACAGGCTCGACTTCTCCCACGTCACCCCCCCGTCGTCGGAGTACGAGAGGCCGGCCCAGCACGCGGCGACGACGCGGCCGGCGTGCGTGTGCCCCTCGGGGAGCTCCGCGAACGCCTCGGCTACGGGCACCCACGTCCCCGTCTCGATCTCGCCCGGCTGCCACGTCGCCCCGCGGTCGTGGGAGTACGCGACGCCGCTCCCGACGCGCATGCCGGTGAGGAGGACGCCGGAGAGCGGCGCCTCGTAGAGCGCCTCGCCCTCGTCGTAGACCTCGGTCCACGTCTGGCCCCCGTCGAGCGAGCGGCGCACGGCGTTGAAGCTGATGAACAGGGTGTCGGGGGAGAGTGGGAGGACGTACTGATACGCCCCTGGGGGGTCCGACACCTCCTCCCATGTATCGCCGCCGGGCGGGAGGCGGTAGACCCGGTCGGCCGTAGCCCAGAGCGCGCTGTCGCTGTCGAAGGCGAGGTCGTCGGCGTCGATGGGCCGGTCCCCCACACGCTCGAAGACGAGGGTGTCGCTTGCAACGGCTTCGGCTCGGCCCTGCACAGGCGGCGCGAGCCTCGCCGCGCCCAGCAGCGACGCGAGTATGAGGGCGGCGCAGCGCACGGCTACCTCAGCACCGTCACGCGCGAGACGTACCGACTCTCGGCGTCCCCCGCCACGACCGTCGCCCGGACGAGGTAGAGCCCGGCGGCGAGACCGGCCCCGTCGAGCGTGGCCTCGTAGCGGCCCGCCTCGAACCGGCCGTCGGCCAGCACAGCCACCTCGCGCCCCAGCACGTCGTATACCGACACCCGGACCTGCGCCGCCTCCGGCACCTCGAACGGCACCACCGCCCGCCCCCGGAACGGGTTCGGCCGGGCACCGAGTAGCCGGAAGCCAGTCATGTTCCCCGTCGCAGCGGCGCTCGCCGGGCCGTCCATCCGTACCCCCGCACCATCGCCCCGCAGCCGCCACACGATCGCCTCAGCCGCCTCCGTCTCCACCAGCGCCGGCCATCCCTCCCGGAGCCCCGCCAGCGCCTCCTCGGCGGAGGCGAGGTCCCCCGCCTCCGCCGCCAGCCGCACCGTCATCGCCAGCCCCGCCAGCGCGTGGTCGCTCCCGGCGTACTCCGTCGCCAGCGTCCGCGCCACCGCCCACGCCTCCGCCGTCCGGTCCTGCGCCGCGTACGCCGACAGGAGCGCCGCGAGTGCCCAGGGGCGTGCGGCGTCGCCGGGCCGCGTCCGCGTGCCGAGGTAGGCCTCCAGCCCGGGCACCGCCGCGTGGCTGAGGAACCGCCCGCTCGCCCCGTAGGCGAGCCCGCGCTCGTCGGACGTGAGGGCCAGCGGGAGCGCCGCGCGCAGCGCGGCCGTGGCGGCGGCCGAGTCCCCCTGCGCGCGCACGCGGTAGGCTTCGTCCATGAGCGCCGTCACGGACTCGGGCAGCTCCGGGCCGCCCCGCCGGGCCGCCGGGGCCGTCGTGCGCAGCGAAGTCCCGTCCCAGAGCGGGGTCACGTCGAGGAACCCGCCCGAGGACGTGCCGATCTCGAGGTCGTTCAGCGTGCGCCCCTCCCCCCAGAAGTCGTACTCCGCCCAGAGCACGGCGGCGTTCACCGACCGCGCGTCGAAGTCGTTTGGCCCCTGCCAGTTGTTGAGGATGTTGTTCTGGCAGGCGGCGACGCAGTAGGCGGGGTCGTCCTCGGCGTAGAGGCCCGCCGTCATGTCGGCGCTGTTGATGGCGTAGAGGCCGCCCAGCGCGCTGCTGCTCACCGTCACCCCGAGGGCGGGGAGCGGCGCGCCGGGCTTGTGGAAGAACACCTCGCCCGAGACCTGGCTGCCGACCCCGTAGCCGCCGTTCTGATCAACGGTGGACTGGTAGAGGTAGAGGCGGCTACCCATCCCCGTCGCGACGGCCCCGGTGTCATCATTTTCCTCGATGATGCTGTCGTAGACGCGGACCTCGGCGCCGTTCGCAGCTACAACGCCCTTCCCGTTTCCGGTCATGTTCTCGATGTGGCTCTCCTCGTCGAGCGTGACGAGGGCGCCAGCGCCGGAGGCCCAGAGGCCGTGGACGTTCGTGCCGTCCCGGATCGTGGTCCCGCTGAGGGTGACGGTGCCGCCGTAGACCTCGACGGCGGCGTCGCCCGAGACCCCCGTCGGCCCCTTCGCGTCCTCGATGGTGCACCCGGTGAGGGCGGAGGGCGGTGGGGCGAGGCTCATCGGGTCCACGTCGAACCGGAGGCCGCCCCATCCCTGCCCCGGTACGGCCTCCGTGAACAGCGTCGAGTCGGCCACGAGTGTGCCCTCCACGACGAGCGCCACGCCCGGGTGGAACCGGAGCGTCACCCCCGGCTCCACCGTCAGCGAGGCCCCGTCCTCCACGAGCACCTCCGCGCGCACGTCGAGCGTGGTCCCGGCGCGGACGGTGAGGTCGGCCCCGTCGTGGAGCGTGAGCGGCGCGGTGATCCGGTACGGGTGCGTGTCCGAGGTCCCGCCGAGGTGCCCGCCGAAGTGCTCGACGACGTAGCGGACGGCCTCGTAGGCGTTGATGCGGCCGTAGCCGAGGTACGGATCCCATTCCTCCCCGAAGTGGCCGGTCTGGAGGTACTGCCCGGCCGGGAAGGGCCCTCCTACCTCGTCGGCGGTACGGATGAGGGCCTCGTAGACCTGGGCGTGCGTGAGGTCGGGGTTGACCGAGAGCAGCAACGAGACGAGCGAGGCCACCATCGGAGCGGAGAACGAGGTCCCCGATAGCTCCTCGGTGGTGTGCCCGTTGGTTCCGT
>DATGQT010000291.1:0-2129 GCA_035304085.1 Rubricoccaceae bacterium
CGGGGTGGGCCGGGTGCCGGCGCTCTACGAGGAGGTGCGCGCGGGGGCGGTGGAGACGTTCGGGGCGGGGCGCTCGGAGGTGCTCGGCGCGCCGCCGGAGGCCGACGGCACGCAGCGGCCGTCGCTGTTCGACTTCACGCGGGGGCGCGGCGAGGTGGTGCTCGTGGAGGGCCCCTCCGGCTCGCGATAGCGATCGCGATAGCGATCGCGGTAGCGCGATGCGCAAGGCGGTCGCGCTCCGGTCACGCCCCTCGCCGATCCGCGAACTCCAGGGGCCGGAAGGCGACGGCCCGGCCGAGCGCGGGCGCGTCCCGTGGCGCGGTCGTGCGCCCCGCCGTCTCCGAGAGCCCCGGCGCCGGGGGGGGCGTGGGCGCGCTCGGGGCGCCGCGGGCGTATCATGCACGGTCCCGCCCCCTCATACACGGTCCCGCCCCGCCCCCGAAGCCCCATGCGCCTCCCGCTGGCCGTCCCCCTCGTCGCCCTCGCCGCCCTCGCCGCTCCCCCCCGGGCGCAGACCCCCTGCGTCGGGGGCACGGCGGGGACCTACCCCTGCGAAAACGTCGACCTCCTCGCCCACGTCCCCCGCGCCACGTTCGGGAGCGGCGACAACGCCGCCGTCTGGGGGTGGACCGACCCCCTCACCGGCCGCGAGTACGCCATCGTCGGCAACGAGACCGGCACCGGGTTCGTCGACGTCACCGAGCCGACGGCGCCCGTCTACCTCGGGAAGATGCCGACGGAGACGTTCCCGTCGACGTGGCGCGAGATGCGCGTCTACGCCGACCACGTGTTCTCCGTCTCCGACGGCGCCGGCGACCACGGGATGCAGGTGATGGACCTCACGCGGCTCCGCGACGTGACGAGCCCGCCCGTCACGTTCACGCCGGACCACGTCTACCACGGCCCCGCGGGCCACCGCGTCGGCAGCGTCCACACCATCTCGATCGACGAGGCGAGCGGGCTCGCCGCGCTCAACGGCTCCGACGACTGCGGCGGCGGCCCCCACCTCGTCGACGTCTCGGACCCGACGAGCCCGGCCTTCCGGGGGTGCTACTCCGCCAACGGGTACTCCCACGACGCCCTCTGCGTGCTCTACGAGGGGCCCGACGCCGACCACGCCGGGAAGCCCATCTGCGTCGGGTTCCAGGGCTCCTTCTTCGGCGACAACCACATCGTCGTCATCGACGTCACGGACCCCGAGAGCCCCACGCTCATCGGGGAGGGGTTCTACCCCAACGCCGGGTACACCCACCAGGGGTGGTTCACGGAGGACTTCCGGTACATGCTCGTCGACGACGAGATCGACGACCACGTCTCGTCGACGTGGCGGACCATCGTCATGGACATGACCGACCTCGACAACCCGGAGTTCGACTTCGCCCACGCCGGCTCCCTCGAGGTCACCGACCACAACCTCTTCATCCGGGGCCGGTACGCCTACGAGAGCAACTACGAGGGCGGCCTCCGCGTGCTGGACCTCGCGGGGATCGACGACGGCGTCCTCACCGAGGTCGCCCACTTCGACACGTACCCCCAGGGGAACGGGGAGTCCTACCGCGGGCAGTGGGGGAACTACCCGTACTTCGAGAGCGGGACGATCCTGGCCAACGACCGCGACAACGGGCTGTTCGTGCTCCGCCTCACGCTCCCGCAGGCGGTGACCCCCGAGATCGACCCGGTGAGCCCGCCCGTCGTCCTTCCCCCCTCCGGCGGCCAGTTCTCCTACACCGCCCGCGTCACGAACGACGGCGACGCCCCGCACTCGTTCGACGCCTGGGTCGCGGCGACCCTCCCCAACGGGAACCCCTACGCGCGCCCCGTCGCCGGCCCCATCGCGGTCACGCTCCCGGCGGGCGGCTCGGCCCAGCGGACGCTCCGCCTCCGCGTGCCCGGGGCCGCCCCGGCCGGGACGTACACCCTCACCCTCAACGTCGGCGACTACCCCTCCGGCGTCGACGCCTCCGACGCCTTCACGTTCACGAAGCAGGCCGCCGGGGCGGCCGGAGCCGCCGCCACGCAGGCGGAAGGGCCGGTGGAGCTCGTCGCGGAGGGCGCGTTCTTCGACGCGGAGGCGTCGGAGTCGGAGGCGGCCGAAGCGGAGGCAGCAGCAGCGGGGCGCCTCGCGGTGT
>DATGQT010000292.1:0-3594 GCA_035304085.1 Rubricoccaceae bacterium
CGGGGCACCGCCAGGCACCCGCTGCGAGAGCGAGCGGGCGACGGTGGTCCCCGGCGTCACGTGCACCGTGTTGGGCCCGAGGACGACGCGGACGTTCCCGTCGGGGAGCGTGGCCTCGACCCAGTACTGCACCGACGACGGCCCGGCGGCGCCGACGGCGAGCTCGGCCTCGAACGTGATCCGGTCGCCGCGGTGGACGACGACGGGGGGTTCGTCGGGCGAGAGGCGGAGCGTGACGTCCGGCAGCGAGAAGCCGTCGGTGTTGTCGGAGTTCGTGTTGGGCGAGCCTTGGCTGGCGTCGGCGCCGAGGCCGCGTCGGGCGAAGGCGTGCCACATGGTGCCGGTGTGGGCGCCGTTGTAGAGCGCCTCGTCGGCGGCGAACATCGCGTCGCGGAGGTCGACGAAGCCCGAGCCGCACGGGGTGAGCTTGAGGGCCTCGGTGAGGAGCTGGAGCATGACCTGGTTCCCGGCCGACCCGCTCTCGTTGTAGACGTCAGGGTCGTAGCCGTAGTTCTCGATCATGTCCCAGGTGACCTCCCACCAGATGGTGGCCCAGATGAACCCGACGCCGTGGGGGATGATCTGCGTGCGGGAGTCCTGGTACGTGAAGTCGTTGATGGAGAAGTCGGCGGCGTAGGGGGCGCCCTGCGGC
Source organism: Rubricoccaceae bacterium (assembly GCA_035304085.1). Taxonomy (GTDB): domain Bacteria; phylum Bacteroidota; class Rhodothermia; order Rhodothermales; family Rubricoccaceae; genus DATGQT01. The sequence goes on from DATGQT010000292.1 coordinate 653, forward strand.
TGGAAGGGAGGGCAGCGGATCCCGCACCCGTCGACGGGCTGGTTGAGGACGTAGGTGCCCGTGCCGCGTCGCGTCGAGCGCGTGTGCTCGGGGCGCTGCGTGAGCATGAGGCCGATGTAGTCGCTGATGCCCTCGCCCGCCTGCTCGCTGTTGTTCATGCAGCTGACGGTGCCGGGCCCACCGATGAGGCGGCGGGAATAGCCGTGGCTGTACTCGTGGGCGATGATGCCGGTGTCGTAGTCGCCGTCGCGGAGGGGGTTCGAGAAGTTCCACAGGTACATCTGCATCCTGGGGCGCTGCCCGTCCACCGGCGTGAAGAAGTTGGCGTTGTTGAGGCCGCCGCCGTCCTGCGCCTCGGCGCGGACGTCGTCGTTGCCGAGACCGCCGTTGCCGTAGTTGTTGACCTGGAAGTTCCCCGCGGGCTCGTCGAACCCGTACCGCCAGAGCACGTCGTGGATGATGTTGTTCCAGTAGAACAGGTTCGTCACCGCCGCGTCGCGGTAGGTGCTGGGGGCGCCGCCGAGGTTGTTCGGGAAGTCGAAGACGAGGCCGGCCCCGCCGTCGGGGTCGCTGCCCGCGTCGGGGCTGTCGTCGTCGTTGGCGTCGATGTAGGCGTGGACGTTGTTGCCGCGGGTGCGGGTGTGCTCGGCGCCGGGGGCGCCGTCGGTGTCGTGCCAGCCGAACGGGGAGGCGTCCGCGTCGTCGGGGTCGACGACGAGGGTGCGGGCGTCGTCCGGCGGGAGCGGCGTGGTGTGGTTCGGGCTCTCGACGGGGAGGCCGTACACGCGGTACGAGCCGACGAGGGCGCTCGGCATGGGCGGGGTGCTCGCCTCGGCGACCGGCGCGAGGCTCACCGCGGCGTCGGCGCCGGCGGCGTGGGCGTCGGCGGGGCCGAAGTGGTCGTGGACGACGAGGTCGTGGCGGGCGAGCACTCGCCCGCTCACGGCGTCCACGTACGCCTGCCAGTAATGTGGCTCGTCGCGCTCGTAGAGGCCGACCTCCCACGCGAGTGCCACGGCGTCGTGCTCGTCGCGGTAGTAGACGAGGCGGGCGGTGACGGGCTCCTGGGCCACGCCGCCGTCCGAGAGCACGACCTCCGGCACCTGGCCGCCCGTCGTGGAGACGGTGTGGAACGCGCCCGCGAGGCCTACGTCGTGGGCGACGGCCGCGGCGGCGGCCTCGGCCGGCAGCGCCGGGCTCGTGGCGAGGGCGCGGCCGGCCAGCGAGGTGGCGGACCCGGCCGCGTGGAAGACGCGGCCGTCGGCGCCGACGGCGACCGTGATCTCGGTCCCGACGACGGGGACGCCGGCGTACGCCTGGCGGAGGTAGACGTGGGTGGTGCCGGAGCGGCGGGAGGCGTAGGCGTCGGTGACGACGAGGTCGGAGAGGTCGTCGGCCGTCAGGCCGTGGCCGAACCGGAAGGCGTGCTGCTGGACGTAGCGCTGGGCCTCGTCGACCGGAGCAAGCCGCTGCTGTTGGGCGAGCGCTGCCGGGGCGAGGAGGAGGGCCGCCGCGAGCGCGCAGAGGTAGCGGGTGCGCATGAGGGGGATGGGGTGGTGTGAGAGGAGACGGGAGTGCCTGAGAATCCCAACGATACGACGACCCCTCTACGGTTTCCAAACACTCCCTTCACTACGTCCTCATCAGCCGCCGCGAGCGGTCAGGGCCGAGCGGGTGGAGGCGGCGCCGGAGCGAGCCCCCGCACGGGTGTCCGCTCGGGCCGCGCCAGCAGCCCCTCCCAGTCCACCCGGCCCGTAGCCTGCATCACCACGAAGAGCGTGGCGACGGAGAGGCCCGTCACGGCCAGCCCGGTGAACCCCTCGAGGAAGAACGTGTAGGCGAACAGCACGAGGTAGACCATCTGCGCCAGCCCCACCTCGACGAGGGCGAACCGCAGCCCCGCCACCAGCCGGACGTACGACACCACCAGTCCCACCGACACCGCGCTCGCCACGGCCAGCGCCGCCGGCACCGGGACGTGGTCCACGAGGTAGGCCAGCAGGAGGTGGAACGCGAAGAAGGCGCACCCGAGGAAGAAGTAGTGCATCGGGTGGAGCCGCACCCCGCGCAGCAGCGTGACGACGAAGAGGACGAAGAAGAAGAGGAACAGCGAGACGGGCGCGAAGAACGTCACGCGGCTCACCCACGGGCCGGGGTTCAGCCGCTGCGGCATCACCATCCCGACGCCCGCGTCGGCCACGACGGTGCCGTAGTCCCACACGAGCTGCCACCCGCCGTCGGTCTTCCGCTTGTGCGTGGGGGAGAGCGTCCCGGCGGGGAAGTCGACGGCGTCGAAGTCGGTGGTCATGGCGAGGCGGAAGTCGCGGACCTGCGTGGCCTGCTCGCCGAAGCGGTAGCGCCACTGCCCGACGCCCTGGCTGCCGTAGGCGACGCGGACGACGCGCGCCTCGCCGGGCTCCAGCGTGAGGTCGTGCACGAGCCGGCCACCCTCCACCGTCGCGCCTTCGATGGGCTCCCCGTCCACCTCCAGCCGCAGGCTGTCGAACACCGACGCCTCCTGCGGGAACGCGTACGTGAAGCGGTACGTGGCCGGCGCGTCGGTCTCGTTCACGACGCGGTAGCGCCCGTCGAGGTCGGCGCGGTACGTCGGGTACCAGAGGAGGCCCTTCCGGCGGTGCTCCAGGTCGAGCGCGACGTCGAGCGCGGTGCCGGCGAGGGCGACGGGGTCGTAGACGGTCTGGGTGACGGCCTCGGTGACGACGCGGCCGTCTTCAGTGCGCTCGACGGTCTGCGTCACCTCCCGGGCGTGCTCCAGCTTCGGCGCGGGCTGCACCTGCTCGCCGCCCCAGAGGCGGCCGACGGCGGCGCTCATGTCGCGGTCCTGCGCGTGCGTGCGCACCTCGACGGTGCCGCCGAGGATCAGCCACGCGACGACGCAGCACCCGTAGATGAAGGCGATGGCGAGGATCTTCTTAGCCATG
>DATGQT010000293.1:0-7144 GCA_035304085.1 Rubricoccaceae bacterium
GAGGGGGAGGGGGGCCGGATCAGCCTCTCTCCCTATCTCCCTCTCCCACGTTCTCCCTTTCAACGAACAGGCGGGGTCAGTCGGCGTAGACGAGGCTGACGCGGCTGCCCTTGCGGAGGTCGAGGAGGGCGGCGGCGTCGCCGTCGCGGACGCCGATCTCGAGGAAGCCGGAGGAGCCGACGAGGGCGACCGGCTCGCCGGGGGGCACGTCGCCGTAGGTGTCGTGGATCCCGTCGATGATGGCCGTGCCGGCGTAGCCCTTCAGCTGCCGCCGCCGCCCGCCCTCCTCGACGAGGGCGCCGGGCACGTTCGTGACGCAGTTGCCGAACCGGTCCACGTGGACGACCCACCCCTGGATCCCCTCGCCGTCGGCGATGGGGAGCGCCCAGAGCAGCCGCTCGAAGTGGTCGGTCGGCGTGCCGACCTCCTCGAGGGCGCGGCCGGCGGCGAGGTGGGCGGCGACGGGGCCGAAGACGTCGCGGCCGTGGAAGGTGCGCGCGGGCGCCGGCGTGCGCCAGAACGCCGGCCGGTCGAGGACGACGACGGCGTCGGGCTCGGCGCCGTCGAGGAGGAGGGCGAGGAGGCCGTTGTCCGGCCCGACGAAGACGTGGCCGCCGAACGAGGCCGCCAGCGCCCGCCGGTCCGTCCCCACGCCGGGGTCCACGACGGCGAGGTGGACGGTGCCCGCGGGGAAGAACGGGAGGGCCTGCCGGAGGAGGAACGCGGCGCCCATCACGTCCTGCGGGTCCACCTCGTGCGTCACGTCCACGAGGCGGAGGGCGGGCTCGACCTGGAGCATCGCCCCCTTCATCGCGGCGACGTAGGCGTCCCGGAGGCCGAAGTCGGTCGTGAGGGTGACGGGGGGGAGCAAGGCGGCGGTGTCGGGCGCGGCGGAAGATACGGGGGCGAGGGGGAGTGCGTACCGCGTGTTCGCCGTCCAACACGCGACACGGAACACGCAACGGTCAGCCCGTATCTTGGCGGCGTCCCCTCATCCCTCGCCCATGCCCTCCGCCGAGCCCTCGCCACGCCCCGACCTCAGCCCCCGCCACCGCGAGGCGCTCGAGGAGTTCATCCGGGCCTGGGGCGAGATGGCCTCGTACTGGGGGATCAACCGGACGATGGCGCAGATCCACGCCCTCCTCTACGCCTCCGAGCGGCCCCTCGACACCGACGAGATCATGGCCCGCCTCGGCATCAGCCGCGGCAACGCGAACATGAACCTCCGCGCCCTCGTGGACTGGAACCTCGTCACGAAGTCGCACCAGCCCGGCTCGCGGAAGGACTACTACGCCGCCGAGAAGGACGTCTGGACCATCACGACGACGATCATCGAGCAGCGGCGCCGCCAGGAGATCATGCCCGTGCAGCAGGCGCTCGCCCGCTGCGCCGCGACCCTCCACGAGGGGGGCCCCCTCAGCCCCGAGGAGGCCCGGTTCGCCGCCCGCGTGGACAACCTCGCCGGCTTCCTCGACGTGTTCGAGGGGTTCACGAGCGCGTTCCTCCCGTTCCTCCGCAGCCGCAGCGCGGACAAGGTGAAGAAGGTGATCCAGTTCGCCCGCCGCCTCCGCAGCCGCCGCGAGGCCGCCGATGCCTGACGGGGCCGTGCCCGAGGAGCGCACCGGGCCGCTGGGCGAGCGCCTCGCCGCGGAGTTCCTGGAGGCCAAGGGGTACACCGTGCTCGACCGGAACTACCGGTTCATGCGGGAGGAGATCGACCTCGTCTGCTTCGCGCCCGAGGCCCGGCCCGAGGGCGGCGGCTGGATCGTGTTCGTGGAGGTGAAGACGCGGCGGGGGACGGGGTTCGGGCGGCCCGAGGAGGCCGTGGACGAGGCGAAGCAGCGGGCCATCATGCGCGTGGCCGAGGCCTACCTCCACGAGCGCCGCCTCGTCAACGCGCTGTGCCGGTTCGACGTGGTGGCGGTCGTCCTCGGGCGCGGGGAGCCGCAGATCGAGCACTTCGAGAACGCGTTCGGGTACTTCCTCTGAGGCGGACTAACCGACGGGTGGGCGATGTTCGGGAAGAGTCTCCAAGGTGTCCTAGAGCGCCACGGCAATGAGTTCACGGCGGAGCAGCAAGACGAGTTGAGCGAGTTTATTGCCGTCGTGAGAGACGTGGTGCATCGTCGGTGATGTGCCGCAGAACCCGCAGTCGCAGCCGACACCGGACGGACGGGCCTTGCCTTTGTGGAGCACTGGCGTCTACGTTGCCCCGTCCACACGCCACGCTGTCCTTCGCCGCTGAAGCGCCAGTCGTTACCACGCCAAGCGGCGGACGGGCTCGGCGCGCTCGTTGCCGGGGTGGGCGTCGGCCGCGCGCTGGCGGGCACGGGCGGTGCGCGGCTCGTACGGGACGAGGCCGCCGCTCGGTGCCGCGCCTGCCGAGGCGTAGCGGACGGGGACGCCGTCGTAGCCGTCGCGCAGCGGGCGCACGTCGGTGCCGGCGAAGTAGAAGCCGAGGATGTCGCGGTAGGAGCGGCCCTGGCGGGCCTGCCCGCGCGCGCCGTACTGGCTCATCCCCACGCCGTGGCCGAAGCCGCGCCCGCTGAAGGTGTAGCGGCTCCCGTCCCGCGAGAGCTGGAAGTGCGTGCTCCGGACGGTCCGTATCCCGAAGGCGGCGTTGACGGCGGCGCGGAACTCGTTGCCGCTGATGGTGCGGCCGTTGCCGAGGAGGCGGACGCGCGTGACGCGCCCGTCGTCGGCGCGGGCGGCCACCTCGACGCCGGTGACGCCGCCGCCGAAGCGGCTCGAGAGCGCGCGGAGGACGCCCGAGACCGGGGCCGTGGTGGTCCAGCGGTGGTCCGGACAGGCGGCGTCGTAGGGGTCGGGCCGGCCGCGGAGGTAGGGGAGGGGGTTGCCGTTCCAGACGTCGTCGTTGTTGGCGGTGTGGCCGCCGGAGCACGAGTAGTAGGTGGCCTCGGCGAGGGCGCCGCCGTAGGTGAGCACCTCGCCGCGCGTGGCCTCGGCGGCGGCGCGGCTGACGGCCGTCTCGGCGTCGGCGCCGCGGTAGACCTGGGAGTCGGTGTCGTCGGTGACGTCGAAGGGCTGAGAGAGGTCGCGGGCGCGGAGGGCGTAGGTCCGCGCGAGCACGGCCTGCGCCTTGACGCCCTCGACCTCGTCGAAGGGGTACTCGCTCGCCACCACGCTCGCCACGTAGGCCTCGACGGGGACGTAGTTGACCAGCCGGAGCGCCCGCCGCCCCCGGTCCAACTCGACGGAGAGGGCGCCGCGGTAGCGCTTGCGGTTGGCGCCGGTGCGGAGGGCCAGCGCCTCGCCCGGCCGCGGCAGCACCTCGACGACCTCCGCCTGGAGCGTCGCCGACGGCGCCCGGAGGCGGAGGCGGTCGCCGACCCGCTCGACCTCGGCGGACTGCCCCGGCTGGAGCGTCGCTACCGGGGTGTCCGTGCGGTCGGCGTAGAGCGTGAGGGGGGCGCCGTCGGCCGTCACCGTGACCGCCTGCGGGGCCACCCGCGCGAGGACGTGCACGCGCACGATGGGCTCGTCGGGCTGGGCGTACGCGACCGGCGCGAGGAGGAGGAGCGCGGCGAGCGCAGGGAGGAGGAAACCAGGCGCCATGTCCATGTCGGGGGGAAGGATGTAGGCGCTCGTATCGGCACGCCCGGGGGGGCGCTTAATGTCGTGTGCGGTGCGACCTCAGCCAACAGGAGGCCGCAGGATCAGGGCAACCACCACGTTCTGGCCGCCGGTGGGAGCCCGTCGGTCACAGGCTCGCCCCGTTGCGAACGTCCCTACAGGCTCAGCCGGTCCCTGAGCTCCTTCGAGCGGGCGCGGCTGGCGACGACCTCGTGGCCGCCCGTGAGCACGAGCTTGTAGCGCCCCGAGAACCACGAGATCATCTCGCGGATGTGGCGGAGCTGGACGAGCGCCGAGCGGTGGACGCGCATGAACGCCTCGGGGTCGAGCCGCTGCTCCAGCGCGTCGAGGGTGTAGGAGACGATGTGGCGGGCGACGGCGGGGGGGGCGCCGGGCGCCTGCGTGAGCACGTAGAGCCGCGTGATCCCGTCGTGCACCTCGGCCGCGAGGAGGTCCTCGACGGGGATCACGAGGAGGCGGTCCTTCCCCGGCACCGAGAGCTGGCGGAGGTACTCGGGCCGCTCGCCGGCGCCCTCGCCGGGCGGTCCCCCGCCGGACGCGCCCGTCGCCCGCGGCGCGGCCTCGAAGCTCTGCCGGTCGAGGTACTCCAGCAGCTCGGCCAGCCGCTCCTGCATCGCGTGGCGCCCGCTCCCGTCGCCGTCGCGGCGGGCCTCGACGCGGCGGACGGCCTCCTCCAGGCGCGCCGCCTCGATGGGTTTGAGGAGGTAATCCACGGCGTTGGCCTCGAAGGCGCGGAGGGCGTACTGGTCGTGCGCCGTGGTGAAGACGACCGACGGGCGGTTCGACGGGGGGAGCCGGTCGAGCACGTCGAACCCGCCGAGCTCGGGCATCTGGACGTCGAGGAAGAGGAGGTCCACAGGCTCCTCCTCCAGCGTCGCCAGCGCCTCGACGCCGTCGGCCGCCTCGCCGACGACCGCGAGGCGGCCCGCCTCGACGAGGGGATCCAGGAGGCGGCGGAGCCGCTGGCGCGCGGGGGCCTCGTCGTCTACGATGAGCGTGCGGAGCATGGCGGGATTACGTGATGACGTGACGACGTGATTCTCCGGCCCCCTCACGAAATCACGTATTCACGTAATCACGCTCGGGGAGGTGGAGGCGGACGACGGTGCCCGTCTCGGGGTCGCTCGTGAGGGTGAGGAGGTCGGCCCGGCCGTAGAGCTGCTCGAGCCGGTCGGCCACGTTGCGCAGCCCGATGCCGAAGAAGTCGAGTGGGGGGGCGGCCCCGTCGCCGGCGGGGAACAGGGCCGGGATGCCGACGCCGGTGTCGGCCACGGTCACCTCGACGTCGCCGCCTTCGAGGCGGCGGCCTTCGAGGCGGACGACCCCGCCGCCGCGCTTCCGCTCGATCCCGTGCTTGACCGCGTTCTCGACGAGCGTCTGCACGGCGAAGGCCGGGACGGCCACGTCGTCGAGCCCCTCGTCCCACCGCTCGACCACCTCCAGCTTGTCGCCGAACCGGGCCTGCTCGATGGCGAGGTACTGGCGGACGAGGCGGAGCTCCTCGCCGAGCGGGACGAACGTCCGGCTCCCGGTCTGGAGCACGTGGCGGAACAGCCCGGCCAGCTGCTGGACGGTCGCCTCGGCCTCGGCCGGCTTCTCGGCGATGAGGGCGGCGATGGTGTTGAGCGCGTTGAAGAGGAAGTGGGGGTTGATCTGGGCGCGGAGGGCGGCCAGCTGGGCCTCGGCGCTCTCGCGCACGAGCGCCTTCTCGCGCTCGATGAGCCCGAGCCGCTCCGTCGCCAGGGCGAGCTGGCCGCAGAGCGCCTTGAGCATCTCGACGTCCTCGAGGTTGTAGACGGCCCGCCGCCGCTCCTTCCGCCCGAGGACGAGGACGCCGGCGGGCTCGCCGCGCCCGCCCGTCACCGGCACGACCAGCGCCACGCCGAAGGCGCGGAGGCGCTCGGCGTCGGCCTCGGGCAGGCCGCTCTCGTCGAGCTCCGGGTTCCGCGCCCACACCCGCCCGTCCTCCTGGATCCGCGACCAGATCCGCGCCAGCTCGGCGCGCGTGAAGTAGGGCGGCTCGGGGCGGTAGGCCGCCTGCACCCACCGCTCGCGCGGCGTCCCCAGCCCCTCGCACAGGAACAGCACGGCCGAGCGGACGCCGAGCGCCTGCCCCACCGCCGCCACCGACTCGTGCGCCAGCCGCTCGGCGTCGAGGATGTAGCGGACGCGGTCGCCGAACCGGTTGAGCTGCTGGCGCGCGCGCTGCCGGTCCGTCGCCACGAGGTCGGCGAAGACGCGGCGGACGGGCCGCGCGAGCCGCTCGGCCAGGACGAGCAGCACCACCACCCACAGCCCCGTGACGACGGGGTTCGCCGTGACCCCCTCCGGCCCGAGCGCCTCGATCACCCACGTCCCCGCGACGAAGCCGAAGAACAGCAGCCCCAGCACGGTCACGTAGGCCAGCGCCCGCGTCACCACGGCGTCGAAGCGGCCGTAGCGCAGCGTCGCCGTCGAGACGAGGACGACGGGGGCGACGGAGAACAGCTGGAGGAGCACGATGAAGGCGCCCGCCCGCGCGTCGCTCGCGCCCCCCACCACGGGGAGGGCGCCGACGACGAAGAGCCCACCGGCCACGGCGAGCAGGAGCACGAAGACGCTCCCGGCCCGGCTCCACGCCGGCGTCGGCGGGCCCTCCTCGGGCGCCTCCCGCTGCGCCGGCGTCAGCACGATCAGCGCCGTCGCCGCGGCGAGGAAGCAGCAGACGTAGAAGAGGATCGGCGCGAGGAAGGCGTCGGGCGGGAGCGGGCCGAGGCTGCCGCGCACGGCCGCCACGACGGCCGCGCCGCCGAGGACGACGGGGGGGAGGAACACGAGCGGGCGCACCGCCCGCGTCGCCTCGCGCACCGGCCGCGCGTCGAGGAGGACGTGCCACAGCAGCAGCGCCGGGAAGAGCGTCCACCCGATGAGGCTCAGCAGCGTCAGCGCGTCGAACGCCCACGCGACGCCGGCGGCGGCCAGCTCGGGCGGCCCGGCGACGGTCACGATGAGGATGCGCGCGAGGTTGCCGCCCACCCACAGCAGCGCCGCCCCGATCAGCAGCGACGACCGCAGCGCCCGCCGGCTCCGCAGCGCCAGCGGCCCGACGATCAGCACGGCCAGCAGGTGCACGAACGCCGCCAGCGCGAACGCCCACGCCGAGGCCACCCACAGCGTCGGGCTCAGGGGGTAGAGGAACGTCGGGTAGCGGGTGATGGGGACGTCGAGCGTCTGGAGCGCGCCGTCCTGCGTGACCTCGTAGGCGAGCGTCTTCCCCGGCGAGCGCTCGACGACCCGCTTCACGTCGTCGGCGCTGAAGAACTGCTGGTACTCCAGCTGGAACAGCGTGGCGCCCTCGCGGAGGCCGGCGGCGTGGGCCGTCCCGCCGGGGTGGACGTAGGCGGCGACGATCTCGCCGTCGCGGTCCTCCCAGCGCACCCAGTCGAACCCGCGCGGGGGGAGCGGCTCCAGCGGCACCCGCACCACGCGCGCGTACTCGACCCAGTCGGCCACGAGGCGGCCGAAGGGGACGAGGGCGAGGAGGGCGGTG
>DATGQT010000294.1:0-3291 GCA_035304085.1 Rubricoccaceae bacterium
GGCCGTAGCGGCCCCGCCGGCCTCCCCCGTTTCACCCATCCGACCCGTCATGGAAACCCACGACCCCAACGCCCCTCGCCCCGTGCCCCCCGCCCCGCCGCCCGCCGGCGCCCCCCTCGGCACGGCCGCCGGCACCACGTCCTACGTCAAGGCCGACCCCGCCAAGCGTTTCGTCGCGGCCCTCATTGATTTCGTCATCGCTTGGGTCGTAGCCCTAATCCTCAGCATGGGTGGGTCTCTCTTTTACGGGATCGGTCAGTTCGTCGCTGGCGCATATCTGCTCGTCCGCGACGGGCTGGAGTACGACTTCATGGACCGCCGCTCCGTTGGCAAGAAGATCATGAAGCTGCGGCCGGTCCATCTCGACGGTGGCGTAATGGATGTGAACACCTCCGCTCGTCGGAACTGGCCGCTTGCTCTCGGATATTTCCTAGGAGGCCTCGTTGCGCTCGCGATGGGTGCCGGGATGTGGACTGCAACCGGAAGCCTTGCGATGCTCGCTTGGCTCGGGTGGCTTCTCGTGCTCGTCGAGGGAATCCTCGTGCTGACCGACAAGGAAGGACGACGCATCGGTGATAAGCAGGCCAACACGCAGGTGATCGAGAGCGAGGCGTAGCACTCGGGTCGCCGCTCTTCTCCTTGCGAGTGGGGGGCTCGGGCGCTACTTTGCCCGGGCCCCCCACTGTGGTTTCTGTCGCCCCCCGCCCGATGGCCGACGCCCCGCACGCCCAGGGCTCCGGAGGCCCCGCCTCCGAGGGAGCCCCCTCCGAAGGAGCCGCCCCCTACCTCGTCACCGCCCGGAAGTACCGCCCCCAGACGTTCTCGGACATGGTGGGGCAGGAGCACGTCGCGCGGACGCTCCAGAACGCCATCCGCCTCGGCCGCCTCGCCCACGCCTACCTCTTCAGCGGCCCCCGAGGCGTCGGCAAGACGACGGCGGCGCGCATCCTCGCCAAGGCCGTCAACTGCCAGACCCCGCTGAAGGAGCGCGACGGCGCCGAGCCGTGCCGGCACTGCGAGTCCTGCCGCTCGTTCGAGGAGGGCCGCTCGCTCAGCGTCATCGAGGTGGACGCCGCGAGCAACAACCGCGTCGAGGACGTCCGCGAGCTGCGCGAGACCGTCCGCATCCCGCCGCAGGGCGCGCGGAAGAAGGTCTACATCCTCGACGAGATCCACATGATGTCGGCGGCGGCGTTCAACGCGCTGCTGAAGACGCTGGAGGAGCCGCCGCCCCACGTGCTGTTCGTCTTCGCGACGACGGAGCCGCACAAGGTGCTGCCCACGATCCTCTCGCGCACGCAGCGGTTCGACTTCCGGCGGATCACCGTCCCCGAGATCGTCGGGCGCCTGCGGATGATCTGCGCCGAGGAGGGGATCGAGGCCGACGACGAGGCGCTGCTGCTGCTGGCGCGCAAGGGCGACGGCGCCCTCCGCGACGCCCTATCGCTCTTCGACCAGGCCGTCGCCCTCTGCGGCACCCCGCTCGAAGGGGCCGCCCTCCGCGACGCCCTCGGCGTCGTCGAGACGGACCTGTTCTTCGAAGCCACCGAGCGGATGGCCGCGCACGACCGCGCCGGGCTCCTCGACCTCGTGGACCGCCTCGTCCGCCGCGGCTACGACCTCGCCGAGTTCCTAGGCGGGCTGGCCGAGCACGTCCGCGCCCTCCTCGTCGCCGCCTCGACCGGCACCACCGACCTCATCGAGGCCACGGACGCCACGCGCGCCCGCTACCTCGACGCCGCGCGCAGCTGGGCCGAGGCCGACCTCCTCCACCTCCTCATGATCGTGGACGAGGCCGAGCGCCACCTCAAGGCGAGCCGCCAGCCCCGCCTCACCACCGAGCTCGCCCTCCTCAAGATGGCGAGCCTCGAGCCCGCCGCCGACCTCCAGCGCCTCCTCGATAAGCTGGAGCAGCTGGAGGACGGTGGGCAGAGGGCGGTGGACGGTGAGCAGAGGACGACGGACCACGGACCACGGACCACGGCGGCCTCGGAGCCTCCGGCCGCGTCGGCACCGAGGCCGTCCCCGCCCCCCGCTTCGGAGGCCACCCCGAAAGCCGCGCCCCCTCCGCCCGACGAGCCGGGATCGGATTCGGACGACGGCGGCGGGGAGCCGGCGTTCTCGCCCGAGCCGCCGCGACGTCCCAGCGGTGCCGCACCCGCACCGCAGCCTGCCCCCTCAGCGCCGGGCGGCCCGGCCGTGCCCGGCCTGTTCCCCGCGCCAGCGCTCCGTCCCCGACGCCCCGGCCCCGCCGAGGGCGACGGCGCCGACGCCTCCGCCGCCCTCACCGTCGCCCCACCGCCGCCCGAGGCGCCCGCGCCCGCCGACGAGTTCGCCATCTCCGTCGCCCGCGTGCGCGCGGTGTGGCCGCAGCTGGTGGCGCGCGTGAAGGCCGAGCGCGTCCACGTCGGCGCGCTCCTCCAGCTGGCCGAGCCGCAGCGGGCCGTGCGCGGCGCGCTCGAGGTGGCCGTGCCGGACGAGTTCGGGCGGGGGCTGCTCGAGAGCGAGGCCGCCGGCTTCCAGCAGGCCCTCGGCGCCCTCCTCGGCGAAGGCGCCCCCGCGCTCCGGTTCGTCGTCCGCGCGGCCGAGGCCGGGGAAACCGCCGCCGAGGAAGACCCGTTCGAGCGGCTCAAGCGGCTCCGCCAGGAGCACCCCGTCTTCCGCGCGCTCTTCGAGCGGTTCGGGGCCGAGATCGTCTGGACGTGAGGCGTGATTACGTGATTACGTGATCGCCCTCTCACGTAATCACGTACTTCACGTAGATCATTCCCATGGAAGGAACCCCCAACATGGCCGACCTCTTCGGCAAGATGGCCGAGATGCAGCAGCGGATGGCCGACACGCAGGAGGCCCTCGGCAAGGAGCGCGTGACGGCCGAGGTCGGCGGCGGCATGGTCCACGTCACCGCCGACGGCCGCGGCCGCGTCGTTGCGGTGAAGCTGGAGCCGGCCGTCGTGAACGCCGACGAGATGGAGCTGCTCGAGGACCTCCTCATCGCCGGCGTCAACAAGGCACTCGAGGAGGCCGAGGCGCTGCGGGCGCGGAAGATGCAGGAGGCCGCCTCGGCCATACTCCCGCCCGGCCTCGACCTCGGCGAGATGGGCCTCTGACGGGTCCGAAGTCGAAGGTCTTAAGGTCGAAGGGCGAGCGACGTGAGGCTGTCATCGGCGCCCCCTATCCTCTGACCTTCGACATTCCGGCCTTCTGACCTGAGACCACGCCGATGCACCTCACCTCCGAGACCGTCGAGGCCCTCGTCGAGCAGTTCTCGAAGCTGCCGACCGTCGGGCG
>DATGQT010000295.1:0-3358 GCA_035304085.1 Rubricoccaceae bacterium
GGCCCGTTGCTGACGTTGAAGGCGAGCAGCGTCTGGTCGAGGAAGACGGCGTCGAGGCCGAAGTCGCGGATGAGGCGGCCGAGCGTCTCCTCCATGAGGTCGCCCCAGGCAGTGGCGGCGGGGTTGATGTAGGCGAAGAACGGCTCGGGCAGCCAGTCGCCGTCCATGTCGTTGCCCCACCCGAGCCGCTGTCCGAACGCGTCCACGACCTGGTGCTCGGCGAACTCCGGCCAGCGCGGGTGGGTGTAGGTCATGCCGAGGACGTTCGTGTGGATCATCACCCGGTAGCCCAGCGCGTGCGCGCGGTCCACGAGCCGTTTGAACCCCTCGGCGCCGCCGAGCTGCGGGCTCGGGTCGTAGTCGGGGATGCGGGAGTCCACGCCGCCCTCGGCGTAGCCGGGGAGGTAGAGGAGCGTCTGCTCCGGCGGGTGCTTCCGGGCGAAGGCCTCGATCCGCTCGATGGTGTCGTCGAAGGTGTGGGCGGGGCGGCCGAGGTCCTTCCGCATACCCCAGACCTCCAGGACGAACGTGATGTCGTCGGCCCAGGCGGGGAAGTGGGGGTGGGCGCGGTACGGGACGAGCCCGAAGGCGCCCTCCATCCACCGGCGGTGCGTCTCGGTCGGCGCCTGCCAGCCGCCGGCGTAGCCGTCGAGGAACCACGTCGCCTCCAGCGTGGGCTCGGTGATGGGGGCGTCGGCCTCGACGCCGAGGCCGAGGGCGAAGTGCTCGGCATCCTCCTCGACCTTGCCCACGCGGAGGAGCCTGAAGCGGGGCGCCACCTCCATCGTGCGGAGCCACACGCCGCCGCTGTCCTCCCCCAGCTCCCCTAGAGCGAACTGGGCGTTCCACCAGAACGGGTACTTGTACGAGACCTGCGTGCCCTCGGGCATCGCGCGGCTGAGGGCCTGCCCGCCGAGGGCGGGGACGATCACCTCGTCGAGGTCGAGGCCGAGGAGCTTCCACTCGACCATCCAGATCGGCTCCGGCCCTTCGGCCTTCAGGTCGAACCGGAGCCCGTGCTCCCCGGGCAGGATTCGAACCCGGAGGCGGTACCGCCCGCTCGCGTCGGCCACGGTGAAGGCGAGGCCTTCCCCCTCCCGTTCCGCCGCCTCGACCTCCGTCAGGTGGATGGGATCGGACGGCGCCTTCGGCAGGCGGAGCAGGAGGCGCTGCTCGCCGCCGTCGCAGACGACGTGCCCGCTCGGCAGGTGGGTGATGCGCTCGACGTGGAGCGGGCTCTCGCCGAACGCGATCTCGAGGCGCTCGGCACGAACAAAGAAGGGCATGATCGGGAGAGGAAACGGTCAGCCTCCCACGGCGACCGGCGAGATGTCCTGTTTCGTCACATCCTCGCGCGGGGTGCCCCGGCGGAAGACGACGAAGTACGTGGCCGCCTCGGTGCCGATGGGGAGGCAGGCGCTGTGCCACACGCCCTGCCCGATGACGACGGCCTCGCCGGGCTCGACGCGGAAGACCTCGACGGCGCCGGCCTCGTCCATCACGGGGAGGAGGAACGGGCCGTCGGCGGGGATGAGGAACTCGGGCGTGCGGTCGTGCCGCTCCATCCACGTCACGCGCGGGGCGGCCTGGCGGTAGACGGTGCAGAGCCCGACCTCCGTCTCGCCCTCGATGCGGTAGTGGGCGAGGTCGGACCAGTAGCGGAACGTGGCGTCGGCCGCCGTCGGCTCGGACGTCGGGGCGGGGACGACGGCGCCGAAGCGGGCGAAGGCCTCGGGCGTAGCACGCTGCGGGTTGGCGGGCATGGCAGTCAGTCTTTGGCGAGGTGGAGGACGTAGACCTTCCCGCCCTCCATCTCCTCCCACACCATCGTGCGGGCGTCTTCGCGCAGCACGTTCTCATTCTCGTGGGGCCGGCGTTCGCCGAGTTCGTCGTAGGCCGTGACGTCCCCGGCGAGGGCACGGGGGATCGTGATTCTGAGGGTCTCGCTCCGCGCGTCCTCGTGCATCCCGTCGCCCACGTCGTTCTGCTCGCCGACGCGGCGCGTCTGGAGCCAGCCGACGACGATCACGTCACCGTCCTCCTGCTCGAAGGCGTGGACGACGACGTCGGAGTCGGCGGCCCGTTCGAACGTCACCTCCTCGCCGATGGAGCGCATGGGCTCGGCGTAGAGGCGGTTGACGAAGGCGAGCGCGTGCTCGGCCGGCTTCGGGGTGTGGTCGTTGTAGGCGACGCCGAGGTGGCGGTTGTTGTTGTCGCCGATGACCTGGTCGGCGGGCGGGAGGTCTTTGACCTCGTACCACGCGAGCGCGGCGAGCTTGTCCGTGGCGAGCGCGGCGGTGATCGTCTTGACGAGCTGGACGGCCTGGTACTCCGGCGTGTGCTCGTAGGCGTAGTAGGCGGTGTAGTCGTCCGAGACGTGGGCGCCCTGGCGGACGGAGGAGTAGCCGACCTCGGCCATCCACAGCGGCTGCCCGTCGCCGTAGCGCTCGACGACCTCGTCCACGCGGTGGATGTACTCCCCGATCTCTTCGACGGGCGCGTTGTGCCACGTCTCGAAGTAGTTGTGCATGTTGACCACGTCCACGTACGGGCTCACGCCGTGGTCGCGGAAGAGCGTGCGGATGAAGTCGGGCTGATAGGCGATGCCGCCGAGGACGATGGTGGCCTCGGGGTCGGCGCGGCGGACGGCCTCGGCGCCGATCTTGACGTAGGCGGCGAACTCCTCGGGCGTGCCGCGCCAGTACCACTCGATGTCGGGCTCATTCCACAGCTCCCACGAGTGGATGCGGTCCTTGTAGCGGGTGACGAGGTCGAAGACGAACTCGCCGAACTTCTCGAAGTCCTCCGGCGGCGTGCGCCAGAACACGTCGTCGCCCTTCTCGCGCGAGGCCCACCGGGGCGTGTACATGACGTACGGGATGAGCGTGATGCCGTAGTCGTCCACGGCCGTCTCGACGAAGTCGTCCCAGAAGAGCCAGTCGTACTCGTCGTCGGCCTCGGCCTCGATGCCGTCCCAGCCGAAGGAGATGCGCAGCAGGTCGATGCCGGCGCGTCGGAGGAGCTCGAAGTCACGGACGTAGATCTCGCGCGTGGTGGTCTCCTCGGGGTAGTCCTCGCAGAGACCGAGGGGGACGTGGTAGAAGTCGTCGGCGTCGTCGCGGAGGAGGCGGGCGTAGTTCGCCGGCTGGGCGAGGGCCGGCAGCGCCCACGCGCCGCAGACGACGAGGAAGAAGACGGTACGGAGTCGGTTCATGGACAGGAGGGGTGGTGGTAGCCGTAGGGACACGGCGCGCCGTGTCCCTACTCCGATGGCGGGAATGGCCGGGGGAAACGGGGGAGGGCGCAGGCGGCAGTCATCATCAAGTTCAGGCGGGCTCGACCTCATTCCCGGCAGCGC
>DATGQT010000296.1:0-4622 GCA_035304085.1 Rubricoccaceae bacterium
CCACGGCACCGACGCCTACGCCGCGTTCGTGGACGAGGCGCCGAAGGGCGGCCACCGCGTCGAGCCCGTGGCGCTGTAGCGCGGCCGGGAAACCCCGTGCGGCCGCCGCGGCGTACCTCTCCCCCCTTCTCACCTGCCCCAACTCCCCATGCCCGGGCCCGACAAGCAGGCGCTCATCGACGGCCTCAACGAGGACCTCGCGCACGAGTACCAGGCCATCGTCATGTACAACTCGTTCGCCGCGATGGTGAGCGGCATCCACCGCCCCATGCTCAAGGGGTTCTTCGAGGCCGAGGTCCCCGAGGAGCTCCGGCACGCGCAGTTCCTCGCCGACAAGGTCACCGCCCTCGGCGGCACCCCCACGACGCAGCCGGCGGCCGTGGACCTCCCCACCTCCGCCGACGCCATGCTCCGGATGGTGCTGGAGGCCGAGACCGAGACGATCCGCCGCTACGTCGAGCGGCGGAAGCAGGCCGAGGCCTTCGGCGACTACGGCCTCGCCGCCGACCTCGACGGCATCATCTCGGACGAGACGAAGCACAAGGAGGAGACGGAGAAGCTGCTGCGCGACCTCTCCGAGCGCTGAGTGCGCTCACGCCCGCCCCGGCCCGTCGTCACCCGATGACCTGGAGCCGGGCGAACTTCAGCTTCAGCTTCTTCTGCCCGACGTCCTTGAAGAACACCGTCGCCGTGGCGCGCTCGCCCTCGCCCTCGACGGCGATCACCTTGCCGCTGCCGAAGGTGGCGTGGCGCACGCGGACGCCCGGCACCACGTCGGCCCCGCCGGCCATGGGCGCGGCCACGCCCTCGTCGTACTCGACCGTCCGCCCGTCGTCGCGGCGGACCGTCCGCTGCGGGGCGGACTGGGGGCGGAGGGACTCGCGGTAGTAGTGGGGGTCGAGCTGGGTGTAGTCGGCCGTGCGGCGGGCCGACGAACGCGCCGGCCGCGGGAAGTCGGCGTCGGCGCCGAGGGTGAAGCGGCCGGGCTTGGCCTCGAACCGCCGGCCGGTCTCGGTGCGGACGACGTCGTCGGCCTCGATCTCGTCGAGGAACCGGCTGCGGAGGGCGCCCTGGCTCTCGCCGTAGCGGTACCGGCTCCGCGCGTAGCTCAGGAAGAGCACCTCCTCGGCCCGCGTCACGCCGACGTAGAACAGCCGCCGCTCTTCTTCGAGCTCCTTCGGGTCCTGCGCGGCGGCGGCCAGCGGGAAGAGCCCCTCCTCCAGCCCCGCCACGAACACGGCCTTGAACTCGAGCCCCTTCGAGGCGTGGAGCGTCATGAGGGTGACGCGGTTGTCGTCGTTCTGGAGGCTGTCCACGTCGGCCACGAGGGAGACCTCCTGGAGGAAGGCCGAGAGCGTCCGGTCCGGCCCGCCGCCGGCGAACTCGGCGACGGCGTTGAGGAGCTCGTGGACGTTCTCCAGCCGGACGAGCGCCTCGGGCGTGTTCTCGTCGCGGAGCGCCTGGAGCAGGCCTGAGGCCTGGATCAGCTCGCGGGCGAGGTCGTCGGCCGGGGTGGACTCGACCTTGGCGGCGTGGCGGGCGATGAGGAAGGCGAAGCCCTCGACGGCGTTGGCGGCGCGCGTGGGGAGGCCGGCGTCCTTCGGCTCCTGGAGCGCCTGCCAGAGGCTGAGCCCGTGCTCGGCGGCGTAGGCGCGCAGCTGCGCCACCGTCCGGTCGCCGATGCCGCGGGCGGGCTCGTTGATGGCCCGGAGGAGGGACGCCTCGTCGTGGGGGTTGACGACGAGGCGGAGGTAGGCCAGCGCGTCCTTGATCTCCTTGCGCTGGTAGAAGGAGACGCCGCCGACGAGGCGGTACGGGATGCCGCCGCGGCGGAGGGCTTCTTCGAGCGAGCGGCTCTGCGCGTTCGTCCGGTAGAGCACCGCGAAGTCGCGGTAGGCGTAGCCGGCGCGGAGCTGGAGGTCGCGGATGGTGCGCTCGATCTTCTGCGCCTCGTCGCGCTCCGAGAGCGCCTCCATCACGACGACGTGGTCGCCCTCGGGGTTCTCGGTCCAGAGGCTCTTGTCGAGCTGGTCCCGGTTGTGCTTGATGATGGCGCCGGCCAGCTTGAGGATTTTCTGGGTCGAGCGGTAGTTCTGCTCGAGCCGGATCGTCTTCGCCTCGGGGTAGTCCTTCTGGAACGATAGGATGTTCTGGATGTCGGCCCCGCGGAAGGCGTAGATGCTCTGGGCGTCGTCGCCGACGACGCAGAGGTTGCGGTGGCGGGCGGCGAGGAGCTTCGCGAGGAGGTACTGCGCGCGGTTGGTGTCCTGGTACTCGTCGATGTGGAGGTAGCGCCAGCGCTCCTGGTAGCGCGCGAGGACGTCCGGGTGGTTCTCGAAGAGGCGGATGGGCCAGGCGAGGAGGTCGTCGAAGTCCATCGCGTTGGCGCGCCGGAGGGCTTCGTTGTAAGGCCCGTAGAGCCGGGCGACGGCCTCCTCGAAGGGGTCGGCCGCGAGGCGGACGTACTCCTCGGGCGTGACCATCTGGTTCTTCGCCCCCGAGATCCGGCCGCGCACGGCGCGCGGGGTGACCCGCTTGGGGTCGACGTCGAACCGCGGCATGAGCGTCTTGATGAGCCGCTCGGTGTCGTCGGTGTCGTAGATCGAGAAGTCCTTGGAGAAGCCGAGGTGCTCGGCCTCGCGTCGGAGGAGGCGGGCGAACGTCGCGTGGAACGTCCCCATCCAGAGCCCCCGCGCCACCTCGGGGCCGACGAGCCTGGCGACGCGCTCCTTCATCTCGCGCGCGGCCTTGTTGGTGAAGGTGAGGGCGAGGATCTGGCTCGGCCACGCCTTCCGTGCGGCGAGGAGGTAGGCGATGCGGTGGGTGAGCGTGCGGGTCTTGCCCGAGCCCGGCCCGGCGATGATCATCACCGGCCCCTCGGTGGTACGTGCCGCCTCGGCCTGCGCGGGGTTGAGCCCGGCGATGAGGGCCTCGGCTTCTTCGAGGTCGGCCTTCGTCGGCCCGTGCGGCTCCTTTACGGCGGTCGGTTCGTCGGGTTGGAGGGCGAAGAGGCGCATGGGGCAGGCGGGTCCGGGGGTATCCAAACATAACCCGCCCGGTCGTTCCCCGCCGATGAAGCTTGCGGTCTACTCCGCGCGGGCGCCGTAGACTCCGGGGCGAGGGCGCCCCCGTCGAGCGCCACCGTATGCCGGCCTGCCGCGAGGCGGCCGAGGTTGCGGGCGAGGACGCCGCGGCCGAGGTCGCCGAGCGCTGCCACTCACCTCGTGCTATCTTTTTAGCACACGTTCCAGCGTTCTCCTCATGCCCCGCCGCTTCCTCCTCCTCGCGCTCGTCCTCGCCGCCCCGGCCGCCCTCGCGCAGCAGCCGCTCCCGGAGACGAACAACGCGATCTTCGCCCCCCTCGACCTCCCCGCGCCCAGCGCCTACCGCGCCGCCAGCGGCGCCCCGGGCCCGGACTACTGGCAGAACCGCGCCGACTACGCCATCGAGGCCGCCCTCGACACGACGGCCCACCGCGTCGCCGGCACCGTCACCCTCACCTACACCAACCACAGCCCGCACCCGCTCGACTACCTCTGGGTCCACCTCGAGCAGAATCTGTTCGCGCCCGACAGCCGGGGCGCGGCGCTCCAGCCGCCGCAGTCGCGCTGGCGCGGGGCGTTCGAGGAGGGGGGCTTCGAGCTCGGCGAGGTCGCCGTCACGCAGGGGCGCGACCGCTACGCGCCGGCCCTCACGGTGGACGACACGCGGATGCGCGTGGACCTCCGCGAGCCCCTCGCCGCCGACGGCGGCACCCTCACCCTCACCATCCCCTACGCCTTCGTCGTCCCCGCGTACGGCGCCGACCGGCACGGGCTGTTCGAGGCGGCGCGGGGGACGGTCTACGAGCTCGCGCAGTGGTACCCCCGCGTGGCCGTCTTCGACGACGTCAACGGGTGGAACGCGCTGCCCTACCTCGGCCAGGGCGAGTTCTACCTCGAGTACGGCGACTACGAGGTCGCGCTGACGGTGCCCGCGAACATGACCGTCGTGGCGACGGGCGAGGTCACGAACCCGGAGGAGGTCTACACCGCCGAGCAGCGCGAGCGGCTGGCCCGCGCGATGGCCGGCGACGCCGTCGTGCCCGTCGTGGCCCCCGACGAGGTGGGCCGGGCGACGCCCTCGCGCGCCGGCACGACGACGTGGCGGTTCCGCGCCGAGAACGTCCGCGACTTCGCGTGGGCGGCCTCGGCCGCGTTCATCCTCGACGCCACGAGCGTGGACGCCGGCACGGGCGAGCGCGTCCTCGTCATGGCCGCGTACCCGCACGAGGGCCTCGGCACCCCGGACGACCCCGGCTGGGAGCACGGCGCGGCGTTCTCGGCCCACGCCATCGAGCATTACGCGGCGCGGTGGTTCCCCTACCCGTACCCCGCGGCCGTCTCCGTCGGCGGCGTCGTGGGCGGGATGGAGTACCCCGGCATCCAGTTCACCGACGCCACCTCGCGGGGGTTCGACCTCTTCGCCACCATCGACCACGAGCTCGGCCACAACTGGTTTCCCATGATCGTCGGCTCCGACGAGCGGCGGTTCGCGTGGATGGACGAGGGGTTCAACTCGTTCATCAACGCCTACTCCAGCCTCGCCTACTTCGACGAGGGCGCCGAGGACGCCGTCTTCGG
>DATGQT010000297.1:0-14932 GCA_035304085.1 Rubricoccaceae bacterium
CGCTGGAGGTTGAGCGCGGGCTCGACGAGGGCGCCGAGGTCGACGAGCATGGCGAGCCCCTCGCCGTTGAGCTCCTGCGCCGTCGGGTCGAGGAGGGCGAGGGTGCCGAGGGTGAACCCGTCGGCGCTCTTGAGGGGGACGCCCGCGTAGAACCGTGCCGCCTGGGGGCCGTGCACGAGGGGGTTCTTCGCGAAGCGCGCGTCGTCCGAGGCGTCGGCGACGGTGAGGGGGATCGAGGGGCCGGCGGCGCGCTCGCAGAAGACGGCGTCCTCGGGGAGGGCGGCGGGGTCGAACCCGTACGCGGCGGCGACGCGCTCGTCCTCGCCCTCGCGGAGGGTGAGCACGGCGTAGGCGACGCCATAGACCTGGGCCGCCACCCGGACGAGCCGCGCCGTCTCCTCCTCGCTCTCGGTGTGGTCGAGGACGAAGAACCGCTTGAGCGCCTCGAGGCGCTGCTGGTCGTCGTTGGGCATGGGGAGCGGGCGTGGCGGGCGTGCGGGATATCGGCCGCCGCGCCCGCGAGTTAACCGCCGGTGGCCCCGCCTCGGGGGCCTTCGCCGCCGCCCGCCTTCCCCTCCGCCGCGAGCGCCTCCTTGAGCGCCGCCGGGGTGACGAGCCAGCGGAGCGCCCCGCTCCCCCACGTCACGTCGGCCCAGCGGTCCACGTCGAGGTCGATGCAGGCGAGGGCGGCCGTGGGCATCTCGACGGCCCCCCCGCTGCGCGGAGCGACGAGCCGGGCGACCGTCTCCGAGAGGGTCGGCTCGTGGCCCGTCACGAGGAGGGTGCCCACGCCGTCGGCCACGCGCGCGATCGCGATACGGCTCCCGAGCGTTACGAAATCGTGGGGGTGCTGCGTCGTGACGGTCAGGCTCATACGTTCGTCGCACCGATTCCCTCCACTCCATCACCTCGCCCGCCAGCAGATGCGTGCCGACATCTACCGCTCAGGCTTTATTCGTGCCGCCGTACTGATCGCCCTCGTCGGTCTCGTCCGCTCAGCGGAGGCGCAGGTCGTCATCGAGGAGCGCGTCGAACTCGGGGCAGCCTCACAACAGGCTCCGGGCGACCCGGCGGCAAGCTCGGGCGGCATCTACCCCCTGATCGCGCCGGAGGACGGCATCCTCCGCGTCGAGTACGGCATCGTGACCCGCTCGGCCATTCCCTATCCCGATTCCGTTGCCCTCCGCGTTCGCATCAACGGCACGCCGGTCGTCAAGGACTCCGTCTTTGCCGCCGGCCGGACGTGGAATCAGACGACGTTCATCCGGTTCTGCCAGGGCACCCCGTACACGGAGTACTACTACACCGCCACCGACACCCTCGAAGTGGACGCCGTGGTGCAGGGGGACACACTTGACTTCGAGTTCGTCACCGACCGGGGCGTGTTCGGCGATGCGTCGGACGAGCGATGGTTCACGCTCCGGCCCGACGGGCGGTGGGACGTGGACCTGTTCGACTTCGACGCGTTCTGCCAGCAGGTGACGGATCGGCTGCAGGTGATCGCGTGGGTCGGTCCTTGCTCGGAGAGTGGCCGGAGCCCACTGTGCACCATCCCCGTTGTGAAGTTCCTTGACCAAGGCAACACGGCCTTGACCGACACCGTGATGACGGTGAGCCGGATGCGGACGGACGTGGACCTCGACTCCACCTCCACGTTCGCAGGGCCGAACCTGCCGGACCCCGACCCCCACACCTACCGCCTCGAAGTGGAGGGGTTTGAGGCCGGGCTCGATACCCTGGTGACGTTTGAGGTCGAGGTCACAGACCTCGCGGATTCGACAAGGACGTACACCTACCGCTCAGTGGAGGATTACAGGGTCGTTAACGGAGACACGGTGGCCGTCTACCGGGCAGACCAGCACTTCCGCCTCGTCTCGAACGGGATCCCTGCTGTGGGCGCGGACCCGAACGGGCAGTACGACGACGAGTACAACGACGGCGGTGGAGGGCTGGAAGATCAGACGCTGCTGGTGAAGCTGGGGTACCGGGTACGTGGGGTAGCGGAAGACACGAGCGGGACCGTCATCTACACCGACAACTTCTGGGTAGGCCGAACCGGGGGCTGCACAGGCGTGTGGGAGACGATCTGTGCGACGTACGTGCAGTTCCACAGCTACGGCACCCTCACCGTCGTGAACGAGGCGGTGAGCGTGAAGAAGGCGAGTGAGGACTGGGCGCAGGGTAACGTGCAGTTCGAGCTCTCCGGCCCAGGCGACAGCTTCACACCAGTGAGGAACGTGCTTCAGATCGAAGGGAGTACCTCGGCCAAGACCGGAGGAACAGTGTTCCTTCGTGTAGTATCGGGTAGCGACACGACCAACGTTCCCGTGTCCATACTGGGGCAAGACACCACAGAGACCATAGCTCAGAAGATTGCACAGGCCATAAGTGATTCTACGAGCTTGACAACGTATTATCACAAGCATAATCCTGATTTTAACCTACCAGGAGACTATCCGTGGTTGGTGCTCGTCAACAGGAGTCACGAGGTTGAGTTCTTGGATATATCCCCCCCTAATGGAACCATCGTTGCGCCAGCGAACCTGAACTTTTACCCTGCGCCAGGTGACTCCCTAAACATCATTAGCCTGCACACCTTGGCGCTTAATTTCAGTGATGGTGACTCTGTCAACGTAGACGTGTACGTCGTCCCGGATAGCTCGCTTGGGGACACGATCCAGGTGGCGGGTAAATCATTTTCCTATACCGTAGATGATCTCATGCCAACTCTAGGGAACAGCATCTTCGCAGAGGAGCGTGTTGTAGACGTGGCCGATTCCACTCGTCCTTTCACGTTCGGCCACGAGCTCGGTCACATTCTGGCCTTGAGGCATGATACGGACCAGTACAACCTTATGTTTGGCGACTGTATTGGCTCAGTCTGCGGCACGAGCCCCGTCGAGAGCTGGGATGCAACGAAGCGACTGCGGCAGGGTCAGATCGACACCGTACGTACGCGGAGGGGACCGAACTCCGCCAACCCGTTGCTTCAGAACCCACCAAACCCACCACCGGCCCCGTTCATCCTCAGTGGGCGCCAGCGTGAGGACCAGCAGAGGCGCGAAGCAGCAACGGACCCGCGTTCCCGTACGGCACACCGCTTCGACCGTCCCTACCGCGAGAGGAGGCGGCCCTGAACTCATTAGCGGACCCACGCCGTAGCTCTTGACCCTGAACCCCTTGCCCATGAAAGCGTTCTTCGCTCTCTGTCTTGTCGCCGCGCTCGGCTGCGCGTACCCCGCCGCCGCGCAACCCTTCCGCATGCCGGAGGAATTGGACCTCCCCGTTGAACTGGGACTCCGCCTCGCGCTCGACCAGCAGATCCCTGACCGCGATGCCCTCCACTACGTCCTCTGGGCCGGCTACCGGGGCGGGCCGGAGAATCGCCCCGTGCTCCGGCATATCGTAGAGGCGTACGAGCAGGGGCGGCTTGAACAGGGTTATGCCCGGATCGCCCTGAGCAGTCTCGAGTTCCTCGGTGAGGACGAGAACTACTTTCTCGATCTGGCACGGCGTTGGAACGAGGGAGAGAGCGCAGAGGAGAGGGAACGGCGGAAGTGGATCGCCTACTATGCGAGCCTCGCCATCGCACGGCGGCCGACGCCGGAGGTGCTGGCTGCCCTAGAGGAGATCAACGCGCGGACGAGCAACGGGTATCTCAACGGCGCGTTCGGGATGCCGGGCTATATCGCCGTCAACGTGGAGAAGTACGAGGCGCTTCCTTCGGTGCACGAGAAGATCCAGATGGCGGTGCGCTGGACCCGGAGGGGATGGTCCATACTCGGCGGCCTCTTCGATTCCAGCGAGAATCTGAGCCCGCAGGCCGTCGTGGGCCAGCGATGGCTCGCGGAACTGTCGCAGCAGTACCCCCGGCAGGTCGCGCAGGCCATCGCGGCGATAGAGGAGCCCGCTGAGCCGGAGCACCCGCTGGCCGGGCACTTTGACGAGATCCGCGCCTACGTCGCTTCGTTCACCTCGGTTGAGGTCCGCGCTCTCCTCGGCGACGTGCTTCGTAACGGTTGAAGCTTGCCTCGTCGCTTTGAACTCTTGCTCCTACCCTCCATGCGCCCACTCCTCCTCGCCCTCATCCTCGTTGCTGCTACGCCGGCCGTCGCACAGCAGGCTCGGCAATCGGCTCGACAGCCGCAGACTCGCGCCACAAACGTTCCTGCTGCGGTCTCCCATGCCGCGACGGCCCACGCCGTCCCCTACGCCTCTCGTGGCAATACGCTCGTCCTCAACCTCGTCCGTGCGGGCGGGGCCGGCCCCGACACCGTGGACGTGACGGCGGCCGACCTCCCGCCCTGGCTCCGCCTGACCCCGCAGCGCGCCCGCGTGGCACTCTCGCACGCAGAGGTCCCCCTCCGCTTCACGTTCGACGTGGACGAGGCGGCGCCCGTCGCCGACACCACCGCGCTCCGCTTCGAGATCACCGCCCGCACGGGGCAGCGATGGACGAAGGTGGTCCACGTCGTCGTGGGAGCGCCTCAGACGTTCGAGTTGGAGGCGGCGCGGCCCAACCCGTTCCGCACCTCGGCCGGCGTCTCGTTCCTCGTGCCTGAGCCGTCCCACGTCCGCCTCGTACTCTACGACGTGCTCGGCCGGCGGCTCGCCGTCATGGCCGATGGGGAGTACGAGGCGGGCCGTCACACGGTACAGGTGGACGGGCGGCAGCTAGCGAGCGGGGTGTACGTGGTACGGGCGGAGATGGAGCGGGAGGACGGGGCGGAGGTACGAACCCAGCGGCTGACGCTGGTGAGGTGAGGTAGCGAAGGGCTTCGACGCTTCCGCCCGCCTGCACCCACATCGGCGACGATCTGACGGCCCTCAGTACGCATCGCCCGGCCTGGGGAGCGTCTCGGTCTTCGGCGCCCCCTGAGCCTGCACCCGCGAATTAACCGCCGCTCGCCCCGCCTCGGGAGCCTTCGCCGCTCGCCTTCCCCTCCGCCGCGAGCGCCTCCTTGAGCGCCGCCGGGGTGACGAGCCAGCGGAGTGCCCCGCTCCCCCACGTCACCTCGGCCCAGCGGTCCACGTCGAGGTCGATGCAGGCGAGGGCGGCCGTGGGCATCTCCACGGCCCCCCCGCCGACGAGCCGGGCGACCGTCTCCGAGAGCGTCGGCTCGTGGCCCGTCACGAGGAGGGTGCCCACGCTGTCGTCCACGCGCGCTAGCACCGAGAGCACGGTCTCGGGGTAGGCGTGGTAGAGCTCGGCCGTCTCCTCGACGGGCGCCCGCCAGCCGCCGGCCTCGTGCGCGAGCCGGAGCGTGGTGCGGGCGCGGACGGCCGTCGAGGTGAGGCAGCGGTCGGGGGGCGGCCCGTACGCGGCGAGGAAGCGGCCCACCCGCGCGGCGTCCCTCCGCCCGCGCCCCTTCAGCGGGCGCTCGTGGTCGCCCGCGTAGTCGGCGGCCCAGTCGGACTTCCCGTGGCGGAGGAGGAGGAGGGTTTTCAAGGTCGTGAGCACGCGGGCGTGCGGGCGTGTACGCTGGGACGAGCGGTCCTGCGTGCGGGCACGCCTGCGCGCCGGCACGCGCCGGGTCACCGCGGGAGGATCGGGATCGGCGTCGTCGTCGGGCTGACCGCCGTCGGCTCCGTGAAGAAGAAGAAGACGACGATGAACGAGACGACGCCGACGACGAGGCCGAGCATGAACACGGTGTAGGAGATGCGGAGGAGCCGGTACTTCTTCTGGAGCACCAGCCCGACGCCGTAGATGTCCATGACCATGTTGTCGTAGAGGGCGTCGTCGTTGAGCATCAGCTCGTTCATCCCCTCCATGAACTCGGTCCGGGAGAGGTGGGCGAAGTTACCGAAGAAGAGGAGGTTGGCGGCGCCGCGGCGGACCTCGTCCAGCGTGACGGCCTGGCTCTGCACTCGCGGCCGGGCGGCGAGCACGGCGAAGACGAGCGAGGTGAGGCAGCCGAGCAGCAGCGCCACCGTCGGCCACCGCAGCCACGTGTTCGTGTCGATGCCGGGCGCGATGGAGGCGAGGAGGATGGAGACGATGAGGCCGTTGATCGAGATCATGATGTTGGCCTTGGCGTCGGCGAGCGCCGAGAGGTCCATGTTCGTCCGGTAGGACGTGCGGAACATGGTCTCCACCCCCTTGCTCTTCTTCCGCTGGCTCATCCCGCTCCCCTCCGGGCCCGTGGCGGGCGCGCCCGTGGGCGGGGGGGGCGCCGGCTCGGGGGTGCTCGGGGTGGCGAGGGGGGGGCGGGGCGCTGGGGTGGGCATGGCCGTGGTGCGGGGGCCGGGGGAGCCGGACCGCCGCTAGTATAGGAAACGCAGGCGGACGTTGACGAGGACGCCGTCGTCGCCGACGCCGGCGGTGCCCGTGACGACGAAGCGCCGGAGGACGTCGAGCCAGAGGCCGCCGCCGTACCCCTGGTGCCACGCGCTCGAGTCCTCGTCGTCGGCCCACACGCGGCCGTTGTCGACGAAGCCGAGGACGCCGACCTCGGCGGGGATGAACGTGGTGAACGCGTCGAACAGCTTGAGGCGGGCCTCGACGTTCTGGTAGAGCGCCGTCCGCCCGCTGTAGCGCTGGCGGACGAGGCCGCGGAGGTTCTCCTCGCCGCCGAGCGTCTGCGCGGCGAAGAACGGGAAGTCCCCGACGTTGTGGCCGACGCCGACGCGGCCGGCGAAGGTGAGCTGGGGGCGGAGGCTCGGCGAGTAGTAGAGGGTGAGGTCGGAGCCGAGGGCGCCGAACGTCTCGGCGGGGTCGTTGAGGCCGCCGTAGAGCGCGGCGCGGCCGGTCCAGCGGAAGCCCAGGCGCGGGTTGATCTCGTCGTCGACGCGCTGGAGCGTGAGCGCGACGGCCGGCCGGGCGTAGAGCTGCCCCTCGAACGCCGCCGCCGGCAGGCCGGCCACGTCCACGAACCGGGGGTCGTCCTCGTTCGCCTCGACGTCGAAGTAGGCCACGCCCGCGCTGAACTCGGCCTCGATGAGGTCCTCGACGGTGCGGATGACGGTGGCCTCCCCCTCGGCCGTGAGGACGTCCACGTGGAAGAACTCGGAGGGCTCGTCGGTGTCGGGGAAGGTCTCGTTGCCGAACCCGTAGAAGTTGCGGACGTAGCGCGGGGTGGAGGCGGCGAGGTCGAGGCGGGCGTCCCAGCCGGGCCCGAAGGCGTCGTAGAACCGGCCGGAGTAGCGGCCGCGGACGCCGCCGGTCTGGGTGGCGAAGGCGCCGCTGAGGGTGTGGGAGGCGGCCCAGGGGTAGCGCCGGAAGCCCGGGCGGTTGATGGCGTAGCCGGCGCCGAGGATCACGCCGTCGGTGCTGTTGTAGCCGGGGAGGAGGAGGATGGAGTTGAAGCCGTGCTTGAAGTCGAGGGGGTCGTAGCGGTTGTTGAGGGGGCGGTCCGAGAGCACGAGGCGGGCGCGGCCCCGCTCGGCGACCACGTTGCCGGCCTCGGTGTCGTGGTAGACCACGTTCCCGCCGCGGGCGGTGTTGGTGAACGTGTCCTCGCCCGCGCCGCCGATGACGCGGACGCGGATGTCGGCGGCGCCCTCGCCCTGGATGTAGAAGAAGTCGCCGCCGTCGAGGCCGTAGAGGCGGACCTCCCCGGTCTCGGCGGGGTCGAGCGTGCGGCGGTAGAGCTCCTCGTTCCGGTCCCCCTCGTCGTTGGAGTCGTAGACGACGACCTCGGTGGCGCCGCCCTCGCGGCGCGTCACCTCGAACAGCTCGCGGCGGTCCGAGCCGACGACGTCGACGACGGGGGCGTAGAGGTCGTAGACGCGGCCGGCCACCTCCTCGAGCCGGTCGCGGCGGGCCTTGAAGACGTCGATCGTCCGGGCGCCGTAGACGTCGTAGACCTCGTCGGGCCAGAGGCGGATGGCGGCCTCGACCTCCTCGTCGGTGAGCTCGGCGCGGAGGGCGCGCGCCTCCGCGAGCCAGTCCTCCCGCGTGAGGGCGTTGGTGAACCGGCGGTCGAGGGGGATCCCGCTGTTGGTGAGGCCGGCGAGGTTGCCGAAGTCGTAGTCGAACCGCTGGAGCCGGGGGAGGAACCGCTCGACGATGAAGGGGATGACGCCGCTGATGTTGTAGAAGGCGAAGTCGCGGTCGCGCGGGATGGGGCGGTAGACCTTCCCCTTCGTGCGGGCGTCGCCCTCGAGGGAGGGGTCGAGCTCGAACGGCTCGAAGGCGGCGAAGCGCCACTGGTCCGGGTGGCGGTCCCAGTCGGAGAGGAGGATGTCGAGGAGGCGGTTGCGGAGGAAGAACCGCTGGTCCATGCGGTGGTCGGAGTCCTCGGCCATGTTCTCGATCATGTCGGGGTAGGAGTCGACGTCCTCGGTGCGGCCGAACTGGGGGTAGTCGCTCATGTCGCCGTCGGGCCGGATCTCGAAGAGGGCGGGCTGGCCGGCGAACTCCTCGCGGTAGCGGCCGAGGCGGGGGTCGTCGGGGACGTAGACGAGGCGGGGGCCGGTGTAGTAGAGGCCGGCGGCGTCGGCGAGGGCGGAGGCGGCGACGGCGCCCCAGGGGATCGTCGCGCTCGTGAGGTCCTGGATGATGTCGGCGACGATGGAGCGCTGGAGCTCCTCGGAGAGCGTGCGGCCGGGGATCTTCCTGAGGAGGCGGAGGACGTACTCCTGCCCCTCGGCGTCCTCGAGGCGGAGCGAGACCGTCTGCATGCCGCCGCCGCGCTTGACGGGGGTGAGGCCGCCGCGCATCGAGAGGTCGAGGACGGGGAACGCGACGGGCGTCGTCCACGCCTCGCGGTAGCCGCTGCCGAGGAGGACGCGCTTGAGCGGGCCGGCGGCCAGGCTCGGGTCGATGGCCTGGGTGACGGTGGAGTCGGCGTAGCTCGGGAGCGCGGCGGCGGGGACCTCGGGCACGTCGGGGTCCACGTTCTCGGAGGGGACCTCGCGGAGGCGCAGGGTGAAGGCGACCTCGGCCGCGCCCGTGCCCTCGTCCACCGCGAACACGTCGAGCCAGGAGGCGCCGCTCTCGTGGTAGCGCAGGCGCATGAAGCCCTGCTGGGAGGAGGCGAAGGCGGCGCCGTGCCCGGCGGCGACGGGGTCGCCCTCGCCGGCGGACCCGCTCACGAGGAAGTGCTGCGTCCGCCGGATGGACTCCTCGACGCGGAAGACCTGGAGGCTGCGCTCGTGGGCGGCGGCGTAGACGACGGCGTCGAAGGTGAGGAACACCTCCTCGAGCGCCTGGCGCAGGGCGCGGTAGCGCGGGCTGGCGAGGTCCTGCGGCCCCCCGACGAACTGGCGGTAGAGCGGGACGACGGAGCCGAGGACGGGCGGGAGGAGGTGCTGCCCGAGCGTGAAGTAGCCGCCGTGGGGGCCGTTGCTCCGGAGCGGGTGGTGCCCGACGACGAGCAGGTTCTCCTCGTCGGGGTCGAACCCGCGGAGGGCGTCCTCGACGGCGAGGACGACCTCGAACTCGTTCTCGACCTCGTAGCCGCCCTCGTCCCCCTCGAACCGGGCGGCGTCGCCGGTGGGCCGGCCCTCGTCGGTGAGCCACCACGCGGTGTCGAGGACGACGAGGGTGAGGTCGTCCCGGAGCGGGAGGACGAGGGGGCCGGGGCGGCCGTCGCCGGGGGCGACGACGTCGCCGCGGTCGAGGCGCGCCTCGAGGTAGTCCTCCAGCCGCTCGACGCCCTCCTCGCCGAGGGCCCAGTCGCGGTCGCCGGGGACGACGAAGACGCGGCCCTCGTAGCCGGCGACGGCCGCGGCGAGGGCGCGCAGCCGGGCCTCGGCGTCGGCCCAGCCTGCCGCGGTGGCCTCGGGCAGGCCCGCTTCGGTGTTGTCGCCGAGGAAGACGACGGCGCTCTGCTCGCCCGCCCGCTGGAGCTCGCGGCGGAGCGCGTCGAGGACGGGGGATCGCCCCGATCCGTCGGGCACGGCGTCGGCCGTGTTGCCGACGAGGAACACCTCGTAGGCGACGTCGGTGGCGGGCGGCGCGGCCGTCTGCTCGGCGTAGTCGTCGGCGACGTAGGTGCGGGTGGCGGCGCAGCCGCCGAGGGCGAGGAGGGCGCCGCCCGCGAGGAGCGCGGCGAGGAGGCGGGGGGTCATGGGGTGGTTTCAGCGAAGCGGAGGAGGGTGGCGACGCCGCCGTCGCCTTCGTTGGCGATGAAGAGGGTGCCGTCGGGGAGGAAGGCCATCCCCTCAGGCCGGGGGTAGCGGCCCGAGGGGAGAGCGACGGCCGCCGCGAGCCGGCCGTCGGGGTCGAGGACGGCGAGCGCCCGCCGGCCGGCGGAGAGCACGTAGATCTGCTCCGTCCGGGGGTGGACGGCGAGGGCGGAGGGCTTGAACGAGGTGCCGTGGGCGTCGAGGGGGCGGCGGTCGAAGAGGATGGCGGGGCGCCCGGAAAGCCGCTTTTTCCGCAGGTCGAACGCGTAAATCACCCGCACGCCCGCGAGTTCCGGTCCCGCCTCCGCCTTGCAGGCGATGAGGAGGCGGTGGCTCGCGGGCTCGTAGCCGAGGCCCTCGGGGTCGCAGCGGCTCCTCAGGGGGGTCGCGTGCTGACGGCGTGCAGGGCCGGCGCCGGTGGCGCCCGCGATCTCGTGGAGCGTGCCGTTGTCCTGGAGCACCCACACCGTGTCGCCGACGGCCTCGACGCCCACGTAGTCGCCGCTGTTGCCGAAGGGGTGCCGGGAGACGATGGTGCCGGTCCGGGGGTCGAGCACGAAGAGCACACCGTCCCCGTCCTGGACGGCGCCGAGGCGGTCGGGGCCGAGCGGGGTGAGGCCGGAGACCCCGGCGAGCGCGGGCGGGAGCGCGAACGCGACGTCCGGGCGGCCGAGGCGGTAGGGCACGGCCGCCGCGGCGGAGTCGGCCCGGGCCTGCGCCGGCGGCGGCGAGTCGGCCGCCCGGTCGCCGGCGCAGGCCGCGAGGAGGGCGAGGGGGAGGAGGAGGCGGCGGGGCATCTCGGCTCCAAGGTCGGAACCGCACGCCAAAGCAGCAACACTCCGCGACCCCTCGACGGAGACGCGCGCCCCTCCTGTTTCCCGGGTCGCCCCCGGTGGTCCTCATCCGGCCCCGTAGCCCATCGCCTCGGGCGTGGCCCCCGGGGCGGGGAAGCCCCGCGGCGGGGGGGGCGCGGCCGGCCACGCCGCAGGGAGCGCCGGGGCGAAGGTCGTCGCCGCGCCGTCCCCGGTCGTCCCGGCCGCGGGGGGGGCTTCCACGGCCCGCCTCGGCCGGGGCTCCTCCGGCCGAGCGTCCGCCTCGCGGAGCAGGGCCACGAGCGGCTCGAGCTCCTCGTAGAAGCACACGGCGAGGGCGCCCGCGCGCACCCGGTCCAGCACGGACCGCAGCGCCTCGCGCTCGTCGGGGACCACCTCGACGGGGACCCCGGGCGCCGCGTCCTCCGCGCCCCGCCGGAGCAGCGCGATCACCTCGCCCGGGGCGCGGCCCCGCAGGTCCCGATCCTCGCTGAGGACGAGGTGCCCGAACGCCCGCGCCGCCGTGCGGCCCGCCTCGATGAGGAGGGCGTCGGCGCGGTCGCCCGGCACCTTGACGAGGCCGATGATCTCGGCGTCGGGGCGCCAGCGGCGGAGGAACCGCCCGACGGCCTCGATGCCGTGGGCGTTGTGGCCGTAGTCGAGGACGACGTGGCCCCGCCCGAGGCGGTAGACGCTGGCGCGGCCCTCGTTGTGGGCGGCGCCGAAGGCGCGGAGCGCCCGCGTGACGGCGAAGAGGCGGAGGCCGAGGGCGCGGCACGCCGCGACGGCGCCGAGGACGTTGGCGACGTTGTGCTCGGCGTGCCCGCCGAACGTGATCGGCACGCGGTCCACCTGGAGCACGCGCGCCTCCGTCTCCGGGCACGCCTCGACGATCCACCCGTCGCGCACGAAGTAGGCCGCGCCGCCCGCGGCGACGTGCCGGCGGACGAGCGGGTGGTCCGCGCGCAGGCTGAACAGGACGACCTCCCGGCCGCCCTCGCGCGGCACCCGCTCCAGCACCCGCAGCGCCCCCTCGTCGTCGGCGTTGACGACGACGGTGCCGCCCTCGCGCACGCGCTCGGCCACGACGGCCTTGACGTGGATGAGGTCGTCGACGGTCTCTAGGCCGTCCTGCCCGAGGTGGTCGGCGCAGACGTTCGTGACGACGGCGACGTCGGCCCAGTCGTAGCCGAGGCCGCGGCGGAGGATGCCGCCGCGGGCCGTCTCGAGCACGGCCACCTCGACGGCGGGGTCGGCGAGGACGGCGCGCGCCGAGGCGGGGCCGGTGAGGTCGCCGCGCGCCACGCACGTGCCGCCCACCCACACCCCGCTCGTCGTCGTCATCCCGACGGTGCGCCCGTTGGCGCCGAGGACGTGCCCGATCAGCCGCGCCGTCGTCGTCTTCCCGTTGGTGCCGGTGACGGCGACGATGGGGATGCGCGACGGCGCGCCCGGGGGGTAGAGCGCGTCGAGGATGGCCTCGGCCACCTCGCGGCGCGCCCCCTCCGAGGGGTGGAGGTGCATCCGCAGGCCCGGCGACGCGTTGACCTCGATGACGCCCCCGCGCCCCTTCACGAGCGGGCGCGCGACGTCCTCCGTCACGAGGTCGACCCCGCACACGTCGAGGCCGACGGCGCGGGCGGCGCGCTCGCAGACGGCGCGGACCTCGGGGTGGAGCGCGTCCGTGACGTCGCGGGCGGTGCCGCCGGTCGAGAGGTTGGCGCTCCCCGTGAGCGCGACGCACTCCCCGGCCGCCGGCACGTCGGCGAGCGTGCGGCCGCTCCTGGCGAGGAACGCCTCCATCGCCTCGTCCACGACGATCCGCGTGAGCGGCTTCTCGTGTCCCTCGCCCCGCCGGGGGTCGGCGTTGGCCTGCTCGATGAGTTCGGCGATGGTGTGGGCGCCGTCGCCGGTGACGTGGCACGGCGAGCGCTCGGCGGCGGCCACCACGCGGCCGGCGACGACGAGCACGCGGTAGTCCTTCCCCGTGAGCTGCTCCTCGACGACGACGCTCCGGCCGTAGGCGGCGGCGCGGCGGAACGCCTCGCGCACCTCGCCGGGCGTCGTCAGGCCGACGGTGACGCCGCGGCCCTGGTTGCCGTCGAGCGGCTTGACGACGACGGGGCCGTCGAACTGCGCGTGCGCCGCCACGGCCGCCTCCTCGTCGCGCACGACGACGCCCGAGGGTACCGGCACGAACGCGTCGCGGAGCAGCTGCTTCGTGAGGTCCTTGTAGTGCGCGACGTCGGTGGCGATGGCGCTCGTCGCGCTCGTCATGGCGGCCCGGACGAACCGGCGGTGCTTCCCGTAGCCGAGGCGGACGAGGCTCTCCTCGCCGACGCGCTCCCACGGGATCCCCCGCCGCTCGGCCGCCTCGACGAGCGCGCGCGTGCTCGGCCCGAGCTCCGACCGCCGCACGACGGCCTTCGCCTCCTCGACGGCCTCTTCGAGCGGGAAGTCGTCCCCCCGCACGAGCGCGTCCACGAGGTCCACGGCCACCTGCACGAGGTGCCGCATCCCCGCCTCGGAGCGGTAGCGGAGGACGACGTCGTAGCGCCCCTCGCGCCCGGCGTGGCGGGCCTTCCCGAACGTCACGCCGATGCCGGCGAGCTCCGAGAGCTCCAGCGCGACGTGCTCGACGACGTGGCCGAAGTAGGTCCCCTCGCGGAGCCGCTCGACGAACCCGCCGGGCCGCCCCGGCGAGCAGTGGTGGTCGTGGAGGCCGGGGAGCCGCGCGAGGAGGCGATCCGCGAAGCCCCCGACGGCGGTGGACTCGACGCCCGCGAGGTCGCCGAGGTCGAGGCGGGCGACGAGCACGGGGCGGGGGTGGTAGACGTTGGGCCCGCGGAGGGCGCGGACGGATTCGACGGTCATGGCGGAGCGGGGAAGGGGGGCGACCGACGAGGGAAGGGCCCTCCGGGGAAGCGAGAATGGGTAGGCCGTTGCTACCGGGGCGTCGCTCCGCCGGTTCTTCCCCGAGTCCGGTTCCGGTAAACCCTGAGCGCCCCCGTTACCCCCGGGTGCCCCAACGAAAAAAGCCACCCCGCGAGGGGTGGCTTCGTGGCTGCCCGCGGAGGGCTCGAACCTCCAACCTCCTGATCCAGAGTCAGGCGCTCTGCCAGTTGAGCTAGCGGGCACTGGCGCCGCGCCTCGGGGCGCGACAAGAACCAAAAGCTACGGGTTAGGGCCCGGCAGGGTCAACCGGCGGAGCGCCCGGCAACGGCCCCCGCAGTGCTCTTTGCGGCATCTTCGCCCGCCCCCGCCGCGCCGTCCACGGCCTCGGGCGCGACGCCGCGCCAGGCGGCGATCTGCGCCACGATCTGTTGCCGCACGCGTGCGCGGAGGGCAGGTGCGTCGGTGGGGGCGAGGCCGGCGGTGGGGACGGGGTCGAACACGTGGAGCCGCACGTCGGCCTCGCCGAAGCGCCAGCCGTGCTTGGGGAGCGCCCCGCCGGTGCCGTCGATGGCGAGGGGGAGGACGGGGACGCCGGCCTCGATGGCGAGGCGGAAGGCGCCGTCCTGGAACGCCCGTACGCGGCCGTCCTTCGAGCGCGTCCCCTCGGGCATGAACATCACGGAGCAGCGCTTCGCGAGGGCGTCGGCCGCGCGCATGACGACGGCGGCGCGGCTTCGCGTGTCGCCGCGGTCCACGGGGATGTCCCCTGCCAGCCGCATCATCCAGCCCATCACGGGGAGCCGGAACAGGCCCGCCTTCGCCACCCACTTCATCTCCCACGGCAGCGTCGAGATCACCGGGATGTCCGCGTTCGACTGGTGGTTGCAGACGACGACGAAGGGGGTGCGCGGATCGGCGGGCAGAGCGCCCGTCCGCGTGATCCGCCACGCCGGGTTCACCCGCGTGATGAGGGCGCCGAGGCGGCGGAAGAGGCGGCCCGTCGTGTACCGCGCCGGGTCCCGGTCGAAGACGCGGACGAGGGCCAGCAGCGGCAGCCACACGGCGAGGAGCAGGACGATGGCGGCCCACGTGAGGGCCGAGAGTACGGCGTTCATAACACAGCAAGCTACGCCGGGCGGCACGCGCCGGGG
>DATGQT010000298.1:0-4458 GCA_035304085.1 Rubricoccaceae bacterium
AGGAGGCCCCCGGCGTCCACCACGGCTACGAGTACGCCCGCGTCTCGAACCCCACGCGGACGGCCCTCGAGGGCAACCTCGCCGCGCTCGAGGGGGCCGCCCACGGCATCGCCTTCGCCTCCGGCGTCGCCGCCACCGACGCCCTCCTCAAGACGCTCCGCCCCGGCGACCACGTCGTCGCGACGAACGACCTCTACGGCGGCACCTTCCGCCTCATGACGCAGGTGTTCGAGCCGTTCGGCCTCGCCTTCACCTTCCTCGACCTCACCGACCCCGACGCCGTCGAGGCCGCCTTCCGGCCCGAGACGAAGCTGCTCTGGATCGAGACGCCGACGAACCCGCTCCTCCGCATCTTCGACGTCGCGCGGCTGGTCGAGGTCGCCCACGCGCGCGGCGTGGCCGTCGCCGTCGACAACACGTTCGCCTCCCCCTACCTCCAGCAGCCGCTCGCCCTCGGCGCCGACCTCGTCGTGCACTCGACGACGAAGTACCTCGGCGGCCACTCCGACGTCGTCGGCGGCGCCGTGCTGACGAGCGACGACGGCTGGGCCGAGCGGCTCCGGTTCCTCGTCAAGAGCGCCGGCGCCGCCCCCGGCCCGATGGACTGCTTCCTGCTCCTGCGCGGGACGAAGACGCTCCACCTCCGGATGGAGCGGCACTGCGCCAACGCCGCCGCCGTCGCCCGCTTCCTGCGGGAGCACCCGAAGGTGGCCGAGGTCCGCTGGCCCGGCTTCGAGGACCACCCCGGCCACGCCGTCGCGAAGCGGCAGATGCGCGGCTTCGGGGGGATGGTCTCGTTCACCCTGAAGGACGACGCCGTGGAGACCGCCCACCGCGTGATGGCGGCCACGCGCGTGTTCGCCCTCGCCGAGAGCCTCGGCGGCGTCGAGAGCCTCGTGAGCCACCCCGCCACGATGACGCACGCCTCGATCCCCGCCGAGGCCCGCCGCGCCGCCGGCCTCTCGGACTCCCTGATCCGCCTCTCCGTCGGCGTCGAGGACGAGGCGGACCTCCTCGACGACCTCGAGCAGGCCCTCGCTCACGCGTGATTGCGGAGTGCGGATTGCGGAATGCGGATCAGCCGCACCCGATCCGAAATCCGAGATCCAAAATCCGCAATGGAACACCCCGTCGCCAAGAAGCGCGTCAACAAGATCGCCCTGGCTCGGTTCGAGCAGTGGGCGCTGCCGCGGATGGCCCGGCGGCTGCCCGCCTGGGTCACGCCGGACGGGCTGACGGTCGTCGGGCTCCTCGCCGCCGTCGGCGTCGCGGCGGGGTACCTCCTCACGCGCTACAGCCTCGACTGGCTCTGGCTCGCCAGCGCCTGCTTCGTCGTCCACTGGTGGGGGGACTCCCTCGACGGCACGCTCGCGCGCGTGCGGCGCATCCAGCGCGAGCGCTACGGGTTCTACGTCGACCACCAGAGCGACGCGCTCTCGGCGCTGCTGTTCTTCGGCGGCCTCGGCCTCTCGCCGCTGATGCGGCTCCCCATCGCGCTGGCGCTGCTGGCGGGGTACTACCTCCTGATGATCCTCGTCAGCCTCGTCACCATCACCCGCGACGTGTTCAAGATCTCGTTCGCCGGGCTGGGGCCGACGGAGGGCCGCCTCTTCATGATCGTCGCCAACACGGTCGTCTGGGCGCTGGCCAACCCCACCGTCGAGGTGGCCGGCCGGGCGTTCTCGCTCTTCGACGCCATCGGCATCGTCGGCGCCGCCGGCATGTTCGGGGTCTACGCCGTCACCAGCCTCATCGAGCGGGCGAAGCTGGCGGCCTTGGACCCGCCGCCGCGACCGCACGCCGAGCCGCCCGTGCCCGAGGAGGCGCTGGAGGACGCCGGCGGCCGAGGCACGTGAGGACGCGGGGAGTTAGGAGTTTGAGGTTAGAAGTTTGAAGTGGGAAGCGATAATGAGTCGGGGGCTCACTTCAAACTTCTAACTCCAGACTTAGACTTCCCGCTGCGCGGGCGTCACTCCGTCCCGCTGGCGGTCTCGGTGGCGGCCGGGACGACCTGCCCGCGGAGGCGGAGCGACTTCGCCGGCTGCGCCTCGTCGGTGGTGTGGAGCACGACGGCCACGTCCATCGCCCCCTGCGCATCCGCGACGGCCCCGACGTCGGGCACGGTCACCGCGATCTCGACGACCTCCTCCGGGAAGATGGGCCGGTCGGGGTAGGTCACCTCGGCCCCGGCCGGGAACGAGCGCGCATCCTCGATGCGGATGGGCCGCTCGCCCACGTTCTGCATGCGGAAGACGTGGCTGGCCGGCTCGTCGGCCTTGAGGGAGGGGTACGTGTGGGTGTCGGCGTCGAAGGAGACGTTGCCCTGGGCCACGCCGTTCTGGACGCTGGCGGGGATGACGTTGCCGGTGATCTCGAGGCGGGCGCTGGGCGGCTCGGCCCCCTCGGCCTCGACGTCGATGTGCTTCTTGAAGTCGCCCGGGCGCCCCTGCGAGTCGTACTCGACGACGATCTCGCCCTGCTCGCCCGGCCCGATGGACTCGGTGGAGTACGAGGGGGTGGTGCAGCCGCATGAGGGGCGGACGTGGAGGAGCCGGAGCGGCTGATCGCCCGTGTTCGTGAAGACGAAGGTGTAGGAAGGCTTCTCGCCCTCCTGCACCGAGCCGAAGTCGTGCGAGAGGGTCTCGAAGTAGAGGACGCCCTGCGCGTGGGCGCCGCCGGCGAAGCCGGCCGCGGCGAGGGCCAGCGCGGCGAGGGCGAGGAGACGGAAGGGACGGGGCATGGCTGTGTCAGGCTGTTGCAAGGTCGAAAGCTACGACGCGCCGGAGGTGTCCGAAAGGGGGTCGGCTCGGAAGGCTACTCCAGTCGGTCCAGGTCCGCGAGGTCCTGGTGCCGCCCGAGGGCGCGCTTGTTCTGCCTCAGTTCCTCGATCCCGATGAACGATGCCGCCACGCCTCCCACCTCCAGCGTCTCCCGCCTCGCGTACGCAGGCTCGAAGTCCACCCCCTCACAGCTCGTCAGGAGGTCGATCCGGGCGGGGGGGTAACCCAACTGGACGACCCGGTCCGGTACGAGGAAGTCCTCCGCAGTAAGCCCTACTCCGCCGAAGCCGAAGTCGCCCAGCGCACGCAACAGGCGCTCGGCGTTCTCGGGCGTGCGCTCGACCCACACGTCGAGGTCCTTCGTGTAGCGCGGATGCCCGTGGAACGCGACGGCGTACCCACCGACGATGAGGTACCGGACCTCACGCGCGTTCAACGATGCGATAAACTCGCTGAAGTCGCGGCTCAGCACCGTAGCGCCAGGCGTGGTATTCCCGCCGGATGGTTTCGAGGGCACGCAGCCGCGCCTCGGGCGTCTGCGCCTGCCAGTAGGTGAAGTCGCCGCCCGCCTCGTCGAGGCGGACGACGCGGACGGCCGTGCGGTCGACTTCGCCGCGCATCAGTACGCGAGCACCTCGCGGGCCGCCGCCAGCACGTCGTCGTCCTGCGGGAGGACGAGCTTCTCGAGGGGGTCGGCGTAGGGGATCCAGGTGAAGGCGCCGGCGACGCGCTTGAC
Source organism: Rubricoccaceae bacterium (assembly GCA_035304085.1). GTDB lineage: Bacteria > Bacteroidota > Rhodothermia > Rhodothermales > Rubricoccaceae > DATGQT01. Next base: position 3,517 of record DATGQT010000298.1, read on the forward strand.
CGGCGCGTCGAGGTACTCGAACGTCCGGTCCGCCACCTGCGCGGCGATCTCGGCGCCGAACCCCATGAACTCGTGGTCCTCGTAGGCCACGAGCACCCGGTTCGTCTTCTTCACCGACGCCAGGATCGTCTCGCTGTCGAGCGGGAGGATCGTCCGGACGTCGATGACCTCGACCGAGACGCCCTCCTTCTCCAGCGCCTTCGCCGCGTTGAGCGCCTTGTAGACGATGGCGCCCCACGTGACGACGGTGAGGTCGGTGCCCTCGCGGACGACCGACGCCTTCCCGAACGGCACGAGGTATTCGGCGTGGGGCTCGGGCCGGCGGGCGGGGCCCTGGCGGTAGAGCGCCTTGTGCTCGAGGAACAGCACGGGGTCGTTCCCCCGGATGGCCGTCTTGAGCAGCCCCTTCGCGTCGGCGGCGTTGCTCGGCAGGGCGATCTTGAGGCCGGGGAAGTGGCCGAAGATGGCCTCGACGTTCTGGCTGTGGCAGAGGCCGCCGTGGATGTAGCCGCCGCAGGGGACGCGGATCACCATGGGGCACGCCCAGGCGCCGTTGCTCCGGTAGCGCATCGGCGCGATCTGGTTGCGGAGCTGCTGCATCCCCGGCCAGATGTAGTCGGCGAACTGGATCTCGACGACGGGCTTGTAGCCGGCGGCGGCCAGCCCCACGGCGCTGCCGAGGATGGAGTGCTCGGCGAGCGGGCTGTTGAAGCAGCGGTCGGCCCCGTGCTTGTCGGTGAGCCCGCGGGTGGCGGTGAAGACGCCGCCCTTGCCGCCGGCCACGTCCTCGCCGTAGACGAGCACGCGCTCGTCGCGCGCCATCTCCTCGTCGAGGGCGTGGTTGATGGCGTCCACCAGCACGACGAGCTCGCCCTCCGGGCCCTCCTGCTCATAGTCGAGGTCGGGCTCGGGGCCGTAGACGTGGCTGAAGGGGTCGTCGGG
>DATGQT010000299.1:0-8838 GCA_035304085.1 Rubricoccaceae bacterium
GTGGTCCGTGGTCCAAAGGTGGGACGGGAGAAGTTCCCCTGACTGCTGTCTCCTGACCTCTGTCCCGGCGGATTGGTAGCTTGGCGCCCACCCTTCTCCCGACCCGCGATGCGCCTCCTCCGTCTACTGTCCACCGTCCACTGTCTCCTGTTCCTGGCCGCCTGCGGGGGGGGCGGCGGTGCCGACCTCGGGCCGCCCGCCGGATGGACGGGCGACGGCGCGGGCCGCTGGTGGCGCGAGGGCGCCGACACCACGGGCGTCTTCCGCGACCTGGAGACCCTCCAGGCGATGGGCGTGCGGGTCTACGACGACGTGGACCTCGCGCCGAGCGTGCAGGAGCGGATGGTCGAGCTCTACCGGACGAACCCCGAGCTGGTGGACTCCCTCTTCGCCGAGGTCGCCCTCCCCATCATCGAGCGCGGCGTCGAGGGCGCGGGCGACCGGACGGCCCAGCGCGAGCAGCTCGTCACCGAGGTCAACCGCGAGATGGCCCGGGTCTACCGCCAGCCGCTCGTGGACCCCGCCTCGGCCCCGGAGCTGGTGTACCCGGACAGCCTCCGGCAGGCCGGCGTCGGCGGGCGCGTCGTGCTCCAGGTCTACGTGGACGCCGCCGGCGACCCCGTCGCCCTGGAGATCGTCGGGTCCGTCCACCCCACGCTCGACGCCCTCGCCATGCGGGCGGCGGCGGGGATGGACTACACGATGCCGTGGGTGATCACGGGCCGGCAGTCGCGCAACGTGCCCGGCTGGGTCCGCGTGACGATCCCGTACGGGGCCTGAGGCTTCACCCCAGCAGCACGCCGGCGATGGTGGCCGTCATGAGGTTGGCCAGCGTGCCGGCGAGCACGGCGCGGAGCCCGAGCTCGGCGATCTCGCCCGTCCGGGCGGGCGCCAGCGGCCCGATGCCGCCGATCTGGATGGCGATGGAGGAGAAGTTGGCGAACCCGCACAGCGCGAACGTCGCCATCGTGATCCCCTTCGGCGAGAGCGCGCCCGCCTCGATGCCCTCGGCGAGGCCGAGGTAGGCCACGAACTCGTTGGCGACGACCTTCTGCCCGAGGAGCGACCCGAACGCCGTCACGTCGGCCGCGGGCACGCCGATCAGCCACGCCACCGGGGCGAGGGCGACGCCGAGGATGCGCTCGAGCGAGGCGGTGTAGCCGAACACCCCCGCACCGGCGTCGAGGAAGTAGTTGATGCCGGCGATGAGGGCGAGGAAGGCGAGGAGCATGGCGCCGACGTTGAGGGCCAGCTTGAGGCCGTCGGCCGCGCCGCCGGCGGCGGCGTCGATCACGTTCTTCGGGGCCGTCTCCTGCTCCACGCCCGTCACCTCGCGCGTGGCCTCCTCGCTGTCGATGGCGGGGACGACGGGGTCCGCCGTCACCTCTGCCTGCCCCTCGTCGGCGTCCGCGACGCCGTAGTGGAGCGGGGCGACGGGGCGCGTCTCGGGGACGAGGATCTTGGCGAGCAGGAGGGCCGCCGGCGCCGCCATCACGCTGGCGCCGAGGAGCTGCTCGGCGAAGAGCTGCCGCCCGGCCTCCAGCGCCACCCCGCGCGCCGCCGCGTACTCGCCGCCGAGGAACTGGATGTAGCTCGCCATCACGCCCCCGGCGATGGTCGCCATCCCCCCCGTCATCACGGCCAGCAGCTCGCTCCGGCTCATGCCCCGGAGGTAGGGGCGGATCACGAGCGGCGCCTCGGTCTGCCCCACGAAGATGTTGGCCGTCACGCTCAGCGACTCCGGCCCGCTCGTCTGCAGCGCGCGGCTGACCACCCACGCCATCGCGCGCACCACCCGCTGCATGACGCCGAGGTAGTACAGGATGGACATGAGCGACGAGAAGACGACGATGGTCGGGAGCACCTGGAAGGCGAAGAAGAACCCGAGCGAGCCGTCGGTGCCGGGGCCGAGGGCGAGGGCGCCGAAGAGGAACGTGGCCCCGGCCTCGACCCAGTCGAGGAAGACGACGAAGAAGCGGGCGCCGAAGCCGAACGCGGCCGCCGGCCAGCCCAGCGGGGCGAACGCCGCCGCCATGTCGTCGCCCTTCAGGACGAAGACGGCGAAGAGGAGCTGGAGGCCGAGGCCGACCCCGACCGTCCGCCAGTTGATCGCGCGGCGGTCCGAGGAGAGGGCGACGGCGAGGCCGAGGATGAACGCGAGCCCGAGCAGCCCGCGCAGGAGGGCGACGACGTCCATCGGGGGGTGGTGGGTGAGGCCGGGCGCCCGCCGCGAGGCGGCGCGGCGCGAAGATAACCGCGCGGGCCTCCCGCCCCGGCCGGTAGGGCACCGGCAGAAAAAGGCCGCGGCGCCTTCCACCACAAAGGCGCCGCGGCCCGGGGCCTGCCCGGCAGCCGCTGTCTGCGGGCCGGGCAGGGCCGCGGCTCAGCGCCGGACGAGCTCGACGCGGCGGTTCTGCTGCCGCCCCTCCGGCGTGGCGTTGTCCGCGACGGGCTGCGTCTGGCCCATCCCGACGGCCTCCAGCCGGCCCGCGTCGACGCCCTGCTGCACGAGGTAGGCGAGGACGGCCTGGGCGCGCCGCTCGGAGAGCGTCTGGTTCGTCGCCGCCGAGCCGGTGTCGTCGGTGTGGCCCTCGATGCGGAGGCGGAGGTCCGGGTGGTCCTGGAGCATCCGCGTGATCTCCTGGAGCGTCGGGGTGGACTCGGGCCGGATGCGGGCGCTGCCGGTGTCGAAGTAGATGCCCTGCGTGATGACGCGGCCCTCGGCCTCGAGCGCGTCGTAGAGCGCCGTCCCCCCGGCAGCGACGCGGATGGGGCCGAGGTACATCGGGTGCTCCTCGCTGGCGAAGTAGACGTTCTCGACGTAGAGGGTCTCCGAGCGCGGGAGCACGGCGTTAGGGACGTTCGCCGTCCGCCGCTCGCCGATGAACGTCTTCACGTACGCCCCGTCGACGATGATGCGGATGGGGACGAGGCCCTCGTGGATGCGCGAGTCGCCGTCGAGGCTCGTCGGGAGGCCGCGCGCCCGGGCGCTCACGCCGGTGCCGTGGTTGCCCGCGATCTGGAAGAAGTTGTAGTCCACGGAGCCGTCGTTGTAGCGGTCCCGGGGTGGCTGCGTCAGCAGCACCATTCGCTGGTTGCCGTGGGGGAAGTAGACCTCGGTCTCGATGGTGAACCGCTCGGGGAGGGGCTCGGGGAGCGGGATGCGGAGGGCGGAGTGGCGCGGCCCGGTGTTCCGGAGCAGCCGGCGGCCCTGCCACTCCACGACTTCCCAGTTGCCGCGCACGAACTCGAGGCGCTGCGGGAAGTTGCCCACGCGGTCGCCCGTGTAGTCCTCGTAGAAGAGGAGGCGGTTGCCGGGCACGAAGTCGTAGTTGGCCCAGACGCCGGTACCGGGGGCGGCGGGGACGACGGCCTGGCTCGCGTCGGTGACCGGGTTGCCGTGTTCGTCGACGGGGTTGCCCCCGGCGTCCGTCAGCACGACGGTCTCGCCGCTCTGGCGGGCCTGCTCGATGCAGGCCTCGTCGGTGAAGGTGCAGACGACGGCGTCCTCGACGGCGCCGATGGCAGCGGTGGCGGCGCGGTCGGCCTGCCGCGCGACCTCGCGGTCGACGGCGCGCTCGGCGCCGCGCTCGGCGGCGTCGCGGATGCGGCCCAGGATGCCCTGCGCGCTCGCGGCGTCGGTGACGGCAGAGGAGAGGAGGAGGAGTGAGAGAAGGTGAAGGTGGTGTTTCATGGCGGCCGTTCGATGAGGCTCGGAAGGGGTGACGGGGGCACACTCTCCCTTACTGGAACCGGGTGCGCGAGAAGCCACGGCGCGGCGGCCTACCGCACGACGGTCAGGAGGCGCGCCTGCCGGTAGGGCCCCGCCTCGAGGCGGTACGTGTAGACGCCGCTGGGCAGCCCGTCGGCGTCGAAGACGATCTCGTGCGGGCCGGCGGGCCGGGCCTCGTCCACGAGCACGGCGACCTCGCGCCCCAGCACGTCGTACACGGCGAGGCGCACGAGCTGCGGGGACGGGAGGTGGTACGCGAGGACGGTACGCGACGCGGAGGGGTTGGGCTGTGCGGGACTGAGCTCGAAGGCGCTCGGTCCCCCGTTCCCCACCGCCGTCGAGATGGGCCCCGTGATCGTGAGGGCCGCCGTCGGCGGTTGCAGGGCGTCCCCCTCCGTGATCACCGCGAACACGTGGGTCCGGCTCCTGAACTCGTAGCTGACCGTCGTCGTGGTGAACCCGAACGTGGTGATCTCCTGCGTGTGGCGGACCCGGAGCACGGGCACGCCGTCGAAGCCGGGGCCGGCCATCGTGCCCCAGCCGTCCACCTCGTACTCGTCCTCGACGGTGGAGGTGAGCGTCGTCCCGTCGAAGTCGACCTCCTGGGTGTAGCTCCCGCTCCACGTCGTGCCGGAGGTGAGCGGGAAGACGCTGTCGACGGCGCCGTCGGGGAGGTTCCGGATCGTGAGAGTGAAGGGCATCCCGTCCTGCTCGCCCTCGACGTAGGCGCCGAGGTTGGCGGTCTCGGTGTCCGTCACCCGCGAATAGAAGTAGTAGTCGGCCACGACGATCCCGCCGCCGGGGTCGACCTCGAACGGGAACAGTGCCGTGAGGGTGGCCTCGTCGAACGGGGAGGTCCCCGCGCCCGGCCCCGTCGCTCCCGCCGACACCTCGATGGTGCCGTCGACGGTGTGCTCGAACGTGACGGCGGTGAAGTCGTACGTCCGGTTCGCGCCGCTGAGGGCGATCAGCGCGTTGAGAGCGGCGGTGTTACTGCCGTCCTCGTTGTCGGTGTAGCGCTGGGTGTAGTCGTGGGAGCCGATCTGGTAGGGGAGGTCGTCGGCGGTGATCGTGATCTGGGCCCCGGCGCTCCCGAGGGGCGCTGCGAGGACGAGCGGGAGGAGGAGCAGGCGGGCGTTCATGGCGTTGCGGGGGCGACGTGGCTGGAGGGGGCGGCGCCGTGGGGCCGTCCGCTGGGGACGCGCCACACCCTCCCTTACTGGAACCGCGCGCCACGAACGCCAAGTCCGCCGGGCTGACCCATGGTTATCCTACCTTTGAGAACGCTCAGCCCTGGTGCCGACGCCCTCCGCCCTGTGTCCACGCCGCCCGAGTCCAGCGAGGTGACGCGCCTGCTCGACGTGCTCCAGCGCGGCGACGCCGGCGGCGAGGGCGCACGCGAGGCGCTCTACCGGCGCCTCTACGACGAGCTCCACGCGCTGGCGCGGCATCACCGCGCGCGCTGGCATGGCAACGACACCCTCAACACGACGGCCCTCGTCCACGAGGCCTACCTCAAGCTCGTCGGCGGCGAGGGGAGCTACGCGAGCCGCGCCCACTTCCTGGCCGTGGCCTCGAAGGCCATGCGCTACGTGCTCTACACCTACGCCGAGCGGCAGGCGGCGCAGAAACGCGGCGGCGGCGCGCCCGACCTCCCGCTCGACGAGGCGGCGCTGGTGCCGCCGCACCGGGCCGAGGCGCTCGTGGCGCTCGAGGAGGCCCTGGCCCGCCTCGAAGCGGTGGACGCGCGCGCGGCCCGGGTCGTCGAGTGCCGGTTCTTCGGCGGCCTCGACGTGGACGAGACGGCCGAGGCCCTCGGCATCAGCCCCCGCACCGTCGCGCGCGACTGGGCCGCCGCGCGCGCCTGGCTCTACGGCGAGCTCAAGCGCGACCTCCTCGACACCCCCCTCTGACGCGCCCCGTGGCGCCGCCGCCGTCCCGTTCCAGTAGAAGGAAGGCGACGCGCCTGCGCCCCCATGTCCCTCGACTACTGGTCCCGCGCGAAGCCCCTCTTCGAGGCGGCCCGGCAGCGCCCGCGCGCCGCGCGGGAGGCCTTCCTCGCCGCGGCCTGCGATGGCGACGCCGCGCTCCGCGCCGAGGTCGAGCGCCTCCTGGCCCTCAGCGCCGAGGCCGACGGCTTCTTCGACACGCTCGGCCAGGAGCTCCGCCGGCCAGGGCTCGACGGGGCGGCGCTGCCCGAGCGGGTCGGCCCGTGGCGCGTCGTACGGGAGGTCGGGCGGGGGGGGATGGGGCGCGTGCTCCTGGCCACGCGCGACGACGGGGCGTTCGAGCAGCGCGTCGCCGTCAAGCTCGTCGAGTCGGCCGCGCCGGGGCTGGTACGGCGGTTCCGCCGCGAGCGCCGCATCCTCGCCGCCCTCGACCACCCGCGCGTGGCGCGCCTGATCGATAGCGGGGCGCTCGACGACGGACGGCCCTACCTCGTCATGGAGTACGTCGAGGGCGTCCCCCTCACGGCGTACGCCGACGCGCGGCGGCTGCCGGTGGGCGCCCGGCTCCGCCTGTTCCTCCAGGTCTGCGAGGCCGTCGCCTACGCCCACCGCAACCTCGTCGTCCACCGCGACCTCAAGCCGAGCAACGTCCTCGTCACGGACGACGACGCGGGGCGGCCGCAGGTGAAGCTGCTCGACTTCGGCATCGCCCGCCTCCTCGAAGAGGACGAGGAGGGGGGGCGGCTCACGCGGACGGGGCAGCGCTACCTAACGCCGGGCTACGCCGCCCCGGAGCAAATCCGCGGCGCCGCCGTCACGACGGCCACCGACGTCTACGCCCTCGGGGTGCTCCTCTACGAGCTGCTCACGGGCCACCGGCCCTTCGACCCGCGCGGCCGCAGCCGGCACACGCTCGAACGGGCGATCCTGGAGGACGAGCCCGCTGCGCCGAGCACCGCCGTCGGGTGGACCGAGGAGCGGGCGGGCGGCGGGGCGCTCGGAGCGCCGGCTCCGGAGGCCGTAGCGGCGGCCCGCGCCACGGAGCCGGGCCGGCTGCGCCGCCGGCTCCGTGGCGACCTCGACCGGATCGTGCTCAAGGCGCTGCGCAAGGAGCCCGAGCGGCGCTACGGCTCCGTCGAGGCGCTCGCCCGCGACGTCGAGCGGCACCTCGCGGGGTTGCCCGTCGAGGCGCGCCCGGCGACGCTGGGCTACCGGGCGCAGCGGTTCCTCCGGCGGCACCGCGCCGGCGTCGCGGCGGCGGCGGCCGTGGGCGGGATCCTCCTCGCCCTCGGGGCGCTCCACACGGCCAGCGTGGCGGCCGAGCGCGACCGCGCCGAGGCCGCCGCCCTCCGCGCCGAGCGCGTCAGCGCCTTCCTCACCGACCTCCTCGGGCGCTCCGCCGACCCCGCCGCCGACACCGGCGCCCTCCTCCGCCTCCTCGAGCCGGCCGTCGCCCGCGCCGACAGCGCGCTGGCGGCGGACCCCGAGGCGCAGGCCGCCGTCTTTTACACGCTGGGCCGGTTGTACCACCGGGCCGGGCGCCCCGACCGGGCCGAGGTCCTCCTGCGCCGCGCCCTCGCGCTCCGCCGTGCCCTCGACGCCGGGCCGAGCGAGGAGGCGGCCGACGTGCTCTACGCCCTCGGCCTCCTCCGCCTGCGCCAGCCCGACGCGGCGAGCGCCCGGTTCCGGGAGGCCGCCGAGATGCGCCGCGCCCTCCTCGTCGGCGACGACCACGACCTCGCGTGGAGCCTCCTGCAGTGGGCCCGGATGCTCCCCAAGGGCCACCCCGACAAGCAGCCCCGTTTCGAAGAGGCCCTCGCGATGCTGGCGCGCCTCCACGGCGAGCGGAGCCCCGAGGTGGCCGAGGGCCTCCACGAGTACTACGTGCTCGGCTTCGCCGACGGGACGCCGCAGGACTACGAGGCCGCCTTCGAGGAGGCCCTCGCGATCTACCTCGAGAACGGGCTGGAGCGCCACCCGTACGCGCTCCACGCGATGTACAACCTCGGGCTCCTCTACGAAGACCGAGGGGACTTCGACGCGGCGTTCCCGCTGTTCCGGCGCGCGATCCGGCTGGGGGAGGAGGTCCTGCCACCGGGGTCCACCTCCCTCATCACCATGAAGACGAACTACGGCGCCTCGCTCCACGAGCGGGGCCGGCTCGTCGAGGCGGACAGCGTCCTCCGCGCCGTCGCCGAGACGGCGCGGCGCGTGCTCCCGGACAGCGCGGCGGCCGTCGGGCAGAGCCACTACTGGTACGGCCGCAACCTCCTCGCGCTCGGCCGCCCGGCCGAGGCGGAGGCGGCGCTGCGGACGGCCGCCGCCACCCTCGCCTACCTCGCAGCGGGCACCCCGCGGCATCACCGCGTCCAGACGGAGCTGGCGTGGGCCCTCGTGCGGCAGGGCCGCCACGCCGAGGCCGAGCCGCTGCTGCTGGAGAGCGTGGAGCTCCTCGCCGGCACCCGCTACGAGCGGACGGCGCTCGAACGCCTCGCCGCCCTCTACGAGGAGACGGGGCGGTCCGCCGAGGCCGCCTCGTACCACGCGCGCCTGGACGAACTGGGCGAGTGAGAACCTCGGACCGGCGGGGGTGGATCAGCGGGTCCAGGCGTCGTTCGTGCGGTCTACGTCCGGCAGCATCTCGTCGGGGTCGAGGGTGACCGAGACGACGCGGCCGCCGGTGACGCCGGCCGAGACCTCGTCCGTGCGGAAGAAGGCCTCGACGGGGAGGCGGAGGCGCTCGGTCCGCCCGCCCTCGTACGTCACCTCCGCCACGAGCGGGAGCACCAGCTCGCCCCGGTTCTCGAACGTGATCACCGTCCCGCCGTCGCCCTCGGTCACGCCCGTGACGGCCACGTCGTAGGTGCCCGTTCCGAAGAACCACCCGCGCCAGAACCAGTCGAGGTCCTCACCCGAGACGTCCTCGACGGTGCGGAAGAAGTCGGCCGGCTGGGGGTGCTTGAAGGCCCAGCGCTCGACGTACTCGCGGAGGGCGGCGTCGAAGCGGTCGGGGCCGAGGACGTGCTCGCGGAGGAGGACGAGCCCGTGGGCGGGCTTGAAGTAGGCGAGCCAGCCGAGGGCCTGCGGGCGCGTCTGGTCGGGGTAGGTGTTGACGGGCTGGCCGGCGAGCGGGCCCTGCATGAAGGTCGCGAGGGC
>DATGQT010000300.1:0-4988 GCA_035304085.1 Rubricoccaceae bacterium
TACCAGAGCTGGTTCGGGTTCGCCGTCGCAGGGGTGCCCGACCTCGACGGCGACGGGCGCGGGGACCTCCTCATCAGCGCGCCGGCGGAGAGCCACGCCGCGCAGAACGACGGCCGGGCGTACGTGTTCAGCGGGGCCACCGGCACCCTCCTCCATACCCTCACTTCTCCTAACCCAGGGGACGGCGGCGGCAGCTTCGGCGAAGCCGTCGGCGGCCTCGGAGACGTCGACGGCGACGGCCGCGGCGACCTCCTCATCGGGGCGCCGGGCGAGGATGCTGGGGGCGTCTACAGACCCGGGCGGGCGTACGTGTTCAGCGGAGCCACCGGCGCCCCCCTCCACACCCTCAATTCGCCGAACTCCCAGGAGATCGGCGCCTTCGGCAGGGCCCTCGCGGGGGTGCCCGACCTCGACGGCGACGGCGCAGACGACCTCCTCGTCGGGGCGTCCAAGGAGGACGCCCTCGCGAGCAACGACGGGCGGGCGTACGTATTCAGCGGGGCCACCGGCGCCCTCCTCCGAACCCTCACTTCCCCCAACGCGGAAGAGGGCGGCATCTTCGGCGACGCCGTCTCCGGCGTGCCCGACGCCGACGGCGACGGGGTGAGCGACCTCCTCGTCGGCGCCCGTCTGGAAGGCCACGGCACGAGCCCGGATGCGGCCGGCCGGGCGTACGTGTTCAGCGGGGCCACCGGCGCCCTCCTCCACACCCTCGCCTCCCCGAACGAGATCGACGCCGGCAACTTCGGATTCGCCGTCGCGGGGGTGCCCGACCTCGACGGCGACGGCCGTGGCGACCTCCTCGTCGGTGCACCCGTCGAGGGGCCCCGCCCGGGCTCCCTCTTCAACCGGGCTTACGGCCGGGCCTACGTCTTCAGCGGCTCCACGGGCACGCTCATCCGCACCCTCGCCTCCCCGGCCAGGGGGGAGTCCTGCGAGGACCTCTTCTTCGACGCCTGCGACGCCTTCGGCCGCGCCGTCGCCGGCCTCCACGACGTCGACGGCGACGGCCGCGGCGACATCTTCGCCGGTGCCCCTGGGGAGGACCCGGAGGGGGACGACGAGGGGCGCGCCTACGTCTTCTCCTCGAGGCTCCCGCTCGCGCTCTCGGCCGAGGTCCTCAACAGCCCCGTCGCCCGCGGCGGCCGGCTCCGCGTCCGCGTCACCCTCACCAACCACACCGACGCCCCCATCACGGCCGACTACGTCCTCGACGCGGATGGCCCCGCCGGCTTATCGAGCAGGACCCGGCTCGCGTCAGGCGCCGTGCTCCAGGCGGGGCAGGCGGTGTCACGGACGGTAGCGCTCCGGGTCCCACCGGGGGTACTGCTCGGGCACTACATCGCCAGCCTCACGGCTTACGAGGGGGGCACGGCGCACCTCGCCGTGGCCACGTTCGCGTTCGACGTCGCCGCATCGGGGGCGCTCGCAGCTCGGGAGGCCCCGGGCGCCGCCGACGCCGACGGCGCGGAGTGGTCGGTGGAGGTACTCGACGGCGACGCCATCGCCGCCGAGGCCGAGGCGGGCGCGCCCGCCGCCGAGGCGACGGTGTGGCCGAACCCGGCGACGGACCGGGCCACGGTCGCGTTCACGCTCGATACGCCCGCGCCCGTCCGCCTCGCGCTCTACGACGTGCTCGGGCGCGAGGTGGCGGCGGTGGCGGCGGGGCGGCTGGAGGCCGGCGCGCACCGGCTCCCGCTCGACGCGTCGGCGCTGCCTGGGGGGGTGTACGTGTGGCGGCTCGCGGCGGGCGACCACGTGGAGGGGGGCCGGCTGACGGTGGCCCGCTGACGGGCGGCGAACTGGCCGAGGAGCGGGCCCGAGTGTGAATCCGGCCCGGCCGCCCGGATACGGCGGCCGGGCCGATGCCTCGGCGCCGGCCGCCGCTGTGGTGCAACCTCGGCACCCTTGCAGGGTTAGAGGCGCCGGAGCCGGCGTGCGGCCCCTTGCCCTTCTCTGCCCGCCCCCTGGCCTCCGGCCTTGCGGGCTTCACCCAACCCCTCTGCCATGATCAACCTCATCCTCTTCCTCATCGTCGGCGGCCTCGTCGGCTGGATCGCCAGCAAGATCATGGGGACCGACGCCCAGCAGGGCGTCCTCCTCAACGTCGTGATCGGGATCGTCGGGGCGCTCCTCGGGGGCTGGCTCCTCGGCTCGGTCCTCGGCTTCTACGAGGACAGCATCTTCAACGAGCCGTTCGACATCGGCGCCATCCTCATCGCCCTCGTCGGCGCCCTCCTCGTCATCTGGATCTGGAAGATGATCGCCGGCCGCCGCACCTGAGCCGCTCGCTCATGCCCCGCCCCCCCCTCCTCCTCCTCGGCCTCGCCGGGCTCCTGGCCGTTGGCCTCGCCTGCGAGGCCGAGGTCGAGGTGCCCGAGGCGACGGTCACGCCCGAGGCCGTCGAGCGCTACCGCACCGGCGTCGTCGTGCAGATGCAGGAGATCGACGGCGCCATCGCGGCGCTCGAGACGACGGCCGAGCAGGCCGACTCCGCCACCGCCGCCGCCTACGGCCCGGCGCTCGACGTCCTCCGGCGGGAGCGCCAGGCCATCCAGGCCGCCCTCGACGGCCTCCACGGCACCACGCCCGAGGCGTTCGACGCGGCCACCGCCGCGCTCGACGCGCGGATCGACGAGTTCGAGGAGCAGGTGGGCGACGCGCCCCTCGTGCTGGCGCTGGACGCGGAGCAGCTCCGCCGGGCCGCCGCCGCGCGGTTCGAGGCGCTCGACCGGGAGGTCCAGGAGAGCCCGGCGCTGCAGCAGGCGACGGGCGAGCTGGTGCAGCGGCGCCAGGAGATCGAGGGCGAGCTCGCCCGCCTCGGCGCCCCCGAGGTCTCGTTCACCGAGGTCCGCGCCACCGTCGTCCGACGCTTCGAGGCGCTCTTCGACCGGCTCGACGAGCTCCGGATCGGCGGGGCGCCGTCGCCCGCGACGGCCCCGGCCGACGTGCCCCCGGCGCCCGCACCCGCCCCGGCCGCGGAGTAGGCCGGGGCCCCTCGCCCCGCGCCGCCGTGCGCTCCCGCCCGCTCCTCCTGGCCCTCGCCGTCCTCGCCGCCGCGTGCCTCCCGGTGCCCCCCGGCCGGGCTCCGCGCCAGGCGGCGCCCCCGGACTACGACCGCGCCCTGCTCGAGCACCTCGCGCTCGAAGCCGCCAACGACGCCCGCGAAGCGCACGGCCTCCCCCGGCTCCGGCCCGACGCCTCCCTCACCCGCTCCGCGCGCGCCCACAGCGCCGACCTCGCCCGCACCGGCCGGCTCAGCCACACCGGCAGCGACGGCTCCTCGGCCGCCGACCGCGCCGCGCGGGCCGGCGTGCGCTACCGCGCCCTCGGCGAGAACCTCTACCGCAGCACGCTCTACGCCTCCGGAACCCGCACCGTCGGCCCCGAAGGCGTCGTCGAGACGTTCGACTGGATCGCCCCCGAGGACCTCGCGCGCGACGCCGCCGAGGCGTGGCTCGCCAGCGCGGGCCACCGGGCCAACTTCCTCAACCCCGCCTTCCGCCGCGCCGGCACCGGCGTCGCCCTCGACGGCGAGCTCCGCTGGATCGTCACGATGGACTACGCGGACTGAGTGTGGCGTGTCGGGTGCTTCGCGTAGAAGCGCGAGAACACGCGGCACGCCATACGCAACGGCCCCCTACTTCCCGTCCACCAGCGCCACGCCGGCCTGCACGAGCCGGTCGGCGGCCTCCTGCGAGCGCGCCTCGGCGTAGATGCGCAGGACGGGCTCGGTCCCCGAGGGCCGGAACATCAGCCACCCGTCGTGGACGCGGTACTTGTAGCCGTCGAGGGTCTCGACCCCCTTCACCTCGCGGCCGTCGATCACGTCGAGGCCCTTCTTTTCGAGGCGCTGGAGGAAGGCGCGCTTCTTCTCGTCGGTGGTGTGGAGGTCGCTGCGGCTCTGGTAGTGCGGGCCGAAGTCGTCCATGAGCTCGCGGACGAGCCCCGAGAGCGTCCGCTCCCGCTTCACCATCATCTCGACGACCGTCAGCCCGATGTAGAGCCCGTCGCGCTCGGGGACGTGCCCCTTCACGGCCATGCCCCCGCTCTCCTCCCCGCCCACGAGCACGTCGGACGCGATCATCCTCGGGCCGATGTACTTGAACCCGATGGGCGTCGTCTCGACGGGCAGCCCGTACGCCTCGCCCATGCGGTCGAGCATGTCGGTGGTCGAGAACGTCTTGACGATGCTGCCCCGGAGGCCCTTCTCCTCGTGGAGGTACTTGACGAGGAGGGCGAGGATCTTGTGGGAGTCGACGAAGGTGCCCTCCTCGTCGACGAGCCCGATGCGGTCGGCGTCGCCGTCGGTGGCGAGGCCGCAGGCGAGGTTCCGCTCGGGGACGGTCTCGGCGAGGGCCTCGAGGTTGCGCTCGATGGGCTCGGGCGCCCGCCCGTGCATCCCCGGGTTGAGGTCGTGGTGGAGCTCGACGACGCGGGCGACGCCGAGGAGCTCGGTCACGATCCCCTGCCCCGCCCCGTACATCGCGTCGTAGGCGACGTGGAGGCCGGACTCCTTGATGGCCTCGACGTCGATCCGCTTCTTGAGGAGGGCGACGTAGGCGCTGCGGAGGTCGAACCGCTCCACGAGCCCCTCCGCCTCCAGCTCGGCCAGCGGGCGGAGCGCGAAGCCGTCGTCGAGCCGCTCCAGCTCCCCCTCCACCTCGGCGATCATCTCCGGCGTGGCCGGGCCGCCGAAGTGGGCCTTGATCTTGAACCCGTTGTACTCCGGCGGGTTGTGGCTGGCCGTGATCACGATGCCGGCCGCGTGGCCGCCGTCCTTCGTGGCCCAGCTCACCGCCGGCGTCGTCGCGCACGACTGCGCGAGGCGGACGCGGACGCCCATCGAGGCGAGCACGCGCGCCGTGTGCGCGGCGAAGGCGGGCCCCTGGAACCGGGTGTCGTGGCCGACGACCGCGGAGGCGTCGTCGCCGTGGTGACGGCGGAGCCACTGGCCCGTAGCCCGGGCGACGCGCTCGAGGTTGGCG
>DATGQT010000301.1:0-26631 GCA_035304085.1 Rubricoccaceae bacterium
TTCGCCGTCGAGGCGCAGAAGCTGCTCTCCGTCCAGCTCGAAGGCTCCGTCGGCTGACCCCCCGATTCGCAAGAACCCCGTAGGGACACGGCGCGCCGTGTCCCTACCTGATTCCCCAGCCATACCAGCATGCTCCAGATCGACAACCTCCACGTCCGCGTCGAGGACCACGAGATCCTCAAGGGCCTCTCCCTCACGGTCAACCCCGGCGAGGTCCACGCCATCATGGGGCCCAACGGCTCGGGCAAGAGCACGCTCGCCGGCGTGCTGGCGGGGAAGGAGGACTACGAGATCACCGAGGGCGCGATCCGCTTCAAGGGCCGGGACCTCGCCGAGATGGCGCCCGAGGAGCGCGCCCGCGAGGGGCTCTTCCTCGCCTTCCAGTACCCCGTCGAGCTCCCGGGCGTGAGCACGATGCAGTTCCTCAAGACCGCCGTCAACTCGGTCCGCGCCCACCGCGGGCAGGAGCCGCTCAACGTGGCCGACTTCCTCCGGCTCATGCGCGAGAAGGCCGCGTTCGTCAACCTCGACCCCGCGCTCGTGCAGCGCGCCGTCAACGAGGGGTTCTCCGGCGGCGAGAAGAAGCGGGCCGAGATCTTCCAGCTGGCCATGCTCGACCCCCAGCTCGCCGTCCTCGACGAGACCGACTCCGGCCTCGACATCGACGCCCTCCGCATCGTCGCCGACGGCGTCAACAAGCTCCGCAGCCCCGAGCGCTCGTTCGTCCTCATCACGCACTACCAGCGCCTCCTCAACTACGTCGAGCCGGACGTCGTGCACGTGCTCCTCGGCGGGCGGATCGTCCGCTCCGGCGGCCCCGAGCTCGCCCTCGAGCTCGAGGAGAAGGGGTACGAGTGGATCAAGAACGAGGTCGGCGCCGAGGCGCTCGCCGCTTGAGAAAGTGAAAAGGGAGAAGTGAAAAAGGCAAGGAAGGGCGGTGTTTCCCAGCTAACGCACGACCCCATTCTCACTTTTCAATTTTCACTTTCCCCTCCCCTTCCGTACCGATGCTGACGACCGAGACGACCAAGACGGACCTCTACCAGCGCGCCCTCGACGAGGCCGACCGCGCCTTCAGCGGCGACGGCGCGCCGCGCCCCTTCGCCGAGCGCCGCCGCGCGGCGCGCGACCGCTTCGCCGCCCTCGGCTTCCCGACCAAGCGGGACGAGGCCTGGAAGTACACCGACCTCCGCCCGGCCCTCCGGCCGGACTACGCGTTCCTCCGCGGCGACGGCACCACCCGCCTCACCCGCGCCGACCTCGACCCCTACCGCGTCCCCGACCTCGACGCCCACACCGCCGTCGTCGTCAACGGCGCCTTCGTCCCGGCCCTCTCCGACCTCGACGGCCTCGACGGCGCGACGGCCGCGAGCCTCCGCGCCTCTGCCGACCACGAGGTGGTCCGGCGCCACCTCGACCGCGCCGACGACGGCGCCTTCGCCGCCCTCAACGCCGCCTTCGACCTCGACGGCCTCCTCCTCCACGTCCCCGACGGCATCGTGCTGGAGAAGCCGCTCCACGTGATCCACGTCGTCGACGCCGAGGCGGACGCGTTCGTTCAGAGCCGCCACCTCTTCGTGTTCGGGCGGAACGCACAGGCCCGCGTCGTGGAGTCGCACCACGTACGCGGGGGCGCCGAGACGCTCGGCAACCACGTCACCGAGATCGTCGTGGCGCAGGGCGCAGTGGTGGACCACTACCGCATCCAGGACGAGGGCGCGCGCGCGCACCAGGTCAACACGGCGCACGTCGTGCAGGAGGGCCGCTCGGTGTTCTCGACGGCCACGTTCACGTTCGAGAGCGGGCTCGTCCGAAACGACCTCACCGTCGTCCCCGCCGCCGAGGGGTGCGAGACGCACCTCTACGGGCTCTACGTCCTCCGCGGCGGCCAGCACGTGGACAACCACACGTTCGTGGACCACGCCGCGCCCGGCTGCCAGTCGAACGAGCTCTACAAGGGGATCGTCTACGACCGCGCCACCGGCGTCTTCAACGGGAAGGTGTACGTCCGCCGCGACGCGCAGCAGACGAACGCGTACCAGCAGAGCCAGGGCGTCGTCCTCTCCGACGACGCCCACCACTACTCGAAGCCGGAGCTGGAGATCTACGCCGACGACGTGAAGTGCTCGCACGGCTCGACGACGGGCGAGATCGACCCCGAGGCGCTCTACTACTGCCGCGCCCGCGGCATCTCGCTCTCCGACGCCCGCGCCATGCTCCTCTACGCCTTCGCCCACGACGTCGTGGAGCAGGTGAAGCTCCCCGCCCTCCGCGCCCACCTCGACCGCCTCATCGAGGCACGGCTAGATTGATGTTCGATTTGCGATGGCGGATGGCAGATGGAGATCCGTTCCATCATCCATCATCCATCATCCATCGACCATGAACCTCATCTCCCGCGACTTCCTCATCGACGGCCGCGACCAGGACTTCTCCCCCCTGGAGGAGCAGATGGTCGAGGTGATGCGGACGATCTACGACCCGGAGATCCCGGTGCCGATCTGGGACCTCGGCCTCATCTACGGCTGGGACGTCGAGGAGACCGCCGACGGCGCCGACGTCACGATCCGCATGACGCTCACGGCGCCGAACTGCCCGGCCGCCGAGACCCTCCCGGGCGAGGTCGAGCAGAGCGTCAACGCGCTGGAGGGCGTCCGCCACGTCCGCCTCGACCTCGTCTTCACGCCGACGTACTCGCTGGAGATGATGAGCGAGGAGGCGAAGCTCACACTGGGGTTCATGTAAGCCCGGGGAGCGATGAGAAAGGGAGAAAGGGAGAAAGGGAGAAAGGGAGACGAGCGACCCGAGCCGCTCGCCTCACCAGACGAATCCTCCCCTCTCCCCCTCTCCCCCGCTCTCCCTCTCCCCCTTTCTCAACGAGAGGTCCCGGCGCTCGACGTGCCGGCGGGCGACGAGCGGCCCTGCTACCTCGACTCGGCGGCGACCTCGCTCAAGCCGCGCGCCGTCGTCGAGCGGATCGCGCGGTTCTACGCCGAGGAGAACGCGCCCGTGCACCGGGGGGTCTACGCGTGGAGCCAGCGGGCCACCGACCTCTACGAGCAGGCCCGCCGCACCGTCGCCGCCTTCGTCGGGGCCGACCCCGAGGGGCTCGTGTTCACGCGCGGGACGACGGAGGGCCTCAACCTCGTCGCGCGCGCGTGGGCCGAGGAGCGGCTGCGGCCGGGCGACGAGGTCGTGGCGAGCCCGCAGGAGCACCACTCCAACTTCACGCCCTGGCAGGAGGTCGCCCGCCGCACCGGCTGCGCGCTCCGCTTCGCCCCCCTCCGCCCCGACGGCACGCTCGACCTCGAAGGGACCCTCGCCCTCCTCGGCCGCCGCACCCGGATCGTCGCCCTAGCGCACGTCTCGAACGTCCTCGGCATCGAGAACCCCGTGCGCGAGGTGTTCGAGGCCGCGAAGCGCCTCGGCGCCGTCACCGTCCTCGACGGCGCCCAGTCGGTCCCGACGCGGCCGGTGGACGTGCGCGCGCTCGGGTGCGACTTCCTCGCCTTCAGCGCCCACAAGATGCTCGGCCCCACCGGCATCGGCGCCCTCGCCGCCCGGGCCGACCTCCTCGAGGCGATGGCGCCGTACCAGACCGGCGGCGGCATGATCGAGCGCGTGGCCGTCGAGGGGACGACGTACCTCGGCGGCTTCGCGCGCTACGAGGCGGGGACGCCCAACGCCGCCGGCGCCGTCGGCTTCGCCGCCGCGTGCGACTACCTCGGCCGGCTCGCCTACGGCGGCGCGGCCGGCATGGCCGCCGTCGCCGCCTACGAGCGCGACTGGGGGCGGCGAGCCGTCGAACGCGTGCGGGCCGTCGAGGGCGTGCGGCTCCTCGGCCCACCCGAGGGGGCCGAGCCCGAGGGCGGCATCGTGACGGTCCAGATGGACGGCGTCCACCCCCACGACCTCGCCGTGCTGCTCGACGCGCAGGGCGTGATGTGCCGGGCCGGCCACCACTGCACGATGCCCCTCCACGCCCACCTCGGCGGGGGCGTATGGCCCGACACCTCGCTCCGCGCCAGCGCCTACGTCTACAACCCGCCGGAGGACGCCGACCGCCTCGCCGACGCGCTCGCGTTCGCGCGGCAGGCGCTCACCCGCCGCCGGGCCGTCGCCCACGGCTGACGGGGTTCCCGATCCGAGAAGCGGCGGGACGGATTGGCAGACCGTCTATAACAAGACGGGCTGAACGCGTCCTTGCATTACGGCACGGCGGGCTGAACGGGGTGGCAGGGCGGTGGCATGCGGGTAGTGAACGGCGTCGCATCACCCCGCGGCTCACCCAAGCTCGCCGCGCCTCCCTCGCTCCCGCCCCGCCTATGAACCGGCCACCCTCCTCCCGCCCCGCCACGGCGCAGCAGCTCGCCGAGCGCGTGCTCCGGCGCCCCTCCTCCGCCCTCTGGCTCAACCACGTCAGCGTCGTCACCCGCCGGTTCGACGCCGCCCTCACGTTCTACGTAACCACGCTCGGCCTGTCGCTGCGCGCCGTCGAGCTCGACCCCGCCTGCCCGACGCGCCTCCGCGCCGTGCTCGTCGACGCCGAGGACCGCGACGTGCTCGAGCTCGTCCAGGCCGACGACGGCGCCGAGGGCCCGAACGTGGGCCGCCTCGCCTTCAGCCTCCCCCGCCGCGCCTGGCTCCTCCTCCGCGCCCGCCTCGACGCCCAGGGCTACCCCTACCGCCTCACCACCGACTGCCTCCTCATCGAGGACGCCGACGGCATCCTGCTCCGGGTGACCCCGCTCGGGGAATGCTGATGGTCTGAAGGTCCCAAGTCGAAGGTCGCAAGTCAGAGGACCTTCGACCTTCAGACCTTCGACATGGGACTCACCAGCTGCCCGACGCGCCGCCGCCGCCGGAGGAGCCCCCGCCGCCGCTGAAGCCGCCGCCCCCGCCGCCGGAGCTCGACGAGCCCCCGGCCGAGAACGAGATCCAGCCCGCGTCTATCTTCGTTTTCTTGCCGCTCTTCTTCGCCGCGCGCACCCGCTTGCGGATGGCCTTCCACTTCGGCGAGAGCGTCATGTAGATGTCGAGGGCGAAGAAGGCGACGACGTAGAGCGCGAAGAGCACCACCCCGACGACCAGCCCCTGCTCGCCCAGGACGAGTCCCGGGATCATCCCGAAGGCCACGCCGACGAAGAACGAGCAGAAGAGGAACGTGAAGTAGCGCTCGACGGGCGGGCTCACGAGCCCACGCGCGACGAGGAGCAGCGGCAGCACGCCGTGCGTGAAGAGGAAGATGAGGCTGAGCCACCACGGCCCCTCGTCCCCCGCGTCCTCCGGCGGCTCATACGTCCCCTCGATGGTGCCGAGGATGGCCGAGACGCCCGCCGAGACGCCGCCGTCGAAGTCGCCGTCGCGGAAGCGGGGGACGATGACGTTGCGGATGATCCGCCCCGCCTCGGCGTCCGTCAGGGCGCCTTCGAGCCCGTAGCCCACCTCGATCCGCAGCTCGCGGTCGTCGCGCGCCACGAGGAGGAGGACGCCGTTGTCGCGGTCGGACTGGCCGAGGCCCCAGCGGTTGTAGAGCTGGTTCGCCACGTCCTCGACGGGGTAGCCCTCCAGCCCCGGCACCGTCAGCACGACCACCTGGTTCGTCGTCGCGGCCTCGTGCGCTTCGAGGAGCGTCGTGAGGCTGGCCTCGGTGGCCTCCGCGAGCACCCCGGCGCCGTCCATGACGCGGCCCGTGAGGGGGAGATCGAGGACGCCCTGCGCCGCGGCGGGCGCGGCCAGCAGGAGGGCCAGGATCGGGAGCGCGCGCATCGTCACCGTTCGCGGACGCGGACGTCGCCCGGGAGCTCGTCGGTGTCGTCCGGGCGGATGCCGACGCCGCTGCGGTGCAGCAGCGCCCCGCACATCCCGATGGCGTCGACGAGGCCGTCGGCGAGGTGGCCGCTCTTGACCCCGCGACGGATGCGGTCGACGACCTCGACCCACTCCTCCGGCTCGACGACCTTGTCGATCCCGGCGTCGCCGAGCACCTCGATCCGGTGCTCCAGCAGCGAGACGAACAGGAGGATGCCCGTCCGGTCGCGCGTGGCGAACACCTCCTCTTCGAGGAACGCGCTCTCGGCGCGGCGGTGGACCCGCTCGGCCATCCGTGCCGGCCCGGCGAGGAGCCGCCGGAGGGGGAGGACGAACCACGCGACGAGGGCGCCGAGCACGCCGCCGAGCGTCATCACGATCGCCATCCCCCACGCCGAGTAGAGCCAGCCGAGGCCCCAGCCGTCGTAGGTCCACGCCACCGCCATCCCCACCGCCGCCGCGACGAGCGCCCCGAGCGCGCCGCCCCGCCACGCCGCGATCTCGTACCGCCCGCTCCGCCCGACGACGTAGGGCACGATCTCGCCCGACGTCTGGCGCTCGGCTTCCTCCACGGCGCGGCGGATCTGCTCCCGTTCGGCGTCGGTGAAGAGGGGTCGGGCCATGAGGGGACGGTGGGTGAGCCGGCCCGAAGGTACGAACTGCTATGGTATTTCGGGGCTCAGCCTTCGGGCCGGACGACGAGGACGAACCGCGTCGGGTCGAGGACGGCGCGGGCGCGGGCGTGGACCTCGGCCGCCGTGACGCCGCCGAGGCGCCGCGCGTAGCGCAGGGCCTCGCGGACGTCGTGGTCGTACCGGTAGAGGCGGACGAGCCACGGCAGCCAGCCGCTCCCCGCATCGAGCGCGGCCTCGTGGGCCTCCCGCCGCCGCTCCCGCGCCTCGGCGAGCGCGCGCGCCGACGGCGGCGCGGCACGGAGCGCCCCCACGGCCGCGAGCAGGTCCGCCTCGAACGCGTCCGGGTCCACGTCCTCCGCCACCACGCGCACCTCCCCGACGCCCGCGTCGAAGAACACCTCGGCGGAGACGCGGATCTCGTCCTCCTCCAGGACATCCTCCAGGAGGCCGGCGAGCACGTCGAGCTCGGCGAGGGCGTCGTAGCCGGGCTCGACGGTACCCCGGAACGCCGCCGCCGCGGCGGGCACGTCGTGCGGGGGGAGGACCCGTCGCTCGGGGCGCACGGGGATGCGAGGCGGCACCGCGAGCGTGTCGGCCTCACCGAGGAGGGCCTGGAGCGACGGGCGCATCCGCGGCAGCACCCGCGCCGCCGCCGCCTCGATGGCCTCGGGCGTGCTGTCGCCGACGAGCACGAACGTGAAGCGGCGGGGGTCGCCGAAGAGCCGGTCGTGGACGGCACGGAGGGCACCGGCGTCGCCGGCCCACCGGCCGAGCGGCATCCCGGCGAGCGCGGCCTCGAGCCCTTCCCGCACCGACAGGCGCTGGGGGTCCGGCGCCTCGGGCGTCTCCATCGCCCGGCGGACCTGCTGGAAGAGCGCCTCCAGCGCGCCGGTGGAGGCGGTGCCGAGTAGGAGCGCCTCACGCTCGCGCACCGCCGGCTGCACGGCGGCGTCGGCCCCCGCCGCGGCGCCCCCCGCCGTCGAGAGCGCCAGCGCCGCCCCGGCGAGGTCGTCGGGCACGGCCGCGAAGCCGCCGGGGGCGAAGGCGTAGAGCGTCACGCTCCGCGGCGACGTGCGCGACGGGCGGAAGACGAGGCGGGCGCCGCTGGTCATCCGCCACTCCGTCACCCCCGCCTGGGGGTACGTCGAGCGGCTCTCGTAGACGCCGGCCGGCACGGGCTCGTAGCGGGGCGTCTTGACCGGGGGCGGCGCCTCGGCGGGCGGCTCGGCCACGGGGGCCGGCCGGGGCGGAGGCTCGGGAAGCGGCTCGGGCGCGGCCGGCGGGGCGGCCGTCCGGCAGCCGACGAGGACGAGGAAGAGCGCGCCGAAGAGCGTGCGGGGGCGGGGGACGGGAGACATGGCGGGCGAGAAGGGCGCCGTAAGGTACGGCCTCACCCGCTCACCCCCGGCTGCGCCATCGCCCCCTCGACGGCGGCGAGCGCCTCGGTGGCCCGCTGATGCACCGGGTCGTCCGGCGGCGTGAGCTCGATCACGCGTCGGAACGACTCGGCGGCGGCGTCGAGGCGGCCGATCTGCATCCGCATCAGCCCCATGTTGAAGTTGGCCTCGACGTGGTCCGGGTTGGCCGTGAGGACCGCCTGCAGCTCCTGGACCGCCCGCATCGGGTTGCGGGGGTCGAGGAGGGCGGCGACGGCGAGGTTGACCCGGACGTCGGGGTCGTCGGAGAGGGCGAGGCTGCGCTCGTAGAGGTCGACGGCCCGCTGGGCGAGCGCGCCGCGCCGGGGGTCGTCGGGCGGCAGCGCCGCGGCGGCCCGGTAGAGGATGCCCCCGGCGGCGTCGAGGCTCTGCGCCGTCTCCTCGTCCTCGAGCGCCGCGACCCGGTTCTCGACCGAGTCCGGGAGCGCCACCGGCGCGGCGGTGAGACGAGGCTGCTCCGCCGCCCCCGTGGCGGCCGGCGGCTCCGCCCGCTGGCTCCGCTGCGTGATGAGCCAGAGCCCGATGACCGCCGCCAGGCCGACGCCGACGATGAGGAGCGCCCGCCGGCCGGGGTCGGACGATGGCCGGGCTCCATCCCCTGTTGGAACCGGAGCAGGCGACGAGGCCTGCGCCACCGAAGGCGTTGAAGGCTGAGACGTAGCCGGTGGGGGCGGCGATGCCGGCGGCACCGCTTTCGCCGGCGCGGGTGGGTGCAGAGGTGTAGCCGCACGCGGCATCGCGAGCGTGGCCCCGCACTGGTTGCAGAACCGCGATCCGGCCGGGTTGAGGTGGCCACACAGCCCGCACGCGACCGGCTCTGCGACGGGCGGAGGCACGATGGGCTCTGGCTGCGAGGCCTCGGCCAGCGCGCTCTCCGGCTCCGGCGCCACGGTGGCCGGGGTCTCTTCGAGCATCGTGCCGCAGAGGTCGCACTGCTCGGCGCCGGGGGCGAGGGCGGCCCCGCAGGCGGGGCAGACGGTGGAGGCCATCATCGGGGGGGACGGAGAGACGGAGCTCGAACGCCGGAGTGGTACACCAAGTATGAGCGCGCTCCGATCGGCCCTCAGCAGACTCAGCCCGGAGCAGCTAGTCAGCGCGCGGGCCGGCGGACGCCCCGCTCCGCCGCCTCACGCGCCTCGTTGACGGCGCGACGGAACTCGGCGGCCGGCTTGAACACCGGCACGTACTGGCGCGGCACCTCGACCGGCTCGTCGGTCTGGGGGTTCCGCGCCGTGCGCGCCTTCCGGAGGCGGGCGCGGAACGTGCCGAACCCCCGCAGCTCGACGAGCTCGCCGGACTCGACCGCCTCGACGATCGTGAGCATGAACCCGTCCACGACCGCTTCGGTCTCCAGCTTGGTCAGCCCGGTGGCCGTGGCGATGCGGTCTACGATCTGCGCTTTGGTCACGAGCTCGGGGCGTCGGTGCGCGGGAGAAGACCTCGCGCGGCAGGTGAGGTCATCCGTTGTAGGGCCATGATACGAAAGGGAGAGCCCCGCGTCACCACGCGCGTCGTCTCAGCGGGTGGCTGGCCTTCAGATCACACGATTCGTATATTTTCGCGCTGCAGCCCCTGCCCGCCCGACGCCCCCGGAGGGGGCTCTGCGGTCGTCGTCCCGGAACGCGTAGCCACACCCTGAGGTCAGCACCCCCGATGAAAATCCTGTACGTCGCCGGCGAAGTCGCTCCGTTCTCCGAGACCACCGAAGCCGCCCGGCTCATGCGGACCCTCCCCGAGACCGTCGGGGAGAACGGCACCGACGAGGTCCGCATCATGATGCCGCGCTACGGGGTCGTCTCCGAGCGGCGGAATCGGCTCCACGAGGTCATCCGCCTCTCCGGCACGGAGGTCGTCGTCGGGGCCGACAAGGAGACGCTGAAGGTGAAGGTGGCCTCGATCCCCGGCCTCCGGCTCCAGGTCTACTTCATGGACTCGGCGAAGTACTTCAAGCGGAAGGGCCTCCACAAGCTGCGCAAGGAGGGGACCGTCTTCGAGGACAACCCCGCCCGCGCGCTCTTCTTCGCCCGCGCCGCCCTCCTGACGGCGCGGAAGCTCGGCTGGGGACCCGACGTCATCCACGCCAGCGGCTGGATCGCCGCCTTCGTCCCCTACCTCCTCCAGGAGGAGTTCGCCGACGACCCCCTCTTCGCCGACACGAAGTCGGTCTATACCCCGGACGAGACCGACGTCGAGATCGGGCTCTCGGCCGAGGAGGCCGCCGCGCTCGGGCTACCTGAGGACTTCGCCGGGAAGACGCTCCAGCAGATCGGCCTCGACACAGCCGACGCCGTCGTCCATGCCGAAGGGCCCGGCGAGGCCGCCGGAGAGGAGGGGGTGGTCGAGCACGCGCTCGCGGTCTACCGCACCCTCACCGGCCAGCAGGAGCTGGCGGCCTGAGCGAGGCGGCCGGCCGCCTCGCTCCGCTCGATTTCGGAGGGGACCTCCGGCGATTTCGCATGATCTGCAGCGGGACCCCGCCCCCTCCGGGTGGGGTCCCTGTGTAACGTGCAGGCTCGCCGCCGGCCCCGGCCGGGCCGTCTCTTCACGCACGAAACGGCGGCGGCCTCCCGTTCCTCCGGCGCCCCACCCCGCCCGCCCCCTGCTGCCCATGCCCGCTGCCGGCGCCCGCCGCTCCCCCTTCCTCGGCCTGCTCGCCCTCGGCCTGCTCGCCCTCGGCTTGCTCGCCGCCTGCCAGGACCCCTCCGGCGTCGGCCTCGGCCTCATCGGCGAGGAGGGCAACGACCCCAGCCTCGCCATCGTCCTCGCGGACTCCGTCGCCGTCGTCGAGGAGGCCGAGGTGACGGGGGGCTTCGCCGACGGCGTCCTCACGCCGGTACAGGAGCGGGTCCTCGTCGGCGCCGTCGTGGACCCGGCCTTCGGCGACGTCTCGGCCGAGGCGTACCTCGACGTCCGCCCCGCGAACTCGGTGCCGAGCGGGTTCTTCGACCGGACGATCACGTCGGCCACCCTCCGCCTCGTCCGCGACTACGTCTACGGCGACTCCACGGCCACCCTCGACCTCGCGCTCTACGAGGTCGCCGAGGCCTGGAACCCCGTCGGTGCTGAGGCCGACACCGCGTTCGCCGCGGGCGACCTCCTCGCCACCTACGACGTGCCCGCCGCCGACACCCTCGTCGTCCTCCCCCTCCCCGACTCCTGGGTGAGCGCCAACGACGAGGCCCTCCGGGGCGACTCCGTCCTCACGGCCGTCCACGGGTTCAAGCTCCTGCTGGAGGAGGGCGCACCCGGCGGCGCCGTCGTCGGGTTCGACGCCCTCCGCAGCCGGCTCCGCCTCACCACGTCGGAGGACACCGTGGACTACCTCCTCCGCGAGGTGTTCACGCACGTCGAGCGAGGCGACGCCGCCGCCCCGCCCGGCGACGTCGTCGTGATGCGGGATGGCGCGGGCGAGGCGCTCGCCGTGACCCTCCCGTCCGAGGGCGTCGGCGCGGCGGCCGTGGCGCGGGCGGTGTTCCGCCTCGACGCCGACCCCTCGCTCCTCGACGGCGGCCTGCTCGCGCGGTCGCTCCCCGACGGCCTCGGGCTCGTCGGCGTCACCGAGAGCGGGACCCGCCTCCTCATCGCCGAGACCGAGCTCGACGAAGGGGCGAGCAGCTACGCCTTCACCTCCGTCGCCCTCACGCGGGTCATCCAGGACGCCGTGCTGGGCGAGCCGCTGTTCGTGCGCTACCTCGTCGTGCCGTCGCAGAGCCCCCTCGCGCTGGACGTGCTGCCCGTCGTGGTCGGCCCGCCGCCCGGCCAGGGCGAGGCCGAGCGGCGCCCCCGCCTCGTGCTGACGGTCGTCCCCGCCGCGGACTGACGAAGCGGACTGACGAAGGCGACTTTTCGCGCGTTCTACGGTCTACCCACCCCCCTTCGCCCCGATGCCCTCGCTCCCGTTCCTCCGCACGCACCTGATGGCGCCCGCCTTCGGCTCCGCGCTGCTGATCGTGCTCGCCGCCTCGGGCGCGGTGCGGGCGCAGAGCCTGAACGACTACGGCTCCATCTACTCCCGCTTCGGCGTGGGCGAGCGCGTGTCGTTCTCGTCTTCGATGTCGGAGGCGATGGGGGGCGCCGGCGTCGCCCTCCGCACGCCGTTCTACACCGGCCTCGGCAACCCCGCCCTCTGGGCCGACCTCTCCTACACCGACTTCGCCGCCGCCGCGTTCGTCCGGGGCATCCAGACCACCGACGCCACCGACGCGACGAGCCGGACGACCGGCGGCGGGATCGGCGCGCTCGGGCTCGGCCTCCCGCTCGTCCGCGGCCGGCTCGGCCTCACCTTCGCCTTCCGCCCTTACTCCCAGGTGAACTACCGCGCCACCGAGGAGGGCACGTTCTCGCCCGACGAGGGGGACGACGTGGCGTTCACGTCGAACCTCGAGGGCGGCGGCGGGCTCCACCAGCTCACCGCCGGCCTCGGCGGGCGCCTCACGCCCGGCCTCCGCCTCGGCGCCAGCGCCGACGCCTTCTTCGGCACCATCGAGTACGTCCAGCGGACGGAGTTCGCCGACGCCGCCTACGACGAGACGCGGACGGCCCGCTCGACGCACCTCACCGGCCTGACCGGCACGCTCGGCGCCGTCCTCACCAAGGGCGGCCTCTTCCGCGACGGCGACGGCCTCCACGTCGGCGCCGCCGTCACGCTGCCGGTCCGGCTCTCGGGCGAGCGCGTGCAGACCGTCGGCACCAGCCTCGACCGCGACACCCTCACCGTCGCCGCCGACGGCCGCGTCACGCTCCCGCTCTCGGCCCGCTTCGGCGTCGCCTACTCCGGCGCCGAGCGCTGGACGTGGGCCGCCGACGTGACGTACGAGCCGTGGAGCGCCTTCGAGAGCGACTTCCCCTTCGGCGGCTTCGACCCCGCCGAGGGCCGCGACGACCTCCGCGACCGGCTCCGCGCCGCCACCGGGTTCCAGGTGCTCCCCGCCGGCGACGAGCGGACGGCCGGGTACTTCGCCCGGACCGCCTACCGCTTCGGCGGCTACGCCGAGCGCGCCCTCTACGCCCCCGGCGGCGCCGACGTGATGACGTACGCCCTCACGGCCGGCCTCAGCCTCCCCACGATGTTCTCGACGGCCCGCCTCGACCTCGGCCTCGAGGCCGGGAGCCGGGGCTCGGCCGGCGACGTTCTGGTCCGCGACTTGTTCATCAGGGGAACGGCCACGCTCAACTTCGGCGAGCGGTGGTTCGTTCGCCGCCGCCTCGACTGACCCGCCCGGGTCGCCG
The DNA here is from genome assembly GCA_035304085.1 of Rubricoccaceae bacterium. Classification (GTDB taxonomy): domain Bacteria; phylum Bacteroidota; class Rhodothermia; order Rhodothermales; family Rubricoccaceae; genus DATGQT01. The sequence goes on from DATGQT010000301.1 coordinate 13,112, forward strand.
TCCTCCCCACCGCTTCAACCTCCCGAACCATGCTGCTGAAGCCCGCTCAGACGTCCCTCCGTCCCCTGCTCCTCGCGGGGGTGTTCCTGCTGGCCGCCGCGCCCGCAGCCGGGGCGCAGGTCTGCGAGGGCACCCAGGTGTACCTCACGGACAACACCCGCACGAACTACAGCCTCGGCTACGAGCACTACAAGAACGAGGCGTGGTGCGACGCGCTCCCCTACCTCCGGTGGGTCGTCGAGACCGAGCCGCTGTTCACGAGCCAGGGGACCCCGGACGACCGGAACTTCCGCCGCCTCATGGACACCTACGAGGCCGTCGCCGAGATGGCCCAGGGCGACGTCCGCCGGGCCTACCTCGACTCCGTCCTCGTCGTCCGTGAGCAGATGGAGCAGACGCTGGCCGCCAACGGCATCGCCTACGACGAGCGCGCGGCCCTCCTCGCCGAGGGGCTCTTCTACGCCCAGCACTACAACGAGTACCCGGAGCAGCAGGACCGCGTCTACGACCTCTACCTCGAGGCCTTCCGCATGGCGCCGGACTCCACGGACGACTACTACCTCAACGAGATCGGCCGGATGGCCTCGGCCCGCGCCGCCGCCGAGCAGATGGAGCCCACCGAGGCCCGCGACCTCGTCCAGGAGCTCGTCGCCCACGCCGACGACCCGTCGTACCTCCAGGGCCTCGAGGCCACCTTCGTCGTCGACCCCATCGACCAGTGGGACGCCGCCTACGAGGAGTACCTCGCCGGCGACCGGAGCGAGGAGGTCGTCAACACCGTCTTCGCCGGCCTCACCCAGATCGACAGCCTCATCGCGGAGCGCCACCCCGCGCTGAACCAGCAGGCGCTCAAGCAGGAGGTCATCCCCATCCTCATCGAGTTCAACCCGACGCCGGACCTCCTCATCTACCGCGGCGTCCTCGCCATCCAGGCCGGCCGCACCGAGGAGGGCCTCGCGGACTTCCAGCGCGCGCTCGACATGACGGAGTCGAACGCGGACAAGCTGAACATCTACTACCGCATCGCCAACACGCTCTACTCCGAGGGCCGGCGGAACGAGGCCTACCAGTGGGCCGGGCGCGCTCTCGATATCAACTCGAACTACGGCCCCGCCCTCTACATCCGCGCCCTCGTCGTGGCGGGCACGCTCAGCGGCGGCTCGCTCGAGGCGGCGGCGGGGGCGTGGTGCGTGGCTGACATGTTCAGCCGCGCCGCGGCGGCGGGCGGCGAGACGGCCGGGCGCGCCCGCCAGCTCGCCGGGCGCTACGCCGCCTCGGGGCCCTCGCGCGACCAGTACTTCTTCCAGGGCTGGACGCCCGGCATGCGCGTGACCGGCCGCACGGGCTACGGCTCCTGCACCACGACCGTGCGCTGAGCCCGCGTCCCGCACGCCAGCCGAGAGGCCGCCCCGCGTCGGGGCGGCCTCTCTCGTATCCGGCCGTCGGCGGAACCGAGGGGCCGCTGCTCGTTTCATTTCCTGCACCTCCACCGCCCGCCGAGGGAAGTCCGATGCGCCACCCGCTCCTCGCCCTCCTCGCGCCGGCGCTCGCGCTCGCCGCGTGCGCCGCCCCGCCGGCCGCCCCTTCCGAGCCGGCGGAGCCCCCCGCCCCGCCCCCCGTCGCCGCGGCGGTCGACAGCGTCGTCGTCTCGCCCGTCTGCCCGCCCGTCCTCGTGTATTACTCCACCCCGCGGGCGAACTACAGCCTCGGCTACGAGCACTACAAGAACCTCGACTACTGCGCGGCGCTGCCCTACCTCCGCTGGCTCGTCGAGCACGAGCCGCTCTTCACCGGCGCCGACCCCGACGACCGCAACTTCCGCCGCCTCGCCGACACCTACGAGCAGCTCGCCGCCATGGCCGGCGACGACGCCGACCTCCGCCGCGCCTACCTCGACTCCGCCCTCGTCGTCCGCGACCGGTCCGCGGAGGCGCTGCGGGCGGCGGGCCTGCCGGTGGACTCGGCCGCCGTCGCCCTCGGCCGCGCCCGCTTCTACCAGATCTACGCCGAGGACTACCCCGACGCGCAGGACGAGGTGCTCGCGCGCTACCGCGAGGCCTTCGCCGCCAGCCCCGACCTCTTCGTCGACTACGACCTCAACGCCTTCGGACGCCTCCTCTTCGAGCACGACGTGCAGGAGGCGGCCCGGCTCCTCCCCGACCTCGTCGCGCAGGCCGAGGACCCGTCGTACCTCCAGCAGCTCCAGACGGCCGCCACGGCCCCCGGCGCCGTGGACCCCGAGACCCTCTACGCGTCCCTCCTGGAGCGCTACCGCGCCGGCGACCGCGACCCCGACCTCCTCCGCCGCCTCGCAGCCCTCGACATCCAGCTCAATCGCAACGCCGTCATCGACGAGCTCCTCCCGCAGCTCGTCGCCCTCAACCCGTCGGCCGAGCTGTACGCGGCGCTGGGGGCGCGCGCCAACCGCCAGGGCGAGCTCGACGAAGCCCTCGGCTACTACGAGCGGGCCATCTCGCTGGCCGGCTCGGACGCCCAGCGCGCCGACCTCTACTACCAGATGGCCTCGGCCGCCTACAACGCCGGCCAGGCGGGCCGCGCCTCCGGCTTCGCCGGGCAGGCCCTCCAGTACAACCCGAACCACGGGCGCGCCCTCTACCTCCGCGCCTCCGTCTTCGCCGCCGGCCTCGGCGGCACCTCCGTCGAGGCCCGCGCGGCCTACTGGTGCGCGGCCGACCAGTTCGCCCGCGCCGCGGCGACGGGCGACCCCGCCATCGCCGCCAGCGCCCGCCGCGCCGCCGCCCGCTACGCCGCCGCCGGCCCCTCGCGGCAGGAGTACTTCTTCCTGGGCTGGCAGCCCGGCCAGCGGATCACCGTCCCGGCCGGCGGCGGAACCTGCACGACGACCGTCCGCTGAGCCGCCCCTCTGGTAGAAGGGGTGGAGGGGGAGGAATGGGTGGAGGGGATGGAGGGTATCCTCTCCACCCTCCCCACCCCCTCCATCCCCTTCTTCCATTCTCCCCTTCCCCCTATCCCTCCCCGTCCCGAACTTCCCCCCCCGCTCACCCTCCCATCTCTCCCCATGTCGCTCATCGTAGACATCACCGCCCGACAGATCCTGGACAGCCGCGGCAACCCCACCGTCGAGGTGGACGTGGTGACGGAGGAGGGCGTGCTCGGACGCGCGGCCGTGCCCAGCGGCGCCTCCACCGGCGAGCACGAGGCCGTCGAGCTGCGCGACGGCGACGCCGACGTGTACCTCGGCAAGGGCGTCCTCCGCGCCGTCGAGAACGTGAAGGGCGAGATCGCGCCGGAGCTGGAGGGGATGAGCGTGTTCGAGCAGGCGCGGATCGACCGCGCGATGATCGCGCTCGACGGGACGGAGAACAAGGGGCGCCTCGGGGCCAACGCCCTCCTCGGCGTCTCCCTCGCCGTGGCGAAGGCGGCGGCGGCCACGGCCGGCCTCCCCCTCTACGCCTACCTCGGCGGCCCCAACGCCCGCCGCCTCCCCGTCCCCATGATGAACATCCTCAACGGCGGCCGCCACGCCGACAACAGCGTGGACCTCCAGGAGTTCATGGTGATGCCCGCCGGCGCCGAGACGTTCTCGGAGGCGCTCCAGATGGGCGTCGAGACGTTCCACGCCCTGAAGAAGGTGCTCTCCGAGCGCGGGTACTCCACCGCCGTCGGCGACGAGGGCGGCTTCGCGCCGAACCTCCGGAGCAACGAGGAGGCCGTCGAGGTCATCCTCGAGGCCATCGAGCGCGCCGGCTACACCGCCGGCGCCGACCTCTACCTCGCCCTCGACCCCGCCACGAGCGAGATGCTCCAGGACGGCCGCTACGTCTTCTACAAGTCCGACCCCGACCGGCGCCTGACGAGCGAGGAGATGGTGGACTTCTGGACGGCTTGGTGCGAGGAGTACCCCATCATCTCCATCGAGGACGCCCTCGCCGAGGACGACTGGGACGGGTGGGCGCTGCTGACCGAGCGCGTCGGCGACCGCGTCCAGCTCGTCGGCGACGACCTCTTCGTCACGAACACGAAGCGGCTCCAGCGCGGGATCGACGACGACGTCGCCAACGCCATCCTCGTCAAGCCGAACCAGATCGGCACGCTGACGGAGACGCTCGAGGCCGTCGCCCTCGCCCACCACTTCGCCTACGCCAGCGTGCTCTCGCACCGCTCCGGCGAGACCGAGGACACCACCATCGCCGACCTCGCCGTGGCGACGGGGGCCGGCCAGATCAAGACGGGCTCGGCCTCGCGCAGCGACCGCACCGCGAAGTACAACCAGCTCCTCCGCATCGAGGAGCAGCTCGGCGAGGCCGCCGTCTACCCGGGCATGGACGCGTTCCGGTTCTAGGCGCGCAGGCGTGCACGAACGCAAGACCGCAGGCGCCCGGCAGGGATTCCGCCCGCACGCTTGCGCGCGTACACGCCTGCACGCTTACCTTCCCGCGTCCTCACCCCCCGGACGCATGGCCCTCCGCCCCTCCCCCGCAAGCGGGATCTTCGACCTCTCCCGGCCGGCGTGGCGCCGCCGGCTCCTCTTCGTCGGCCTCGGGCTCCTCGCCGGCTGGCTCGCCTTCTTCGACAGCCACAGCCTCGTGCGGCGGGTGACGTACGCCCACCGCCTCCACGTACTCCAGGAGGAGAACGCGCGGCTGCGCGCCGAGAACGAGGTCCTCCAGGAGCGCCTCGCCGCCGGCCTCTCCCCTGCCCTCGTCGAGCGCGTCGCCCGCGAGCAGTACGGGATGCGCCGCCCCGGCGAGACGGTCTACCGCGTGACCGAAGGGGAGTAGGGACACGGCACGCCGGCCGCCCCGTTACCCCGCCGCGTCCGGCCGGCGGCCAGGGGGATAACTTGCCGCCGCGTCCTCCCCGGTCCCGTGCGCCCCCGCTCCGTCGCCCGCTGCTGCCTCCTCCTCGCGCTCGCGCTGGCCGCGGCGCGCGCCGGCGCGCAGGAGGTCCCGGCCGACACCACCGCCGCCGACTCGCTGGCGGCACCGTTGCCCGAGAGCCCGCCTCTCGACGTCCGCGTCGCGCCGCCGGCCGAGGGCGGGCTGGAGCACCCCGTCACCTACACCGCCCGCGACTCCCTCCGCATCGTCCTCGCCGGCCGCGACACCACCGCCGCCGACCGCGCCACGCTCTACGGCGACGTGACGGCGCAGTACCAGGACGCCACGCTCACCGCCGGCGTCATCGCGCTCGACTTCGAGCGGCAGGAGCTCCGCGCCCTCCCGGCCGGCGTGGATACCACGGGCCAGCCCGTGCCCGCCCGGTTCGCGCAGGGCGAGGAGAGCTTCACCGGGGACGAGTTCGTCTACAACCTCGAGACGCAGCGGGGCCGCGTCGTCGGCGCGCGCACGGCCATCGAGGACGGCTACCTCCTCGGCGGCGTCGTCAAGCAGGCCTCGCCCCACGTGATCTACGCCGCCGACGCGGCCTACACCACGTGCGACCTCGACCACCCCCACTACGCCCTCGTGGCCGGGCGGATGAAGATCGTGGACCAGGAGCGCGTCTACACCGGCCCCGTGCAGCTCCGCCTCCTCGGCATCCCGATGCCGCTGTGGCTCCCCTTCGGCTACTTCCCCGCCGCCGAGGGCCGGAGGAGCGGCCCCCTCCCGCTGGCCTACGGCGAGGACCGCTCCGCCTTCGGGTTCTACCTCGAGAACGTCGGGTGGTACTGGGCCGTGAGCGACTACTTCGACGCGCTCGTCCGCGCCAAATTCGGCTCGCGCGGCTCCTACCAGCTCGGCGCCGTCGCCAACTACGTCCGCCGCTACCACTACGACGGCGCCGTGGACCTCTCCTACGCCCGCCTCCGCCGCGGCGAGCGGGCCGACCCCGACTTCGCCGTCGAGCACGTCGTCGGCGTGACGTGGCGGCACGCGCAGGAGTTCGACCCGACGGCCCGCCTCAACGCCAACGTCAACCTCCGCTCCAGCGCCACCCGCTTCACGACGACGCAGTACGACGAGCGCGTCTCGCAGACGAGCACCTCCCGCGTCGGCTTCACGAAGTCGTGGCGCGGGGGCCGCTCCCTCGCGCTCGACCTCAGCGGGACGCAGCGGCTCACCGAGGGCGCCGCCGACCTCACGCTCCCGTCGCTCTCGTTCTCCCAGCAGCGCCTCTTCCCCTTCCGCCGCGGCGCGCGCGCCGGCCGCGGCCGGGCGTGGTACGAGGAGATCGGCGTGGACTACCGCGGCACCCTCACCAACACGTACGCCTTCGACCCCCTCCCCGACTCCGTCCTCGCCGGCACCGGCTTCGAGGACGTGTCGTGGGTCCAGGGGCTCTACGACTACGACGCCTTCCGGGGCGCGACGGGCCAGGCGATCCGCTACCGCCCGCAGGCCCAGCACAGCGCCACCGCGAGCGCGGCCTACACCGTCAGTCGTCTCCCGGGCGGCGCCCCGTTCTTCCTCACCTTCAACCCGGCCCTCCGCTACACCGAGACGTGGTACGACCGCGCCGAGCGCCGCTCGCTCGGCGCCGGCGGCGGCCTCGTCGTCGAGCAGGAGCCCGGCTTCACGGCCGTCCGCCGCGTCCGGCTCGAGGTGGGCACGGGCACCCGCCTCTACGGCACGTTCCCCCTCCGCCTCGGCCCCCTCGACGGCCTCCGCCACACCCTCACGCCCCAGGCCACGCTCTCGTTCGAGCCCGACTACTCCGCCGCGCCGTTCGACTACTTCCGCACCTACACCGACGCCACGGGCGCCGAGGTCGAGTACCCCATCGTGGCCGGGCTGCCCGACCGGCCGACGCAGCGGCTCGGGTTCTCCCTCGGCAACGTGTTCCAGACCCGCGTCGTCCGCACCGACTCGACGGGGGAGCAGACGCGGACGGCGCTCCAGCTCTTCGCGCTCAACCTCCGCTCGGGCTACGACTTCGCCGCCGACGAGCGGCCCTTCGGCGACGTCTCGCTCGACCTGTCGAGCCAGCTGAGCCGGTTCCGCCTCCGCCTCGACGCCACGTTCTCCCCCTACGCCCTCGACTCCCTCGGCCGCCCCTCCCCCACGACGTACCTCACCGAGACGGGCCGGCTCCTCCGCACGACGAACCTCTCGCTCTCCCTCGGCGCCTCGTTCAGCGGCGGCCCCCGCCCCGTCGCGCCGCTCTCCACCCCCGCGCCCGGCCTCCCCGCCGCCTTCCAGCCCCTCGGCTACGACCCCGCCAACCCCGACCAGGGCCTCGTCCCCACCGGCTACACCGACTTCTCCGCGCCGTGGTCGCTCTCGGTGGACCTCACGTACGGCTACACCCCCGTTTTCGGGCAGGAGGCGAACAGGCGAGCCGTCCTCTCCATCCCCAACTTCGACGTGTCGCTGACGCCGAAGTGGAAGGTGGCCGGGAGCACGTCGTTCGACCTCCTCGCCGGCGAGTTGACGTACACCCAGCTCTCCGTCGTGCGCGACCTCCACTGCTGGGAGGCCCGGTTCAACTGGATCCCCTTCGGGACGTACCGCTCGTTCGCGTTCTCGATCTACGTCAAGAGCGGGTACCTCCGCGACCTCCTCCGCCTCGACTTCCCGCGGGCCGACGTCCAGACCCCGCTCGGTTCCGCGTTCTAGCGGACGTGTCCCCGTCAGCGGGCGCTCCCGGAACGCGCCGGCTACGTTTCCCCCGCCTGATGACGCGCGGAGGGACAGCCGACGATTCCGAAGCACCGGGGCGGAGGCCTCAAAAAACGCCGTTCTGCATCGGTTCGACACGTTGTGTCGGGGCTGACCGTATCTTCCGCTCCCCCGGTATGGCCTTTGCACGACGCAGGGCCCCACCCGCCGCCACCCCCGTGTCCACGCCCTCCCTACCGGCCGCTGCTCCCCTCCCGCCGCGCCTGCGCGCGATCCTCCAGACGCTCCAGGAGCGCCGGACGCGCACGGCCGCCGACCGCGAGCTCGCCCGCCGCATCCAGTTCGCCGTCGAGAGCGCGCGGATCGAGGACGTGGGCGGCCTCTCGTTCTACGTGCACGAGGGCTCGGTGGCCGTCTACGGCGCCATCCGCACGGAGGCCCTGCGCGAGCGCGTGCTCGGGCTGGTGGCCGAGCAGCCGGGCGTCCGGCGCATCCAGGACCACCTCCAGCTCCCCGCGGCCTGAAGGCCGCCGCCTGAGCGCCGTCAGCGCCAGATCCGGTCGTCGCGCTTGCGGTAGATGAGCCGGTCCAGCCCGTAGCGCCCGCTCCCCGCGAGGAGGAACATCAGGACCACCGCGAGGAAGAGCAGCGGCTTCTCCTTGACCGAGAACGGGTCGTCGGCGTGGCGGCCGAAGGCGGCGGTGGCCATCACGACGGCGATGAAAAGCGAGGCCGGGCGCGTGAGGAGGCCGAGCGCGAGGAGGAGGCCGCCCAGGAACTCGGAGAACCCGGCCGCCCACGCGAAGAACCCCGGCGCGGGGTAGCCCAGCTCACCGACCGACGTGACGAAGCCCTCCGAGGGCGGCATCTTGTTCACGCCGTGGGCGAACGCGAGGGCGAGACCGGCGAAGAGGCGGAGCAGGAGGAGGCCGGCGTCGGCCACGGCCGAGCCGCCGCCGTCGCCGCCGAAGAGGATCGGGTAGAGCCGGTTCTTCATGCGGCAAATTTAGCACGCGGGGGAGGCGGGGGCCGTCAGGCCTCGCGCACCCACCCGTTCTCGATGGGTGCGAAGCCGAGGTGCTCGTAGAACCCGCTCGAGAGGTTGGAGTCGCGGAGGACGAGCTCGGTCCCCGCGCAACGCTCGAGCACGGCGTCGATGAGCATCTTCCCGATCCCGATCCCCTGCACGTCCGGCTCGACGGCGAGGTCGCAGAGGTAGGACACCTGCACGCCGTCGGTGAGCACGCGGGCGAGGCCGACGAGGCGCTCGCCCTGCCAGGCCGTGAGCACGAGCTGGGTGTTCTCGAAGGCGCGGCGGAGGCGCTCGGCGTTGTCGGTTTGGCGCAGGAGCGGGGCGCGGCGGTAGAGCGTGGCGATGCGGGCGGGCGTGAGGCCCTCGGCCCCCTCGCGGAGCACGATGTCTTCCTTGACGGCGGTGGGCATGGGGGGGCGGATGGGCGTTCGGGAGCGCAGGCGGGCACGCTAGCATGCGTTCAGGCACGCCTGCGTTCCTGCCCGCCTACCCATCGCCGTCGCGGCGGACCCATCGGGCGCGGGCGGCGCGGACGAACAGCCGCTCGGGGACGGCCGTCTCGGGGGCGGTCCAGAGCCGGAGCGGCACGGCCGCCCCGCGCGCGGGGTCCTCCGCCTCGACGGCCCACTCGGCGTGGGTGCCGAGGAACTGCCGCGCCAGGAACCGGGCCGGTATCGCGCCCGCCCCCTCCGGCGCCGGCTCCAGCGCCTCGGGGCGCACGGCGAGGACGTGGCCGGCCGGCGCGGCCTCCCCCGCCAGCCGCTCCGCCAGCGCCCCCTCGACGACGTTGGCGCCGCCGAGGAAGCGGGCGACGTAGGCCGTCTCCGGCTCAGCGTAGAGCCGCTCGGGCGTCCCCTCCTCCACGACCCGCCCCGCCCGCATCACGGCGATGCGGTCCGAGAGCGCGAGGGCCTCCTGCTGGTCGTGCGTGACGTAGAGGCTCGTCGTGCCGAGGTCCTGCTGGAGCCGCTTCAGCTCGGCGCGCGTGCGCTCGCGGAGCGCCTGGTCGAGGTTCGACAGCGGCTCGTCGAAGAGCAGCACGGCGGGCTCGACGGCGAGGGCGCGGGCGAGGGCGACGCGCTGCTGCTGCCCGCCCGAGAGCGCCGTCACGGGGCGGTCCTCCAGCCCGCCGAGGTCCACACGGCGGAGCGCCGCGCGCACCCGCTCGGCCGCCTCGGCCTTCGGGACGCGCCGGACGCGGAGGCCGTAGGCGACGTTCTCGCCGACGGTCATCGTCGGGAAGAGGGCGTAGCTCTGGAACACCATGGCCGTCGGGCGCGCCTGCGGCGGCTGCCGCGTCACGTCCGCCCCGCCGATCTCGACGCGGCCGGCGTCGGGCGCCTCGAAGCCGCCGACGAGCCGGAGCAGCGTGGTCTTCCCGCAGCCCGACGGCCCGAGGAGCGAGACGAACGCGCCCGGCGGCACCTCGAGCGAGACCCCGTCCACGGCCGCGACGGCGCCGTAGCGCTTGACGACCTCGTGGAGCTGGACGCCTGTGGAGGATGGGGGATGGGAGATAGGAGAGGGGGTATTCATCGCACGACCCCCATCTCCCATTGCCTATTCCCTATCCCCGTCAACGCTGCAGCGCGGCCTGCACCTTCTCCGCCGCCTCCTGCAGCAGGATCGCCGACTCCAGCGCCACCCCGCTCGTCCGCAGGATCTCCATCCCCTCCTCCGCATTCGTCCCCTGCAGGCGGACGATGAGCGGGACGGGGATCTCCACGTGCTGCGCCGCCTCGACGATGCCCCGTGCGACGCGGTCGCACCGGACGATCCCGCCGAAGATGTTGACGAGGATGGCCTCGACGTTCGGGTCCTTGAGGATGATGCGGAACCCCGCCTCGACCGTCTCCGCGTTGGCCGTCCCGCCGACGTCGAGGAAGTTGGCGGGCTCGCCGCCGGCGAGCTTGATGAGGTCCATCGTCCCCATCGCCAGCCCGGCCCCGTTGACCATGCACCCGACGTTGCCGTCGAGCTTGACGTAGTTGAGGTTGTGCGCGCTGGCCTCGACCTCGAGGGGGTCCTCCTCGTGCACGTCCCGGAGGGCGGCGAGGTCGGGGTGGCGGAAGAGCGCGTTGTCGTCGAGGTTGACCTTGGCGTCGAGGGCGACGACGCGGCCGTCCTCGGTCAGGGCGAGGGGGTTGATCTCGGCGAGGCTCGCGTCGGCCTCCTCGTAGGCGCGGTAGAGCGCGCGGACGAACTTCTGGGCCTCCTTGAACGCCGGCCCCTCGAACCCGAGCCGGCTCGCGACCTCGACGGCCTGGAACGGGCGGAGGCCGACGGCGGGGTCCACGTACACCTTCACGATCTTCTCCGGCGTCTTCTCAGCCACCTCCTCGATCTCGACGCCGCCCTCGGTCGAGGCCATGATGACGTTCTGGCCGCGCGCGCGGTCGAGCGTGACGCCGACGTAGTACTCGTGGGCGATGTCCTCGGCGGCGGTGACGAGCACCTTGCGGACGGTCTGCCCCTCGGGGCCGGTCTGTGGCGTGACGAGCTGCATGCCGAGGATGGCCCCGGCCTTCTCGCGCACCTCGTCCACGCTCCGCGCCAGCTTCACGCCGCCGCCCTTCCCGCGCCCGCCGGCGTGGATCTGCGCCTTGACGACGAAGAGGGATACCCCCTCGGCCGCCATCTGCTCGGCCGCGGCGACGGCCTCCTCGACCGTCTCGGCCACCACGCCGCGCTGCACCGCGACGCCGTACTGTGCGAGGAGGTCCTTGGCCTGGTATTCGTGGAGCTTCATGGGAGATCGGAGGATCGAGAGATCGGGTGATCGGGCGAGGGAAGAGCGGGGAAAGCTACCACGGCCGCCCGTACCCGGCCCACGGCGTGCGTATCCTCGCCCGTTCTTCGCGTGCCTGCTGATCGGCTCCCCGATCCCGTGACCCGCTTCGACCTCCACGTCCTCCGGCGCTTCTTCGCGGCGACGGCGCTGCTGCTCGGGCTGCTCGTCGTCTTCTTCGTCGTGCTCGACTACGTCGAGTACATCGACGACTTCATGGATCGGGGGGCGACGATGGGGCAGGTGTTCGGGACGTACTACCGGAACTACATCCCCGAGATCGTCAAGCTGACGAGCCCGCTGGCCGTGTTCCTCGCGGCCATCTACGTGACGGCGCGGCTGAGCCAGACGATGCAGCTGACGGCGCTGACGATGGCGGGCGTCTCGCTCTACCGCGTGCTGGTCCCGTTCGCGTTCGCGGGCGCGCTCGTGGCCGGGTTCATGCTGTGGTTCAACGGGTGGGTGGTCCCCCCCGCCAACGCCGTCGTCCTCGACTTCCAGCAGCGTTACTACCGCGATGCGCCGGAGGGCCCCGAGACGAGCGAGCTCTATCGGCAGACGGCCCCCGGCAGCGTCCTCGCCGTCGGGTTCTACGACCCCGAGCAGCGGCGGGCCTTCCGCGTCTCCCTCCTCGACTTCGCCGTGGACACCGCCGGTGGAGTGGCCGTCCCGGCGCGCCTCGTCCGCCGCCTCGACGCCGAGACGATGCGGTGGGACGACACCACGCGGACGTGGCGCCTCACCGACGCCGTCGTCCACCGGTTCTCGCCGGACGGGCGGGCCAGCCGTGCGTCGCTGGCCGCCTTCGACACCGCGCTCACGGTGCTCCCCTCCGACCTCGCCCGCTCCGAGCGCGACGCCGAGCGGCTGACGATCCCCGAGGCGCGGGCCTACGTGGCCTCGCTGGAGCGGGCGGGGGCGAGCCGCGTCGGGCGGGCGCTCGTGGAGTACCATGCGAAGTTCGCCTACCCGCTGGCCAACCTCGTCCTCGTGCTCGTGGGCGTGCCGCTGGCGGCGCGGCGGCGGCGCGGGGGGCAGGCCGTCCAGCTCGGCCTCGGGCTGCTCGTGGCGTTCGTCTACCTCGCGCTCCAGAAGGTCGTCGAGCCGTTCGGGTACGCCGAAGAGCTCTCGCCCGTGCTCGCGGCGTGGCTGCCCCACGCCGTGTTCCTCGCCTTCGCCGTCGTCCTCCTCCTGCGCACGCCGAAGTGAGATGGGAAGCTGCGGGCCGCGCGCTACGGGCGGAGCAGCCCACGGCGCGCGGCCCGCAGACGCGGAGCCCGGCGCGGGCTACCGCACGAGTTGCCCCCCCGCCACGGAGCACGAGTCCGTCGAGGAAGTCGTTCAGGAGCAGGCCTTCGATGACGCTCTGGCCGGCGGTGATGACGAGGCCGGCGGGACCGCCCCCGAGGAGCTGGATACAGGGGTCGCCGCTGCACGTGCCGTTGATCCGGATCGGGTCGGTGACCTCCGGCAGCTGCCCCAGGACCTGGATCGTCCGCTGCCCGATGCCGTCTATGAAGAAGGTGACGTCGTCGGTGCCGGGCGTGTTGTTGGACGCGTAGATCGCCTCGCGCAGGCTGATCTTCCCATCCGGGCCGGGGTCGGCCTGGAGGGCAGCGATGGAGCTGACATCAGGCGCATCGATCACGTCGTTGGCCGTGGTGACGACGACCTCCGCGCTGGCGGCCTCGGGCCAGCCGGCGGCGACGAGGGAGAGGAGCAGGAGGGACAGGGTGAAGCGAGCGTTCATGGCTTCCTCGGGTCGGGTGCGTTCGAGGGGTTCGTGACGTGCCCTCGACCGGGGTGGGCCGGCGGCCCACCGGGGCGGGCGACGCGCGCCCGGCCTCAGGCTCCTCGACGTTAGGAGCCGCTTCCGCTAACCCACAAGGTCAATCCACGCTCGATTTGCGCTCAATCCGCGCTCATTCACCCCTCCGACGCCGGATAAAAAGACGCCGCCCCCGGAGCCGGAGCCCCGGGGGCGGCGCTGCGCCTGTGGCGGCGCCGAGGCCGAAGCCCCGGCGCTCACCCGGCTCAGTTCGCCAGCGTCAGCCGGCCCGTCTGAACGTCGCTGCCGACCACGAGGCGGTACACGTACGTCCCGGCGGCCAAGCCGCTCGCGTCGAACGTCGCCCGGTGCGTCCCGGCCTCCTGG
>DATGQT010000302.1:0-18937 GCA_035304085.1 Rubricoccaceae bacterium
CGAGCAGACCGGCGGCGCCAACCCCCTCGACGGCCTCTCCACCGAAGACTACAGCACGCCCGCCTTCGCCGACCTCGACGATGACGGCGACCCCGACCTCGTCAGCGGAAACGGCTATTACGGAACCCTCTCCTACTTCCGCAACGACGAGGGCACGTTCGTCGAAGCCTCGGCCGCCCTCTTCGACGAGTACGACCACAACCTCTATTCCTACAGCGCGCCCGCCTTCGCCGACCTCGACGACGACGACGACCCCGACCTCGTAGCCGGGGAGCGCTACGGTCACGTCTTCCTGATGGAGAACCTCGGGACGCCCCCTGCGCCGGTGATCGATTCGCCCGTCCTCCTCGGCGGCGACGGGGTGGGGTTCATGTCGCGCCCCGCCTTCGCCGACCTCGACGCCGACGGCGACCCCGACCTCGTGGCGGGGGACTACAACGGACGGCTTCACTACTTCGAGCAGACCGGGAGGCGCTTCGTCCGCCGCACCGGGGCCGCCAGCCCCTTCGACGGGGCGGACGTCGGCTTCAGCAGCGCGCCCACGTTCGTGGACCTCGATACCGACGGCGACCTCGACCTCGTCTCGGGCGAGTACTACGGCGGCTTCCGCTTCTTCGAGAACGAGGCCGGCGTCTTCACCGAGCAGACAGGCACCGACAACCCCTTCGACGGCATCGACCAGGGGACCGCCCCCGCCCCCACCTTCGTGGACCTCGACGGCGACGGCGACCCCGACCTCGTCGCCGGTGGGCTCGACGGGCGGTTCCACTACTACCGCAACGACGACGGCGCGTTCGTCGAGCAGACCGGCGCCGCCAATCCCTTCGATGGCCTCCCCTCGGGGACGTACAGCACGCCGGCGTTCGTGGACCTCGATGCCGACGACGACCCCGACCTCGTCGCCGGCGAGGGCGGCGGCCTCTTCCACTACTACCGCAACGACGGCGGCGCGTTCGTCGAGGTGACCGGCGCCGACAACCCGCTCGACGGCCTCTCCTCCGATTACTCCAGCGCGCCGGCGTTCGTGGACCTCGACGCCGACGGCGACCTCGACCTCGTCTCGGGCGATTACTACGGCGCCTTCGCCGTCTTCGCCAACGGCGACTTCGTGCCCATCGCCGTCGAGCCCGCGGCGGGGGTGCCGGCGTACACCCACGTCCTCGCCCCGCCCGTGCCGAACCCCTCGCGTGGCCCGGCCCACGTCGCGCTGCTGGTGACCGAGGCGCAGGTGGTGGACGTGGCGCTCTACGACCTCCTCGGGCGGCGTGTGCGGACGCTCCACCGCGGGCCGCTCGCGGGCGGGCAGGCGCACACCCTCACCGTCGGCGACGACCTCCCGAGCGGCGTCTACGTCGTCCGCGTCGTCGGCGAGACGTTCACCGATTCGATCCGCCTGACCCGGGTTCGATGAGCGACCCGGCCGCCTCGTCGGCACCGCGCCTCGGGGTCGCCGCGCCCTTCGCCTGCACGTTCACCCCGGGCGTGCCGGATCTCCTGCGCAGCCTCGGCGTCACGCTCGCGCTGACGACGTACCAGGCCGGGAAGGTGGCGCTGCTTTCGCCGAGCGGAGGGGGGCTGACCCAGCTTCTCCGCACGTTCCCCCAGGCGATGGGGCTGGCCGTGGAGGGGGCCGGGCCGTCGCTCCGGCTGGCCGTCGCCACGTCGTCCGAGGTGACGGTGCTCGCCAACGCGCCCGGCCTCGCGCCCGGCTACGCGCCGCAGCCCGGCACCTACGACGCCCTCTTCCTCCCGCGCGCCCGCTACGTCACCGGCCCGCTCGACCTCCACGACCTCGCCTGGGGCGCGCACGAGGGGCGCCGCGCGCTCTGGGCCGTCAACACGCGGTTCTCGGCGCTGTGCGTCGTGGACGAGACGGCGAGCTTCCGGCCCGTCTGGCGCCCCCCGTTCGTGACCGACCTCCAGCCCGAGGACCGGTGCCACCTCAACGGCATGGCGCTCCGCGACGGCCGCCCCGCCTTCGCCACGGCCTTCGCCGCCACGGACACGCCGCAAGGCTGGCGGGCCGACCCGACGCGCACCGGGGTGCTCGTCGAGGTCGAGAGCGGGGAGGTCGTGCTCGGCGGGCTCCCGATGCCGCACTCGCCCCGCCTCGTCGGCGGCCGGCTCTTCGTGCTGGCCTCCGCCACGGGCGCGTTGCTGGCGGTGGACGCCGAGGCGGGCACGGCCGAGGAGGTGTGCCGCCTGCCCGGCTTCGTGCGGGGGATGGGCCACGCCGGGGACTACCTCTTCGTCGGGCTCTCGAAGCTGCGGAAGGGGCGGCCCTTCGGCGACCTCCCCCTGGCCGGGCGCGATCCCCAGGCGGGCGTCGCCGTGGTGGATCTGCACTCGGGGCGCGTGGCGGGGCTGATCCGCTACGTCTCGTCGTGCGAGGAGATCTTCGAGGTGCAGGCGCTGCCGGGCGTGCTCCGGCCCGGCGTGCTCGGCCCGGACCAGGACGCCGCCCGCGAGGCCGTCGTCGCCCCTTCCGGCTGCTGGTGGTCGCGCCCCGAGCCGTGACCGCGGCCGGCCCAGGCCGCACGCTGGCACCCCGCTGCGGAGGGATCACCCCCGCCCGAACAGGGCGCTCTCGAGGTGCTTGAGCGCCTGCTCCTCGATCTTCAGCTCCTCCTCGGGCGTCATCGGGCGCGGGGCCTTCGGCGCCTTCCGGCCGTTCCCCGCCGGGGCGCGACCGCCCGACGACGACGGCGCGGCGGGGGCCTTCGCCTTCCCCTCGGCCGCTTCCTCCGCCGCGATCTCGGCGCGGATGAGGTCCATGAACGGCTCCTGCGCCCGGGCGAACATCTCGTGCGGCTCCTCGACGGGGCGCCCGGCGGCCTGCCGCTCCTTGTGGAGCCGGAGGCACCCGTTCCACAGCGCCCGCCGCAGCCCCCACTTCTCGACGGAGTACGAGGCGCCGCGCCGCTTCCCGTCGGCGTCGATCCAGTTGAGCTGGACGTACACCCTCCCCTTCCCCCCCGCCTCCTGCTTCTCGCGGACGGAGAGGCCGACGACGCCGGTGTTCGACCACGCCTTGCGCGGGCGGGCGTCGGGCTCGGGGAGCTGGTCGAGGAGCCGGTCGCGGTAGTCCATCGCGGCCTCGAGCGCGCCGTCGCGGCCGCCGTGGCGCGCGTCGGCGAAGAACTTCGAGAGCCGGCGGCCGTCGCGGCGGACGCGGACCTGCCAGCCGTGGGTGGGGTGCCGCCGGGGGTACTTCTCCGACGGCTCGATGTCGATGCGGGTGATGTGGTGGTGCTTCCGGGCCATGCGCTCGGGAGGCGGGCCTTGCGGGGTGAGGGGTGAGAACGCGGGGGGTGCAAACGCCGCCGCCCCGTCGGGTGGGCGGGGCGGCGGGGGTGAGGGGCGGGCTCAGGACATCGCGGCCGGGACCACGGCCTCGACGCGGACGACCTCGGGCACCGAGCGCTTGATGGCCTGCTCGATCCCCGCTCGCAGCGTCATCATACTCATGGGGCACGTCCCGCACGCGCCGAGCAGCTCCAGCTCCACCACCATGTCGTCGGTGACGTTCTGGAGGCGGACGCTCCCGCCGTCGGCCATGAGGTAGGGCCGGATGGTGTCGAGGGTCTCCTCGATGCGGCGGCGGAGCTCGGGGTCGGTGGCGGCCATCGGCGGCGGCGTTGGGCTAGGCAACCCGAAGTTAACGCGCCAGCGGCGATGCCGTTCGGGCATGATTACGTGAAGTACGTGATTACGTGAGGAGGCCGGAGTCACGTAATCACGTCTCACGTAATCATCGGTACAGGATCTCGACCTGCTGCGTGGGCGGCTGCTCGGCGTTGCGGATGGAGACCTGCTGCGCCGCGCGCTCGGCGACGAGGCGGAGGGCGCGGGCGCTCGCGCTCCCGGGCTCGCGCACGACGATGGGCGCCCCGCGGTCGCCGCTCTCGCGGAGGGCCTCCTCGATGGGCACCTCGCCGAGGAACGGCACCCCCAGCGTCTCGGCCAGCCGCCGCGCCCCCCCCTCGCCGAAGAGGTAGTACTTCCGGTCAGGCAGGTCCGGCGGCGTGAAGTACGCCATGTTCTCGACGATGCCGAGGACGGGGACGTTCACCTTCTCGAACATCGCCACCCCCTTCCGCGCGTCGGCCAGCGCCACCGGCTGCGGCGTCGAGACGATGACGGCGCCGGTCAGCGGGATCGTCTGGACGACGGTCAGCTGGACGTCGCCGGTGCCGGGGGGGAGGTCGATGACGAGGTAGTCGAGGTCGCCCCAGTCGGTGTCGCCGAGGAACTGGCGCGTGGCGCTCGCCACCATCGGGCCGCGCCAGACGACGGCGTTCGTCTCGTCGACGAGGAACCCCATCGAGAGGAGCCTGACGCCGTGCTTCTCGAGGGGGACGATCTTCCGGTCGGCGTTGACCTCGGGCCGCTCGTCGGCCGGCACGCCGAACATCATCGGCACGCTCGGCCCGTAGATGTCGGCGTCGACGAGTCCGACGGCGGCGCCCTCCTGCGCCAGCGCCACGGCGAGGTTGGCGGCGACGGTGCTCTTGCCCACGCCACCCTTGCCGGAGGCGACGGCGATGAAGTTCTTGACGCGGGCGGCGCCCTCGGCCGCCGCCGGCCCCCGCGGCGCCGTCACGTTGGCCTCCATGTGGACCGTCACCTCCGCCTCGGGGTCCACGTCGCGGTGGATGGCGGCGACGCAGCGGCTGCGGATGAGGTCCTTGAGCGGGCACGCCGGCGTCGTGAGGACGACGGTGAAGGAGACGCGCCGGCCCTCGACCGTGAGGTCGCGGACCATGTCGAGGGCGACGAGGTCGCGCCCGAGGTCCGGCTCCTCGACGGTCGCGAGGGCGGCGAGGACGGCGTCGCGGGTGACGGGCATGGGTCGGGGGTGATGGACGGTGGGCGGTGGACGGGAGGGTACGGACGCTGTTCCTCCGGCGGGGGGAGGAATGGGTGAAAGGGCGGGCAAGCGGGCAGGAGCGCACGCTTGCACGCATGCGCGCGAGCGCGCCTGCGCTCATCCCGACGCCGCTTCCAGCGCGAGGCCGTGGCGGAGGCCGCCGGGGCTGGCGACGAAGGCCTCGGCGCCGAACCGGCGCATGGCGCGCTCCAGGACGAGGAGGGCGGCGGCGGTCACGTCCTCGCGGCCGGTGAGGAGGTCGGGGGCGAGCGCCCGCACGGCCTCGGGCGCCATCCCCAGCAGCCGGTCGCGCCAAGCACGGACGGTGGCGAGCGGGATGGCGGGCGCGTCGCCTTCGACCCCGGCCAGCGCCGCCAGCACGCGCGCCGTACCGCCGCCCTCGACGAGCGGCAGCCCGCGTACGGCCGCCTCCGGCACCGCCGCCAGCGCCGCGTCCACGGCCGCCTCCGCTTCCCGAACCGCTGCCGCCGCAGGCGGCAACAAAGTAAAAAAGCGCTCCGTCAGGCGGACGCTGCCGACGTCGAGGCTGACGCGGAAGCGGGGCGGCGCGTCCCGCCGCCCGGCCACCACCTCGGTCGAGCCGCCGCCGACGTCGAGCACGCACGCCTCGGTGATCCCGGGCACCATCGCGAGGGCGCCGCGGAAGGTGAGCAGCGCCTCCTCCTCGCCCGAGAGCACGCGGTAGTCGAGGCCGAGCCGCTCCCGAACGCGCGCGGCCAGCACGCCCACGTTCCGCGCGTCTCGCGAGGCGCTGGTGGCGCCGACGACGACGCGCCCGGCGCCCCACCGCGCGGCCGTCGCCGCAGACGCGGCGAGCCGGTCGAGCGCGCGCGCCATCGCCGCGTCGGTGAGGCGGCCGGCGGCGTCGACGCCCTCGCCGAGGCGGGCGAACCGCTCCTCGTCCGCCAGCACCTCCAGCCGCCCGTCCGCGTGCACGTCGGCGACGAGGCAGAGCACCGTGTTGGTGCCGACGTCGATGGCGGCGATCCGTCTCACGTCGCAGGTCTGAAGGCCGATGGTCAGCGGATGGTATCGGGGGACGTTGACCTTCGACTTTCAGGCCTTCCGACCTTCGACCACACACGCCCACCACTCCCCCTCCGTCGCCTCGTCGTAGAGCACGAGGCCGGCGGCCTCTACGACCTCCAGCATCGGCTCGCGCTGCATGGTGAGCAGTCCGGCGACGACGAGGCGTCCGCCGGCGGCCAGCTTCTCGGCGAGCAGCGGCACGAGGCCGCGAAGCACCTCGAGGTGGATGTTGGCGAAGGCGAGGTCGAAGCCCACCTCCGGCACCACCTCGATCCCCCCTTCGCGCACCTCGAACCGGTCGGCGACCCCGTTGAGCGCGGCGTTCTCGGCGGCGTTCTCGGCGCTCCAGGGGTCGATGTCGAAGCCGACGGCCTCGCGGGCGCCGAGGCGGAGGGCAGCGATGGCGAGGATGCCCGTGCCGGTTCCGGCGTCGAGGACGCGCTCGCCGCCGGGCGTCCGCCCCACCAGCCCCGGCAAGAACCGGAGGGCGAGGCGGGTGCTCTCGTGGTACCCCGTCCCGAAGCTCATCTTGGGGTCGATGCGGAGGAGCGTCTTGCCGGCGTGCTCCTCCGGCACCTCGGCCCACGTCGGCGCGATCACGAAGGGGCCGACGGGGATGGGCCGGATGGTGGCCTCCCAGCGGGCGTTCCAGTTCACGGCGAGCATCGTGCGCTCCTCGACGTGCTCCGGCAGCCCGCGCGCGCGCAGCCAGTCCTCGACGGCCTCGCGGGCGACGCCCGTCCACACCGC
Source organism: Rubricoccaceae bacterium (assembly GCA_035304085.1). Classification (GTDB taxonomy): domain Bacteria; phylum Bacteroidota; class Rhodothermia; order Rhodothermales; family Rubricoccaceae; genus DATGQT01. The sequence continues at coordinate 6,671 of DATGQT010000302.1, forward strand.
CGCCGGCCCGTAGGCGACGACGGCGCCGTCCTCCCGCTCGAACGCGTCGAAACCGAGGTCGGCCAGCTCGGCGATGAGCAGCTCGTGGAGGTCGTCGGGGAGGGTGACGGTGATGGCGACGGTCATTCGATCGGCCCGGCGGCCGGCGCAGGTGGGACAAGGGGAAAGGCAGCAGGAGGGATCTCCAGCTCGGGCGGGACGGCGCCCCGGCGGAGGAGGTCGGCGGCGAGGCGGACGAGCCGCCGCTGCTCGGGCCAGGCGAGGCGCGCGGCGGCGGCCTCGGCCGGCAGCCACGCGAACGCGTCGTGCTCCCGGTCGAGGCGCGGGTCCGCATCCACCTCGGCGGCGAAGGCGGGGACGAGGGCGACGGTGTCGCGCTGCCACTCGTAGAAGTGGTTGACCGACGGGAGCGCCCAGCAGCGGACGGGCGCGAGGCCGGTCTCCTCGCGGAGCTCGCGGAGGGCCGCCCGCCACGCCGGCTCCCCCGCGTCCACCTTCCCCCCGACCATCCGCCACTGCCCGGCGTAGACGATCCCCGGCGCGCGGCGGACGAGGAGGAACTCGGGGGCGCGCCCGCCGGCCATCCGGTACGGGTACACGTCCACCACGCGGACGGTGGCCGAGGGGAACGGGGCCGGAGGAGACGAGGAGGCGTCCATGCGTATGGGAGGGCGGTGAGACGCCAGAGAACGGAACCGCCCGCGCCGGGTTCTACCCGCTCCGCCCACGCCGCCCCGTCGTGCCCTCCGACACCGAGTTCTACGTCGCCATCGCCGTCGCCTTCTTCGGCTTCATGGCACTCGCGTTCATCCTGCTCTTCCCGATCTACCGGTTCATGCGGCGGGAGGAGGAGCGGGCCGAGGCGTGGACGCGGCCGGCGCTGGCCGAGCGCCAGCGGCGGGCCATCGAGCGGGCCGAGCGCGCCGCCGCGGCGGGCGACGGAGCCGAAGCCGGCGGCGCGGGCGGCGACGGCACCACGGGCTCGGCCGGCGGCGAGGGCGGCCCCGGCGAGCCGCCGGAGCTGAGGCCGTGACGGCGTGAGAGCCCGCCACGCCACGCGTCACGTCGTCACTCCACGTACAGCCACGGCCGGATGTCCTCCAGCGTCTTCGGCCCGATCCCCCGCACGTTCACCACGTCCTCGACGCGGCGGAAGGGGCCGACCTCCTGCCGGTAGGCGATGATGCGGCTGGCGAGCGCGGGGCCTATGCGCGGGAGCCGCTGCAGGAGCGCCGCGTCGGCCGTGTTGAGGTTCATCCGCACGGGCCCGCCGACCGCGCCGCGCCGCGCCCGCGGCGAGTCGGCGAAGCCGGCCGTAGGGATGGCGACGGAGTCGGCGGGGGCGAGGCCGGCCTCCGAGGCCGGGGCGCCGTCGGACCCGGCGGCGGGCGCCACATCGGGCGCGGGGGTGCGCGCGGCGGCGTCGAGGGCGGCCCAGGTGGCGTCGGCGGCGGCGAGGTGGGCCGCGGGCGGGGCGGCGCGCCCCTGGAGCTGGCGGACGCCCAGGCCGAGCGCCAGGGCGCCGGCCAGGACGAGGAGCGCCATGGCCTCGGGGCCGGTGAGGGCGAGGCGGGTCTGGAGGCGGTAGAGCCGGCGCGAGAGAGGCATGGCGAGCGGGGGTGTGACGGAGCGGGGGCGGCGGGCGCCGCTACCTTCCGCTTGACACGGCCGGCCCGCCCGCTCTAACCCGCCCCGTGCGAATTCACACACCCCGCACCCCGGGCTCCGCCCACCCCGGCACCCCGCCCGGCGCCCCGCGTTCTCCCCGCCCCGCGTCCCCGGCCCCATGATCGTCCGCACCGACGCCGTCGTCCTCCGCGCCTTCGACTACGGCGAGACCAGCCGCATCGTGACGCTGCTGACGCGGCGTCACGGCGTCCTCAGCGCGCTCGCGCGCGGGGCGCGCCGGCCCAAGAGCCGGTTCGGCGCGGCGCTCCAGCCGATGGCCTACGTCCAGGTCGTCTACTACCACAAGGAGGGGCGCGGGCTGCAGACGCTGAAGGAGGCCGCCTACGTCGCCCGGTTCGGCCACCTCGGCGCCGACCTCGAGAAGACGACCGTCGGCCTCCGGATGGTGGAGCTGGCGCGGGCGCTCCTCCACGAGCACGACCCCAACGCGCCCGTGCTCGGGCTGCTGGCGCACACCCTCGCCTGGGTCGACGCCGCGCGCAGCGACGGCGCCCCGCGCGCGGCCAACGCGCTGCCGTGGTTCCAGCTCCGCCTCGCCACCCTCCTCGGCTTCGCCCCGGACGTCCGCCGCGGCGACGTCGAGGCCCTCGGCGACGCCGGCGTGCTCCTCCTCGACACCGGCGCCGTCGTCCCCGCGGGGGCGCCCGCCGGGCTCGCCGGCCACGCCGCCCTCCGCGCCTCGCGCGCCGCCCTCCGCGCCTTCGCCGTCTTCGCCCTGGCCGACCTCGACACCGCCGGCCGCCTCCGCCTCGACGGCCCGACCCGCACCGAGGTCGAAGCGGCCGTGGACGCCTACCTCCGCTACCACACCGAGGACGCCTTCCCCGAGCGCGTCCGCCGCGTGGCCGACCAGATGGCGGGGGGCGCCGGCACGCCCCCGGGGTGACCCCTTCGGGTAGGTGCAACCCGGCCCGGGGCGCGGCGTTAGGAGCCGCTTCGAACCACGAACCATCTCCTATGCCCCGCCTGCTCCTACCCCCCGCGTTCGCCCTCCTCATCACCCTCACGGCCTGCGCCGACGTCGGCGACGCGCCGGTGGCCGAGACGATCGAGGCCGCCGTCCCCGCCGACACGGGGGCGCCCCTCACCGGCACCGCGCTCCCCCTCGACACCGCCGCCACCCGCATCGAGTGGACGGCCGCGAAGGTCACGCGCTCGCACGACGGCGGCTTCCGCCGCTTCGACGGCGCCCTCTACCTCGACGGCGAGGCGCTCACCGGCGCCGAGGTCGTCATCGACGCCGCCTCGATCTACTCGGACACCGACCGCCTCACGGTCCACCTCAAGAGCGACGACTTCTTCGGCGTCGAGGCCAACCCCGAGGCCCGCTTCCGCACCACGGCCATCGAGCCCCTCACCGCCGCCGACACCGTCGGCCTGGCCGGCGCGACGCACCGCGTGACGGGCCTGCTCACGATGGCCGGGCAGACGAACCAGGTCTCGTTCCCCGCCCGCGTCACCGTCGCCCCGGACGCGGTGACGGCCGAGGCCGACTTCATCATCGATCGGCAGCATTGGGGGCTGACCTACCCCGGTCAGCCGGACGACCTCATCCGCGACGAGGTGCGGATCCGCCTCCACGCCGTGGCCCCGCGGCCGGGCGGGGGCGCGCCGGCGCCGACGGGGCCGTGACCTCCCCCCGCACACTAAGGGAGTTCCTAAGTGTGTGCGGCCCCGCGCCCCGGCGCGCGGGTAAAGGCCCGGGGCCGCATTTCGTTTGACAGCGGGGGAAACCGGACTCTACCTTCCCGCGACGCCCACCACACACATTTCTATCCCTTTAGCGGCGAGAGCCATGAGCCGGAGGCAACTCACCCACAAGCAGCACACCTTCCTCGAGTTCCTGCGAGAACATGTGCGCGAGCGGAAGGTGTGGCCGACGTACCGCGAGATCGTGGACCACTTCGACTACCGCTCGCCGAACTCGGTCACGCAGAACCTCCAGGCCCTCGCCAAGAAGGGCTACCTCCGCCGCGACGACAACGGGTACCACCTCGTGGACCGCGAGGGGAAGGACGGCTCGGTCCCGCTGCGAGGGGCCATCCGGGACGGGCGGCTCGAGGACGGGGCCGGGAGCGAGCGGTTCTCGCTCGCCGCCCTGTTCCCCGACGTCTCCGGCCTCCACGCCTTCCGCCTCGACGGCGCCTTCGACCGCCCCCCCGCCCTCCGCGACGCGCAGTACGTCCTCGTCACCGACGACCCGGCCGAGGGGGACCTCGCCCTCGTCCTCCACGAGGGCACGCTCACGCTCCGCACCGTCGGTGCCGACGGCCGCCTCACGGACCCCGACGGCACCGGCGAGGCGCTCGGGCGCGCCGAGGCCGAGGTGCTCGGGCGCTTCGCCGGCCACGCCGGCCCCTACGGGCTCGTCCGCCACGCCGTGCAGACGCACACCGTCACGCCGGACGCGTCGGTCTCGCTCTCCTGAGGCGGCGCTCGGCGGAGGGGTGAGCGGGGTTAAGTCGGCCCGGGGGCGGGCCGATACCGGGCGCGGACACGCCCGCCACACGCCCGCGCCCCCGGCGCGCCTCGCCTCATGCCCGCCCGCCCCCTCCTGCCCTTCGGACTCGCCCTCCTCGTCGGCACCGGCGCCGTGCTCTCCGCCTGCGACTTCGGCGGCGCCGACGGCGTCTCCGGCCGCTGGGTCGGCACCGCCGCGTTCGAGGCCGACACCATCCTCGCCGCCCACAACGCCCACGTCGTCGCCGACTACGAGACGGAGTTCACCTTCGTCCTCACCGACGACGAGGGGCTCATCACGGGGCAGCTCGCGGCGCGCACGACGGGCTACCGCATCGTGCGCGAGGCCGGCCAGCCCGCCGACACCCTCCGCTTCGACGACGCCACCCCCGTCGTCCACGACGTCTTCGGCACCTACCTCGACCCGGTGCTCGAGGTGGACGTCCCCGGCGGCCCCTACGAGGAAGGGCTCTGGACCTTCGACGTCTCCGGCCGCCGCGCGCGGTCCGACAACTTCCTCGTCCACCTCCACCAGATCCCCCTCCGCAGCACCGGAGACTCGTTCGAGTTCAGCATCCGGTCGGCGGAGCTCTTCGAGATGCGGCGCGTGGCCGACGAGGAGTAACCGGCGCACCACGGACTCCCGGCGGGGGCGGCGCACGAGCGTCGCCCCCGCTTTTTCGTTCCGAACCGGCCGCAGGGGCGAGGGTTGAACGGGCCGATGCAGGCGCACGTGACCCCCACCCCCGGCGGAGGCCGGCCCGCCGACGGCGACGCCGGCAGCGGCGCCGATGGCTGAGGTGCGCGGCCGGTTCGCCCCCAGCCCCACGGGCGGGCTCCACCTCGGCAGCGCGCTCGTCGCCCTCGCGGCCTGGCTGTCGGTGCGCCGCCGCGGCGGCGCGCTGGTCTGGCGCGTCGAGGACCTCGACGGCCCGCGCGTCGTGCCCGGCGCGGCCGCGCGGCAGGCGGCGGAGGCCCGCTGGCTCGGGCTCGACTGGGACGAGGGGCCGGACGTGGGCGGCCCCCACGCGCCGTACCGGCAGTCGGAGCGGGGCGCGCACTACGAGGCGGCGCTGGCGCGGCTGGCGGCGGCCGGGCGGCTGTTCCCCTGCCGCCGCTCGCGGAAGGACCTCCTCGGCCTCGCCACCGCGCCGCACGGGCGCGAGGGGCTCCCCCCCTACCCCGCCGCCTTCCGCCCGAAGCACCTCCCCCCCGGCTGGTTCGACGCCTACCGCGCCGACCCGAGCCCCGACGCCGCCCTCCGCTTCCGCGTCGCCAGCGGCCCCGTGACGTTCGAGGATCGTGTGCAGGGGACGGTCACGGAGGACGTGGCGACCGAGGTGGGCGACTTCGTCCTCCGCCGCCGCGACGGCGTCTACGCCTACCAGCTCGCCGTCGTCGTGGACGACCTCGCGATGGGGATCACTGAGGTCGTCCGCGGGGCCGACCTCCTGGACTCGACGGCGCGGCAGGTCCAGCTGATCGAGGCGCTCGGCGGGGCGCCGCCGGCGTACGCGCACCTCCCCCTCGCCGTCAACGAGGCCGGCGAGAAGCTCTCGAAGCGCGACGACGCGCTTTCCGTCACCGCGCTGCGCGATGCGGGCGTGGCGCCCGAGGCCGTCGTCGGCTGGCTGGCGTGGGCGCTGGGGCAGCAGGACACGCCCGCGCCCGTGACGCCCGGCGCGCTCGTGGCGGCGTTCGGGTGGGACCGCGTGCCGGCCGCGCCCGTCGTGGTGCCCGCGGACCTGCCCGTGCGCCTCGGCGCCGGGGCGTGGTAACTTTACACCGTCAACCCCTCCGAGTCATGCGTCTGCTCCTGTTCTTCGCCCTCGCGTTCGTCCTCGCCCCCGCCGCCCTCGCCCAGCCGGCCCTGCCGACGGGCGACTGGTCCGGCACCATCGAGTGGGCCGACGCCGCGCCGGTCGCGCTCACGGGCGGCCTGGAGGCGTGCGTCGAGGGCCTCAAGCTCACGCTCCACTCCGAGGACGGCGCCTACCAGGCCGAGGAGGTCGTGCGCATCGAGGACGCGACGGAGGCACCGGCCTTCGGGTTCGGGATGCGGAACACGCGGCGGAACTACGCGCTCACCTGCGACGCCGCGCGGCAGCCCGACGGCACCTTCGCCGGCACGTGCCGGGCCGACAACGGCGCCCGCGCCGTGCTCCGCCTCCAGCCCCCCGCGCAGGCCACCATCGGCTGCAGCGAGTGAGGTCATCCTGAGGAGCGCCAGCGGTCCCCGCGAAGGCGGGGGAGGGTCTGGCCCCGGGCCGACGGCGGCCCCATGGGGCTACCGGCTCGACGGACGTAGATCCGCACTCCGCTCAGGATGACAGCCTCGATGCGTGCGCGCGACGCCGTGCGCCCCTATCATCCCTGAAAAATCACCCGGCTCCGCGCGAGCCCTTCGGTATATTCCCCGCCCTCGCGCCTGCGCCCACCCCGGCGCAGGCGCCTTCGCGCCGGCCTCCCGGATCCGGGCGGGCCCCTCCCCGGCGCGGCCGTCCCTCCGCAGACCAACCAGCAAGCGCACAGGCAGAGGCAGCATTATGGGCGTGATGAACAAGATGCGGGAGAGCACCGCGACGATCCTCTGGATCCTCGTCTTCTCCTTCGGCGGTCTGTGGGTGCTCCAGGACTCCGGCGCCTTCGACGCCCTCGGCATCCGCACCGGCCGCGACGTCGCGACCGTCGACGGCGAGCCGATCCCGATGGAGCAGTACCAGAACGCCCTCCAGCAGCGGCTGCAGGTGTACCAGGACCAGGGCGTCGAGGTGACGCCGGCGCTCCAGGCCCGCGTCGAGCAGGAGGTCTTCGACGCCCTCGTCGAGAACCGCCTCCGCGAGGCGGAGATGGAGCGGCTCGGGATCGAGGTCTCCGACGCTGAGGTCGAGGCCGCCTTCACGGGGCCGAACCCGGACCCCCTCGTCGTCCAGTTCTTCGGCGACGGGCAGGGCGGCGTGGACCGGAACGCGCTCGCGCAGTTCGTCCAGCAGGCGCCGCCGGAGCAGGTCCGCATCCTCGAGGACGAGATCCGCAACAGCCGCCGCCAGGCCAAGCTCGACGCCCTCATCCGGGCCACCGTCCGCGTGACCGACGGCGAGGTCGAGGCGCAGCACGTCCGCCGCAACCGCCGCGCCACCGCCCAGTACGTCGGCCTCCGCTACGCGGACGTCCCCGACAGCGAGGTCGAGGTGAGCGACCGCGACCTCCGGGCGTTCTACGACGCGCACCGGGAGGAATTCGAGCGGCCGACCACCTACAACGTCGAGTACGTGTCGTTCCTCAAGCAGCCGAGCGCGGAGGACTCGGCGCGCGTGCGCGAGGAGCTCTCGCGGCTGCGGCCGCAGCTGGAGGCCGCCGAGGACCCCGCCGCGTGGGTGGCCCAGAACGCCTACGGCGACGGCGCCGCCGCCTTCACGCCGCCGCGCCAGATGACGCCCGAGCTGGCCTCGGCCGTCTACGCGGACCTCACGCCCGGCCGCGTCGTCGGCCCCATCCTCGCGGGCGAGGAGGGCGTGCTCGCCCGGATCACCGGCGTCCGCGAGGCCGAGAACGGCCCGTTCGTCCGCGCCCGCCACATCCTCTTCCCGACGGACCAGGCCGCGCAGGCGGAGGCGGTCAAGGGGCAGATCGAGCGCGGGGAGGTCACGTTCGAGCAGGCCGCCGCGGCGCACTCCCAGGACCAGAGCAACAAGGACCGCGGCGGCGACCTCGGGTGGTTCGGCCCCGGCACGATGGTGGCGCCGTTCGAGCAGGCCGTCATGAGCGCGCCCATCGGGCAGGTCGCCGGGCCGGTGGAGACGCAGTTCGGCCACCACCTCGTCCGCGTCGACGGGCGGACGAACCAGGAGGCCGAGATCGTCCGGCTCTCGGTCCCGCTGACGGGGACGTTCGACCGGCTCATCGAGCAGGCCGAGGACCTCCACTACTACGCGGAGGCCGAGGAGGCCGGGTTCGCCGACGAGGCGGCCCGCCGCGGGCTCACCGTCGAGACCGCCAGCGTCCGCGACGACGAGCCGGTCGTGCCGGGCGTCCAGATCGGCAGCGACGCCGTCCGCTGGATGCGCCGCTCCGAGCCCGGCGCGATCTCGGAGCCGTTCGACGCGGGCGACCGCTTCGTCGTCTTCCACCTCACGGAGGTGGTGCCGGAGGGCTACCGCCCGCTCGAGGAGGTGCGCGCGGAGATCGAGCCGCGCGTGCGCGTGGAGAAGAAGAAGGAGGTGCTCCTGGCCCGCCTGCAGGAGGCGCTCGCCGGCGGCGGCGACCTCGCGGCCATCGCCGCCCGCGCCGGCGCCACGGTCCTCCCCCTCACCGACGTCACCCTCGCCACCCCGCTCGTGCAGGGCGTCGGCCACGAGCCCGCCCTCGTCGGCACGATCTTCGGCCTCGAGCCGGGCGAGACCTCGCGCCCCGTCGCGGGCGTCGCCTCCGCGTTCATCGTCCAGGCCACGAGCTTCGCGGGCGGTGAGGTCGCTGAGCTCACGGACGAGGAGCGCACGCAGATCCGCGAGCAGCTCCTCGAGCGCAAGCGGCAGCAGGTGCTCCGGTCGTGGATGGAAGGCCTCCGCGAGAACGCCGAGATCGAGGACCTCCGCGACCAGCTGATGTGAGCGAAGAGCGACGGGGGTTGGCGATTGGCGTTACTCCATCCAATCGCCCATCGCTAATCACCCTTCGCCACCAGGTGCGTCGCCCTCTCGCGGAGGGCGGCACGACCGGGCTTGAGGTCCCCCTCGCCCTCGGGCCAGGGCAGGAACGCGACGGGCACGAGGTAACCCGGCAGCCCCCTCGCCCGCAGCGACGCCGCGAGCGCCGCGCCGTCCGGCGCCCCCCCGCCCTCCATCGCCACGAACGCCGCCGGCCGCGCCCCGAACTCGGCGTCCGCGACGGGCACTACGACGGCGCGTGCGACGCCCGGCAGCGCCAGCAGCGCCGCCTCGACGGCCTCCGGCTGCACGTTCTCGCCGCCGGATACGAACCGGTCGTCCCGCCGCCCGACGACGACGAGCCGGCCCGCCTCGTCGAGGTGGCCGAGGTCGCCGGTGGCGAACCAGCCGTCGGCGTCGAACGGCGCTGCCAGCCGCCCCCCTTCGAGGTAGCCGGCGAAGCGCGTCGGCCCGCGCACCTCGATCTCACCGCCGCGGACACGGAGGTCGCGGTGCGGGAGGAGGCGGCCGGACGTGGCGAGGTCCTCGCGAGGCGCGCCGGGAGCCGTGGCCGTGACGGTCGAGGCCATCTCGGTGAGGCCGTACGAGGTGACGACGGGAAGGCCGCGCGCGTGCGCTTCGTCGAGGAGCCCGGCCGGGACGGCGCTGCCGCCGAGGAGGAGGGCGCGGAGCGCCGGCAACGGCCCGTCGCCGTCGCGGAGGAGCCGGTAGAGCTGCGTGGCGACGAGCGAGGCGTGCGTGGCGCCGAGGGCGCGGAGGGCCTCGGCCGTGGGCGTCTTCGGCGCGGGGATGGCCACGGCCGCCCCCGCCAGCGCGCAGCGGTAGACGACGGCGAGGCCGCCGACGTGGTTGAGGGGGAGGTCGAGGAGCCACCGGTCGCCGGGCCCGAGGGGGAGCCGCTCGGCCCACCCCTGCGCGCTCCACACGTGGTTGCCGGCCGTGAGGAGCGCTCCCTTCGGAGCCCCCGTCGAGCCGCTGGTGAAGACGACGGTGGCCGGGCGGGCGAGGGGAATGGAGGGCAGTTGTCCGTGGTCCGTGGTCCGCCGTCCGTCGTCCGTCGTCCGTGGTCCATCGTCTAGGTCGAGCGTCGCCTCACAGGCGATGCGATCCAGGTGCTCCTTCACGGCCGGCTCGGGGAGACGGGGCGAGAAGGGCACGATGACGTGGCCGGTGCGGAGTGCCGCGAGGACGAGGGCGACGAAGCGCGGCGTCGTCTCGGCGCGGGCAGCGACGCGGGTGCTGGGCGGCGCGAGACCGAGGAGGTGCCCGGCCCACGCCGTCACCGCCCGGTCGAGGTCGGCCCACGTCCAAGCCTCCTCGGGCGCGACGACGGCAAGCACCTCGGGCCGGCGCGCGGCGTGGCGCCGGACGGGGCACGGGATCACCTCTGTGGCTTCGCTCATCTTAATTCGGTCTCAGGTCTGAAGGTCGAAAGTCGAAGGTCGAAAGTCGAAGGTCGAAAGTCCTCTGACCTGTGACCTTCAGACCTGTGACCTTCAGACCTCAGCGCAGCCGCACCTCCAGCGGCCGGGTCAGGAGGGCCTGCACGTCCACCGTGGGTCGGTCGAGTGGGAGGGGCTCAGCGAGGACGTCGGCGGCGAGGCGGCGGTAGGGGTCGAGGCCGGCGGCCTCGCCGCCCGTCGCCGCCGCGAGCGCCGCCACGCCGCGCATCCCGACGCCGCTCTCGAACGCGGCGGAGAGGACCGCGGGCACGCCGGCGGCGCGCGCCCGCTCGGCCCACCGGAGCACGGCGGAGACGCCGCCGAGGAGGGTGGGCTTGAGGACGGCGGCGGCCACCCATTCGCCCAGCGCCTCCGCGCCGCCCGGCTCGGCCAGCGTCTCGTCGAGGGCGACGGGCAGCCGCGTCTCGCGCCAGAGCGGAAGGAGCCCCTCCGCGTCGCGCAGCGGCTCCTCGACGTAGGCCACCCCCAGCCCGGCGACCTCGGCGGCGAACAGCCGCCCTTCCTCCGCGGTCCACGCCCGGTTGGCGTCGAGGCGGAGGGCGACCCCCTCCCCCACCCGCTCGCGCACCCCGCGCACGAGGGCGACCTCCTCGCGGAGCGCGCCGCGCCCCACCTTCAGCTTGAGCGTGCCGTACCCCGCCTCGGCCAGCCGCGCCGCCTCGACGAGCGCCAGCGGCGGCGGCTCGGTCACGAGCGCGTTGAGGGGGAGCACTGCGACGGGCTCGGGGCACAGCGCCTCGGCCAGCGAGCGGCCCGTCGCCTGCGCGGCGAGGTCCCACAGCGCGAGGTCGAGCGCGTAGCGGGCCGACGGCTTCAGGCGCGCTTTGTCGAGGGCGGCGTGGAGGCGGCCGTGCGGGTCGGTGACGTCGGCCGGGTCGAGAGCGCGCCCGCAGAGGGCGCCGCCGAAGGCGTCGAGCTCGAGGTGGACGTCGAAGAGGAACTCGCGGCTGAAGCCGGGCAGCGGCGCGGCGTCGCCCCACCCCACCGCGCCGCCCTCGGCCTCGAGCCGGAGCAGCACCCCCTCGCGCTCCTCGATCCGCACGCGCCCGAGCGTCACCGGCTCCCGGAGGGGCAGGCGGTAGGGGTGGAGCGCGTGGCGGACGATGCGCATGGGCGGTCTCAAGTCTGGAAGTCGAAGGCCGAAGGTCGTTCCGCTCTCCGCTGACCTTCGACCTCTGGACCTGGAACCTTCGACTTCATAGCAGCCAGCCGATGCCGAAGGCGAGGCAGTAGAGGAGGAGGAGCCGGGCGGTCTTGCCGAGGAGGGGGTTGAGCACGGCGGGGTCGTCCGTCCGCCGGAGCGTCTGCACGAGCGGCCGGCCGAGGAGGGAGGCGACGACGGAGGCGGCCAGCGCCCCGGCGTGCCCGCCGATCCACAGCACGAGCGCCGCCGGCACGGCCACCGCGCCGGAGACGCACGCGGCGTAGAGCGTCACGCCGAACGGGCGGCCGAAGCGGACGACGAGCGTCCGCTTGTCCGCCGCCCGGTCCTCCTCGACGTCGCGGACGTTGTTGGCCAGCAGGATGGCGGTGGCTAGGAAGCCCGGCCCGAGGCCGGCCACGGCCACCCACGGCATCGGCACGAGGGTCTGGACGTAGTACGTCCCCAGCACGGCCACCGGCCCGAAGAACACGAGCACGAAGAGGTCGGCCAGGCCGGTGTAGGCGAGGGCGTAGCGGCCGGCCGTGTAGGCGACGCCGGAGGCGATGGCGGCCAGCCCCAACGCGAGGATCGGCCAGCCGCCGCGGACGATGAGGTAGACGCCGGCGAGGAAGGCGAGGCCGAACGCCAGGGCCGCCGCGCGCTTCACCTGCGCCGGCGTCACGAGGCCGGCCTGCGTCACGCGCAGCGGCCCCTTCCGCGCCGCCGTGTCCGCACCCCGCTCGAAGTCGGCCACGTCGTTGGCGAAGTTGGTGCCGACCTGGATGAGGACGGCGCCGAGGAGGGCGCACAGGAACGCGCCGGGGTGGAAGCCGCCGTCCTCGAC
>DATGQT010000303.1:0-11877 GCA_035304085.1 Rubricoccaceae bacterium
CCGCTCTTCAAGGTGCTCCGCGAGCTGAACGTCTCCGCCGACACCGTCGTCGAGACGCTCAAGGAGAAGGGGCACACGCTCGACGGGAAGCTCGCCGCCGGCGACCTCAACGCGAAGCTCTCCCCGGAGATGTACGCGTCCGTGCTCGACGCCTTCGCCGACGACGCGGAGGCGCGGGCGCGCGTGGAGGAGCTGCGCGCCGAGCTGCGCGCGGAGCAGCGGGCCGCCGAGGGCCTCCCGGCCGAGGAGCCGAAGGCGGCGCCCAAGAAGGCGGCGGCGAAGCGGACCAAGAAGGCGGCGCCCGAGCCGGAGGCCGCCGAGGCCGAAGAGGCCGCGCCCGAGGAGGAGCCCGTCGCGCCGGCCGAGCCGGTCGTCGCGGCGCCCGAGCCGGAGGAGGAGCCCGTGGCCCCCGCCGAGCCCGTCATCGACGCGACGGCGGCCCCGGCCGAGGAGCCGAAGGCGGCGCCCAAGAAGGCCGCGGCGAAGCGCACCAAGAAGGCGGCGCCCGAGGCTGAAGCGGCGCCCGAAGAAGCCCCCGAGGTCGGGGAGACCGCGCCCGAGTCCACGACCGCCGAGGCGTTCGAGCCGGAGGCCGAGGCCGTCGAGGACGCCGACGAAGCGGAGGCGCCCGAGGCGGTGGAGCCCGCCGCGCCCGAGGTCCTCCGCGGCGACCGCTACAACCTCACCGGCCCCACCGTCGTCGGCAAGATCGACCTGTCGAGCATCGAGACGGGCGGGCGGCGGAAGCGGAAGCGGAAGAAGGAGACGGCCGCCGCCGCCCCGGCCGCTGCCGAGGTCGAGGCCGAGGAGGCCGCCGGCCGCCGCCGCGGCAAGAAGGGCGGGAAGAGGAAGGTGGACCAGGCCGAGGTGCAGGCGAACCTCCAGGAGACGCTCCAGGCCCTCGGCCAGGGCGCCAGCCGCGCCCGCCAGAAGCGCCGCCGCGAGCGCCGCGAGGAGCGCGCCGCCGAGCGCCAGGCCGAGATCGAGCGGCTCGAGGGGATGGCCTCCACCCTCCGCGTGATGGAGTTCATCTCGACGGGCGAGCTCGCCGAGGCCATGCGCGTCCCCGTCTCCGAGGTCATCCAGAAGGGGTTCGGCCTCGGGCTCATGGTCTCGATCAACCAGCGCCTCGACGCCGACGCCATCACGCTCATCGCCGACGAGTTCGGGTTCGACGTCCAGTTCATCTCCGAGGCCGACGAGGAGCTCGACCTCATCGAGGAGGACGCCCCCGAGGACCTCGTCCCCCGCAGCCCCGTCGTCACCATCATGGGGCACGTGGACCACGGGAAGACCTCGCTCCTCGACTACATCCGGCGGGCCAACGTCGTCGCGGGCGAGGCCGGCGGGATCACGCAGCACATCGGCGCCTACGCCGTCGAGCTCCCGGGCGAGCGGAACATCACGTTCCTCGACACCCCGGGCCACGAGGCGTTCACGGCCATGCGCGCCCGCGGCGCCCAGGTCACCGACCTCGTCATCGTCGTCGTCGCCGCCGACGACCAGGTGATGCCGCAGACCATCGAGGCCATCAACCACGCCCGCGCCGCCGAGGTCCCCATCGTGGTGGCCATCAACAAGATGGACCGGCCCGAGGCCAACCCCGACCGCATCATGCAGCAGCTCTCCGATCACGGCGTGCTCGTGGAGCAGTACGGCGGGAAGGTGCAGTGCGAGCTGATCTCGGCCAAGACGGGCCAGGGCGTCGACGACCTCCTCGAGAAGGTGCTCATCGAGGCCGAGCTCCTCGAGCTCCAGGCGAACCCGAGCCGGAACGCCGTCGGCACCATCATCGAGGCGCGGCTGGACAAGGGCCGCGGCGTCGTGGCGACGGTGCTCGTCGAGACCGGCACGCTCCGCGTGGGCGACGTGTTCGTGGCCGGCACCGAGAGCGGGCGCGTCCGCGCCATGTTCGACGAGCGCGACAACCGCGTGACGGAGGCCGGCCCGAGCACGCCCGTGGCCATCCTCGGCTTCTCCGGCTCGCCCGAGGTGGGCGACCGCCTCGTCGTGCTCGACGACGAGCGGGAGGCGCGCGAGATCGCGGCGAAGCGGACGCAGCTCCAGCGCGAGCAGAGCCTCCACGCCCGCCGCCACGTCTCCCTCGACGACCTCTCGCGCCGCCTCGCCCTCGGCGAGCTCAACCAGCTCAACCTCGTCGTCAAGGGCGACGTGGGCGGCTCCGTCGAGGCCCTCTCCGACGCGCTCCTCAAGCTGTCGAACGAGGAGGTGGCCGTGAACATCGTCCACTCCGGCGTCGGCGCCATCAACGAGAGCGACGTGATGCTCGCGGCGGCCTCGGACGCCATCGTCATCGGGTTCCAGGTGCGCCCGGTCCCGGGCGTCCGCGCGCTGGCCGAGCGGGAGGAGATCGACGTCCGCCTCTACTCCGTCATCTACGACGCGATCGAGGAGGTGCGCGACGCGCTCGAGGGGCTGCTCTCGCCCGAGCAGAAGGAGAACGTCCTCGGCACCGTCGAGGTGCGCGAGACGTTCCGCGTCCCGAAGGCCGGCACCGTCGCCGGCTGCTACGTCGTCGAGGGGAAGGTGCACCGGAACAACCGCGTCCGCCTCATCCGCGACGGCGTCGTCGTCTACACCGGCAACATCGGCTCGCTCCGCCGCTTCAAGGACGACGTCCGAGAGGTCTCGGCCGGCTACGAGTGCGGCCTCTCCATCGACGGCTACAACGACATCAAGGTGGGCGACCACATCGAGGCGTTCGAGATCGTCGAGACGCGGCGGCAGCTCACTGTTTAGTTCGTGGTCCGTGGTCCGTTGTCCGTGGTTGGCAATGCCACCCGGAGTGCTTGACCACGGACCACTGACCACTGACCACGGACCATGAGTATCCGCACCGACCGCGTCGCCAGCATGCTCCAGCGGGAGGTGGCCGACCTCCTCCAGAACGAGTTCTACGAGGCGAGCCACTCCCTCCTCACCGTCACCGACGTGCGCGTGACGAAGGACCTCGGCATCGCCTACGTCAACGTGAGCGTGCTCGGGGACGACCCGCAGCAGCGGCAGGCCGCCTTCCGCCGGCTCGACGCGCACACGCCGCAGATCCGCCAGGCCCTCGCCGCGCGCATCCGCCACCAGGTCCGCCGCATCCCCGAGCTCCGGTTCTTCCTCGACGAGGGGCAGCAGCGCGCCGCTCACATGGACGCGCTCTTCGCGCAGATCCGCGCCGAGCGCGGCGAGGGCGAGGCGCCAGCGGAGGGCGGGGGGCCGGAGGAGGCGTGATTCGCGTGGCGTATTACGTGTGTGTCGATGCGCCAGAACACGCAGCACGAGGCACGTAACGCGCCTGTGGCCGACCCCCTCCGCGTCTACACCCGCGCCGACGAGCTCCCCGCCCCCTTCGAGGCCGGTGCGCTCCTCGTGGACAAGCCGCAGGGGCTCACGTCGTTCGGCGTCGTCCGCCGCCTCCGCCGCGCCCTCGGCGTCAAGAAGGTGGGCCACGCCGGCACCCTCGACCCCATGGCGACGGGGCTGCTGATCGTGCTCGTGGGCCGGCAGGCGACGCGGGAGCAGGACCGGTTCATGGGGCTGCCCAAGACGTACACCGGCACGATCCGCCTCGGCGAGACCACCGCCACCTACGACGCCGAGAGCCCCGTCGAGGGGCACAGCGACGCCTCCGGCGTCACCGACGCCGCCCTCGAGGCCGCGCGGCGGCGGTTCCTCGGCGAGATCCTCCAGCGCCCGCCGGCCTACTCCGCCATCAAGCGGGGCGGCGAGCGGCTCTACGCGAAGGCCCGCCGCGGCGAGGACGTGGAGGTGGCGCCCCGGCCCGTGACCGTCTACGAGCTGGAGCTCACCGCCCGCCGCGGCGCCGACGTCGACTTCCGCGTCGTCTGCTCGAAGGGGTTCTACGTCCGCTCCCTCGCCCACGACTTCGGCGAGGCGCTCGGCGTGGGGGGGCACCTCACGGCGCTGCGGCGCACGGCCATCGGGCCGTTCCGCGTGGAGGAGGCGTTCCCGCTCGCTGCGCTCGCTGGAGAGAAAGGGGGAGAGGGAGAGAGGGGGAAAGGGGGATAGGTTGTCCTACCTCCGCACCCTCTCCCTTTCTCCCATTCACCCTTTCCCCCTCTCCCGAACATGACCCGCGAGCACGGCTACGACGAGATCCGCCGCGACGACCGCTCCGTCCTCACCACCGGCACGTTCGACGGCGTCCACCTCGGGCACCAAGCCATCCTCCGCTACCTCGCCGCGCGGGCGGCGGCCGTCGGCGGGAAGGCCACCGTCGTCACGTTCCACCCGCACCCGCGCGAGGTCCTCGCCGCCACCCCCGTCCCGCTCCTGACCACGCTCGACGAGCGGGCCGACCTCGTCGAGGCGCTCGGGCTCGACCGCTTCGTCGTCCTCCCGTTCACGCGCGACCTCTCGCTGCTCGAGCCCGAGGCGTACGTCGAGGACGTCCTGCTGGGCACGGTGGGGATGCAGGAGATCGTGATCGGGTACGACCACCGGTTCGGGCGGAACCGCCGCGGCGACCGGGCGCTGCTCGAGCGGCTCGGCGCCGTGCACGGGTTCACGGTGGACGTGATCCCGGAGCAGGTGGTGAAGGGGCACACCGTCTCCTCGACCGAGATCCGGCGGGCGCTGGCGGAGGGGGAGGCGCGGCGGGCGGCGGAGCTGCTGGGGCGGCCCTACAGCTTCGCCGGCACCGTCGTCCGCGGCGACCAGCGCGGGCGGCAGATCGGCTTCCCGACGGCGAACGTCCAGCTGGCGCACCGCCACAAGGTGATCCCGGCCGTCGGCGTCTACGCCGTCCGCTGCGAGGCGGTGGGGGCGACCTACGACGGCATGATGAACGTCGGCCGCCGGCCGACGTTCGAGGAGGACGGCGCGCTGACGGTCGAGGTGCACCTGCTCGGGTTCGAGGGCGACCTCTACGGGCGCCCGCTCCGCGTCCACGTCGTCGAGCGGCTCCGCGACGAGCGGCGGTTCGACGGCGTCGAGGCGCTCGTGGCGCAGCTCCGTGAAGACCGAGCAGAGGCGGAGCGGGTGCTCCGCGTGGTACCTTGACAGCTTGCCTGGGTATCCTCCCCGGGTGCCTTTTCGCGTCGCCTCCTGGGGCGGCAGAGGATTGAAACAGCATTCCCGCTCATCGGAAGCGGAGACGCCCCCATGATCAGCACCCAGCAGAAGCAGCAGCTCGTCGAGCAGCACGGCGCCAGCGCCAAGGACACCGGCAAGCCCGAGGTCCAGATCGCCCTGTTCACCGCGCGCATCAACGAGCTCACCGAGCACCTCCAGCGCCACCCGAAGGACCACACGTCCCGGCTCGGCCTGCTCAAGATGGTCGGCAAGCGCCGCCGCCTCCTCGACTACCTGACGCGGACCGACATCGAGCGGTACCGCGCCATCATCCGGGAGCTCGGCATCCGCAAGTAACCCCTCCGTGGCGGCGGTCCCTCTCCGTGGGGGCCGCCGCTGCGCTTACCGGCCGCCGGCCCTCCGGCCGCGGCCACTCCCCCGCGCCGCTCCGTCCGCGCCCTTCCCCGCACGGTCCGGCAGTCAGTTCTCCGCGGTCCGACCGGCTTGAGCGCCGCTCGCCCGTCGGCTCGCCGAAAACTGATTCCCGGCCCCGTCCCGCCCGATCCTCCCCGAGGATCGATCCTCCGGATCCGCGGGAGCCGTGCCCGAGGTCGAGCCGAGGCGGCGGCGCCTCCCTCAACCCAACCCCCATGAACAAAGCGATCCTCCACTCCATCGAGGTCGGCGGCAAGACGCTGACGCTCGAGACCGGGCGCCTCGCCAAGCAGGCCGACGGCGCCGTCGTCGCCCGCCTCGGCGACACCATGGTGCTCGCCACCGCCGTCGTGGACAAGAACGTCCGCCCCGGCCAGGACTTCTTCCCGCTGACCGTCGACTACCGCGAGCGCTTCAGCGCCAGCGGGAAGTTCCCCGGCGGCTTCTTCAAGCGCGAGGGGCGGCCCACCGACAAGGAGGTCCTCTCCAGCCGCCTCATCGACCGCACCATCCGCCCGCTGTTCCCCGACGGGTTCCGCAACGAGACCCAGGTGCTGCTGACGGTGATCTCGGCCGACCCCGAGGTCGACGGCGACGTCGTCGGCGGCGTGGGCGCCGCGGCGGCCCTCTGGGTCTCCGGCGCCCCCTTCGACGGCCCCACCGCGCACGTCCGCGTCGGCCGCGTCGACGGGCAGTGGGTGCTCTACCCGACGGCCACCGAGCGCGACGCCTCCGACTTCGACCTCGTCGTCGCCGGGAAGGCCGACGCCATCGTGATGGTCGAGGGCGAGATGCTCGAGGTCTCCGAGGACGACATGGTCGAGGCCCTCGCCTTCGCCCACGAGCACATCCGCACGATCTGCCGCGGCATCGAGGAGCTCCGGGCGAAGGTGGAGGCCGAGCGCGGCCCCATCGCGCCGATGGAGTACACGACCGTCGCCCCGGCGCCGGAGCTCGTCGAGGAGGTCTACCGCCGCATCCGCGACCAGGTGGCCGCGCACCTCAAGCAGCCCTACGACAAGGCGAGCTTCTACGGCGGCATCCGCGAGATCCGCGACCGCCTCATCGAGCAGATGTTCGGGCACCCCGACGAGGAGGGCACCGACGTCGAGGAGGCCGAGGTCTCCGGCGGCGTGGCCGAGGCGCTCCCGCCCGCCCTCCGCGAGACGACCGCCGAGGGCTGGACGCAGGCCGACGTCAAGAACGCCTTCAAGGAGGCCGAGAGCCGCGTCATGCGCGAGATGATCCTCGACGAGGGCCGCCGCCTCGACGGCCGCCGCACCGACGAGGTCCGGCCCATCTGGAGCGAGGTCGGCTACCTCCCCCGCGTCCACGGCAGCGCCATCTTCACGCGCGGCGAGACGCAGGCGCTCGCGCAGGTGACGCTCGGCACCGGCCGCGACGTCCAGGCCGTCGACCAGATCTTCGACACCGAGGACAAGCGGTTCTACCTCCACTACAACTTCCCGCCGTTCTCCACCGGCGAGGCGAAGTTCCTCCGCGGGCCCGGCCGCCGCGAGATCGGCCACGGCTACCTCGCCGAGCGCGCGCTCTCGTTCGTCGTCCCGAAGGAGGACGAGTTCCCCTACACCATCCGCGTCATCTCGGACATCCTCGAGTCCAACGGCTCCTCGTCCATGGCGACGGTGTGCTCGGGCTCGCTCGCCCTCATGGACGCCGGCGTCCCCATCAAGAAGCCCGTCGCCGGCATCGCCATGGGGCTCATCGCCGAGGGCGGCGGCCAGGGCCGCATCGCCATCCTCTCCGACATCCTCGGCACCGAGGACCACCTCGGCGACATGGACTTCAAGCTCTGCGGCACCCGCGACGGCATCACCGCCTGCCAGATGGACATCAAGATCTCCGGCCTCGCGCAGGAGACGATGAAGCAGGCGCTCATGCAGGCGCGCGAGGGCCGCCTCCACATCCTCGACCGCATGGCCGAGACGCTCGCGGAGCCGCGCCCGGAGATCTCCCCGAAGGCCCCCCGCCTCATCCAGCTCATCATCGACGCCGACTTCATCGGCGCCGTGATCGGGCCCGGCGGCAAGATCATCAAGGGGATCCAGGCCGACACCGGCGCGCAGGTCGACATCGAGGAGCGCGACGGGAAGGGCTACGTCACCATCGCGTCCACCGACATGGAGAGCGCGCACCGCGCCGTCGAGATCATCCGCGGCATCGTGGCGCAGCCCGAGGTCGGGGAGGTCTACGAGGGGACGGTCAAGAACCTCCTCTCCTTCGGCGCCATCGTCGAGATCCTCCCGGGCAAGGAGGCCATGCTCCACGTCTCCGAGATGGCGCACGGCTACGTCGAGAAGCCCGAGGACGTGGTCCAGGTGGGCGACAAGATCAAGGTCCAGCTCATCGAGGTCCGCGACGACGGGAAGCTCCGCCTCTCCCGCAAGCCGTTCCTCCCCGAGCCGACCGAGGAGGAGAAGGAGGCCATGCGCCAGCGGCGCGCCGAGCGCGGCAACGGCCACGGCGGCCGCGAGCGCGAGGGCGAGCGCCGGGGCGGCGGTGGCCGGGACCGCGGCCGGGGCCGCGGCGGCTACGGCGGCGGCCGGCACTGAGGCCCCCGTCAGCCCTGACACGAAAGGAGCCCCGGCTGCCCCTGCGGCGGCCGGGGCTCCGTCGTTGCCGGCCCCTGCCAGGGAGAAGGGCGGGAGGCCGGCGGAGAGGGGGGAGGACGTGACCGGAAAACCCGGCGCGGCAGCCGCTCGGAACGGGGGAACGGTCGTGCAGCACGGGGAAACGGCTGTGCAGGCCGGGGAAATCGTCGTGCAGGGCGGGGAAACCATCATGCAGCCCGGGGAAATCATTGTGCAGCACGGGGAAACCCTTGTGCAGCACGGGGAAATCGTCGTGCAGCACTGCACAGAGATTTCCGGGGTACCGAACCCTTTCCCCATGCCTCCCGGCCCCTTCCCCACGCGGCCGGAGCGGTACCCCGGTCGTACCCGCTCCGGCCCGTGGCTACTTTCCGCCGAACCCTCGTCTCGCTGGCGTATGCGCTTCCTCGCCCTTCTCGCGTTCCTCCTCGCCGTTCCCGCCCTCGCGCAGTCGCACCCGCCCGGCGCGGCGTTCGACGTGCTGCACTACCGGTTCGCCCTCGCCCTCTCCGACGGCACCGACGAGATCGGCGGCGAAGCGACCATCGAGGTGGCGATCCTGGAGGAGGGGACGGACGCCATCGCGCTCGACCTCGTGGGGGGGCGGCCGGACGGGACGGGGATGTTCGTGACGGCGGTGGAGGAGAACCGGCGCCCGCTCGCCTTCCGGCACGAGGACGACCGCCTCGTCATCACGCTCCCGGAGCCGGCCGCGGCCGGCGAGGTCCACACCCTCACCGTCGCCTACGAGGGCATCCCCGCCGACGGCCTCATCATCGCCACCAACAAGCACGGGGACCGCACCTTCTTCGGCGACAACTGGCCCGAGCGCGCGCGGCACTGGCTCCCGAGCGTGGACCACCCCTCCGACAAGGCGACGGTCGAGTGGGTGGTGACGGCGCCCGCCCACTACCAGGTCGTCGGCAGCGGGCGGCTCGTCGAGGAGACCGACCTCGGCGAGGGCCGCCGCCTCACGCGCTGGCGCTCCGAGAAGCCCCTCGCCACGAAGATCATGGTCATCGGCGCGGCGCGCTTCGCCGTCGAGCATCCCGCAAGCGGGAACGGCGTGCCGGTCCAGAGCTGGGTCTACCCGCAGGACCGCGAGGCCGGCTTCTTCGACCTCGCCCGCACCTCCACCGCCCTCGACGTGTTCGAGCGGATGATCGGGGAGTACCCGTTCGAGAAGCTGGCCGGCGTGCAGTCCACCACCCGCTTCGGCGGGATGGAGAACGCCTCGAACATCTTCTACGACGAGGACGCCGTGACCGGCACGCGCGCGATGGAGGCGCTCATCGCGCACGAGGTGGCGCACCAGTGGTTCGGCAACGCCGTCACCGAGACGGGCTGGCCGCACCTCTGGCTCTCCGAGGGCTTCGCCACCTACCTGACGGACGTCTACTACGAGCGCGTCTACGGCCGCGACGCGATGGCCGAGCGGCTCCGGCGCGAGCGCGACGCCGTCCTCGCCATGAGCGCGGAGGCCCCGGACCTCCCCGTCCTCGACACCCTCACCGCCGCCCCCCTCGACCTCCTCAACGCGAACTCGTACCAGAAGGGTGCGTGGGTCCTCCACATGCTCCGCCGCGAGGTCGGCGACGACGCGTTCTTCGAGGGCCTCCGCCGCCACTACGCCGCCTACCGCGGCCGCAACGCGAGCACGGACGACTTCCGCCGCACGATGGAGGCCGTGAGCGGGGAGGACCTCCGGTGGTTCTTCGACCAGTGGCTCCGCCGCGCCGACGAGCCCGCCGTCGAGGCCCGCTGGGGCGCCTCCAGCGGCCAGCTCACCCTCACCGTCCGCCAGACGCAGGAAGGGCCGCCCTTCCGCTTCCCGCTCGACGTGGCGATCTACCCGGCGGCGCAGCCCGGCCGGCCCGCCCGCCTCCAGGTCGAGACGGTCGAGGTGGACGCCCGCGAGGCGACGTTCACGCTCCCGCTCCCCGTCGACCTCCTCCCCGCCGCCGTCGTGCTCGACCCGCACACGTGGCTCCTCGCCGGCTTCGACGTGGCGGAGGCGGAGTGAGCGCCGTTCGCCCGGCGTGCCCTAGCTTCCGGTGCCGGTAGCCGCAGGGCCGCCATCCTCTCACCAAACCGGATTCCCGCCATGTGGAATGAGTTCAAGGAGTTCGCCGTCAAGGGCAACGCGATGGACATGGCCGTCGGCATCATCATCGGGGCCGCCTTCGGCGCCATCGTCACCGCCCTCGTCGAGGGCATCATCATGCCGCCCATCGGGCTCGCCCTCGGCGGCGTGGACTTCTCCAACATCTTCACCGTGCTCCGCGAGGGCACGACGCCGGGGCCCTACGAGTCGCTCGACGCGGCGAAGGAGGCCGGCGCCGTCGTCATCGCGTGGGGGGCCTTCCTCAACACCGTCATCTCCTTCTTCATCGTCGCCTTCTCGGTGTTCCTGCTGGTGAAGGGGATCAACCGCCTCCGCCGCGAGAAGGCCGAGGAGCCCGCGCCCGAGGAGCCGGCGCCGACGCCGGAGCAGGCGCTGCTGGCCGAGATCCGCGACCTCCTCCGCGCCCGCCCGGTCTGAGGCGCAGAGGGCGTTTGGACCGGGCTAGCGTCGAAGCCACCGCCCCCCTCGGGGGGCTGTCGCGCAGCGGCTGGGGGGTAGCCGGCGCCCCTGTACCCCCTCCGCCCCTCCGGCTCCGCCTCCGGGGCACCTCCCCGAGGGGAGGAGTGGCCCCGTCCTGACCGCAGCGTTCGCATCCCGAACAGCCTCTGTCAGGATGACGAGGCCGCTTTCACGCGTCCCCGTTCAGCCGATGCGCGCGAAGCCTGCGTAGGGGTGGAGCACCGGCGGGAGCGCGATGCTCCCGTCGGCCTGCTGCCCGTTCTCCAGCAGCGCCGCCACGATGCGGGGGAGGGCGAGCGCGCTCCCGTTGAGGGTGTGGACGAACTGCGGCTTCCCGCCGCCCTCGGGCCGGAAGCGGGCGTTGGCGCGGCGCGCCTGGAACGCCTCGAAGTTGGACACCGACGACACCTCCAGCCACCGCTCCTGCCCCCCGCTCCACACCTCGAGGTCGTACGTCTTGGCCTGCGTGAAGCCCATGTCGCCGGTGCAGAGGACGACGCGGCGGTAGGGGAGGCCGAGCGCCTGGAGCAACCCCTCGACGTGCTCGCGCATCGCTTCGAGGTGGTCGTAGCTCTCGTCCGGGTGGACGAACCGGACGATCTCGACCTTGTCGAACTGGTGGAGCCGGTTGAGCCCGCGGACGTCCTTGCCGTAGGAGCCCGCCTCGCGCCGGAAGCACGGCGTGTAGGCGGCGTACATCACCGGGAGCCGCGCCTCGTCGAGGATCTCGTCGCGGAGGAGGTTCGTGACGGGGACCTCGGCGGTGGGAATGAGGTAGAGGCCGTCGCGCTCGGCCTCGTACATCTGCCCCTCCTTGTCGGGGAGCTGCCCCGTCCCGATGCCGCTGGCCTCGTTGACCAGTAGCGGCGGCTGCACCTCGGTGTAGCCGGCCTCGACGGCGCGGTCGAGGAAGAACTGGATGAGGGCCCGCTGCAGGCGCGCGCCCTGCCCGAGGTAGAACGGGAAGCCCGCCCCCGTCACCTTCGCCCCGCGCTCGAAGTCGATCAGCCCGTGCTGCGCGGTGAGGTCCCAGTGCGGCTTCGCCTCGAACCCGAACGCCGGCTTCTCGCCCCACTCGAACGGGATCGCGTTGTCCTCCGCCGTCCGCCCCACGGGCACGGACTCGTGCGGGACGTTCGGGATCTCCAGCAGCAGGTTCTCGACGGCCTCCTCGTGCGCCCGTGCGGCCTCCTGGAGGTC
>DATGQT010000304.1:0-25756 GCA_035304085.1 Rubricoccaceae bacterium
TGCACTCCCCCGTGCTTTATCTCGTCCCCACCCCCGTCGGCAACCTGGAGGACCTGACGTTCCGCGCGCTGCGGGTGCTGAAGGAGGCCGACCTCGTGGCGTGTGAGGACACGCGGACGACGGGCGTACTCTTCCAGCACTACGGCATCGAGACGCCGCGGACGAGCTTCCACGCGCACAACGAGCACGCCAAGGCACGACACCTCGTGGAGCGGATGCAGGCGGGGGCGACGGTGGCGCTGGTCTCGGACGCGGGGACGCCGGGGATCTCGGACCCGGGCTTCCTGCTGGTGCGCGAGGCGCTGGCGGCGGGCGTGGAGGTGGTGGCGCTGCCGGGGGCGACGGCGTTCGTGCCGGCGCTCGTGGCGAGCGGGCTGCCGACGGACCGGTTCGTGTTCGAGGGGTTCCTCCCGCAGAAGAAGGGGCGGCAGACGCGGCTCGACGCGCTCGTGGGGGAGCCGCGGACGGTCGTGCTGTACGAGAGCCCGCACCGGCTGGTGAGGCTGCTCTCGGAGCTGGCCGAGCGGCTGGGCGAGGACCGGCCGGCGGCGGTGGGGCGGGAGCTGACGAAGAAGTTCGAGGAGGTGCGGCGGGGGACGCTGGCCGAGCTTCGGGCGCACTACGCGGCGCAGCCGAAGGTGCGGGGGGAGATCGTGGTGGTGGTGGGCGGGGCGGGGCGTGACGCGGGGGGGTGAGCGCGCGGCTGGGGTTTTGCGTATCGTTGTGGCCTCACGCTACCCGAGTCCCATGCTCCGCTGCCTGCCGCTCGTTCTCGTCGTCCTGTTCGCGCTGCCCGCGGCGGCGCAGGGGGACCAGATGCCCGCCGCCTCCGCCGTCCTCGACGCGCTCACCGGCCCCGAGGACGACCTCACGCCGGCCGAGCGGGCCGTGCGGGCGCGGGTGCTCCAGGACGGCGTCCACGTCGTCCACTTCTGGGCGCCGTGGTGCGACAACTCGCGGGCGGAGCTGCAGCGGGGGTGGTACGAGGTGATCGAGAACAACGCGGACGTGTCGTTCACCTTCGTGACGGTGTGGAGCGACGGGGAGGTAGGGCAGGACGTGCTGGACCGCTACGCGATCCCCGAGACAGTGACGGTGCTGACGCAGGAGGACTTCGGGCCGAGCGAGGACAAGGCACAGCGCCGCCGCCGCTTCCTCGGGCTCCCGATGACGTGGATCCCGACGACGTGGGTGTTCCACAAGAACGGGGAGCTGGCGTTCGCCTTCAACTACGGGGAGCTGGAGATGGACCAGCTGCAGGCGGCGCTCGACGGGGCACGCTCGGAGTGGAGCCACGACTGAGGGCGGGTGGAGCGGGATCCCGAGGGTCCAGGGTGTATCGGCTGGGGAGGAGGTCCGGCCGCTCACGACCGGCGGCCACGCCTTCAGTCCAGCAGGAACCGCAGCACCTCGCTCACGAACAGGTCAGGGTCCGTATCCATGGCGATGTGCTGCTGGCCCGGCATGACGACGACCGTGCTGCGCGGCAGCGCCGAATGAACGGCGTGGGTCGCTCGCCGCAGGAAGTCAGGGCTGTCCCCACCAAGGAGGAGCAGCGTGGGCACCCCGAAGTCAGCGTATCGCGCTGGAACGAAGCGGTAGGTCCGATCGATCGTCAGCTCTCGGGGAATGGTCGGGGCGAGCTGGATACGCCCTTCCCACATCGGCAGCGTGCGATAGACTTCCAGCTCATGCTCGGGCATCCTCACCACCTCCCGCATGAACACCTCCAGGGACGCTTCCAGCTCGCCACGGTCGATGAGCGCTTGCATCCGATCGGGCACCCCTGGTGGGTAGATGGGGAGACCCGTCGGGATGGGTGGCTCGTAGAGCACCATTTTGCGGACGTTGTCCGCCAGCAGCGCCCCCTCGAGGGCGCAGACGGCCCCGTAGGAGTGGGCGAGCACGGCGGCCGGCTCGCCGATGCGATCCAGGACCGCCGCTACGTCCTCCGCCTCCCTCATGACGTCGTAGTCCGGGGCGTCCGTGCTCCCTCCGCGCCCGCGGCGGTCCATCGCGTAGACGCTGAAGTGCCGTTCGAGCCGCGGCGAGACGGCGGCCCAGCGCCTGTGATCCGCGGTCGTCCCGTGGACGAGGAGGAGCGGCGGACCCGGCCCGCTCATCCAGTAGCCTATGACCGTGCCATCCTTCGAGGTGACGGTTTCCATCTCAGGTACCTCTCTGAGGTGAGGAGCACGTTGCGAGGTGCAGCCTGCGAGCAGCAAGAGGCTACAGCTGAGCCTCAGGGCGCCACGCCCCGCCGGGAAGTCGTGCCTCATAGCTCATCGATCTGGCCGGGCCAGGCTGCCGCCGTGCCCCGAACGGAGGCCGCTCACCGGCGCAGGGCGAGGCGGCGTATGGACGAAGCAGTGTAGGCGCTGCCGGTGAACAAAGGCAAGACCGTCAGCCCGGCGTCGGCTGGAATGCTATGCAGATTGGGGGAGTGCCGGCTACCGCACCACGGTGAGCCGCCCCGTCAAGCGTTCGTCGCCTGTCGTCGCCTCGACGAGGTAGACCCCGGCCGGGAGGCACGCTGCGTCGAAGCGGAGGCGGTGTTTGCCCGCCCCGAGCGGCCCATCGTGGAGCACGACGAGCCGCCGCCCGAGCACGTCGAAGAGGGCCAGCCGGACCTCCGAACTCACGGGCAGCACCAGGGCTACCGCCGCCGCGTGCCGCGCCGGGTTCGGCCACACCGAAAGCGCCGCGCCGCTCTCCGGCTCCGCTCCCGGCTCGGCCGATACCACCGGCGCACCGAAGACGTACACCGCTCCGGCGCCGTTGCCCACCTCGTTATCATCGTAGGGAGCACCGGCTGCGATCACCTCCCCCGAGAGCGCCACGTCCGTTCCCAGCCCATCCCCCGCTTCGCCGTCGGAGGCGTAGCGCGCACCGGCGAAGCGCCACCGCCCGTCCGGCTCCCGCTCGAAGACCTGCACGCGCCCGACGTTCGTCTCGAACGTGTCGGGGCCATCCCACCCCGCCCCGCCGACGACGAGCCGCGTCCCCGACGAGTCGAGCGCCAGCCCGAAGTTGAGGTCGGAGTTGCTGCCCGTGTCGGTGCGGAGCGTATCGGTTGCCACCCACGCCCCGCCACGCCGCTCGAACGTCAGCACGAGCCCGCTGCTGCCGACGGCGGCGAGGGCCTCCACGCCGTCGAGCCCCTCGGCCGCCGAGAGCGCCACGCCCTCGCCAAAGAATCCGGCCCCCTCCACCGGCGGGCTCACGGAGTAGTCGAAGATGCTGAGGAACCGGGTCTCCTCCTCCCACACGGCTGCTCCGCCCGCGCCCTCGGTGCGGCGGAAGAGGTACGCCGCGCCGTAGGTACAGGGCCCCTGGCTCGCGGAGCACTCCCAGTCCGAGCGGGCTGCGCCGACGAGGACGAGGTCGCCCACGGCCGCGATGGAGCCGCCGAAGAGGTCGTCCTCGGTGGCGCCCTCGGCCCAGAGCGGCCCTTCGTCGGCCCACGCGCCGGTTGAGGGGTCGCGCCGGAACACGTGCGCGGCGCTGCGGCGGTCGTCCGGGTCGTCGCCTTCGAGGTAGCCGCCGAGGGCGACGACCTCCGCCCCCGGCTCGCCCCCGATGGCGACGCGCTGGCCGAGGTAGCTCTCGACATCGGCTTCACTCGGCACGAGTGCCGCTTCCAGCTCCCAGCCTCCGGAAGGGCCCCCCTCCGTGCGAACGTAGACGTAGGCTGCCCCAACCCTGAACCCGCCCACGTCATCGTAGGGCACCCCGATCACGGCGAGGTCTCCCGCCCGGCTCAGCGCAACATCCCCTACCGAGGCTTCGCTCGGATCGAGGAACGTCTCGAGTTCCCACCCGGCCCCGTCGTAACGGTAGACGTAGACGCCGAAGAAACTCGGTACGAGGAGGGTGGGCCCATTCAGGGCGAGAAGGCGACCCAGGGACTGCGCCTCTACCTCCGGGAGGATCTTCGCCGTCTCGGTCTGTGCCCACGCCGGAGCGCAGGCGACACAGGCGACGACGATAGCGAGCGCGAGCCGCTTGCTCATGGTCACGGGAGGTCGTCTACAGAGGCATCGGGTCGGATCAAGACACGGTGGGGGCGCTCCGGTCCGGCTGCCCGTCGGCCGCCGTCACCGGGCGCGAGGCCCCGCCTCCGTCGTCCACCGACTGGTTGTTGCCGAGGATGGCCCCCGAGACGTAGAGCAGGCCCGCCCCCGCGTGCCGCATCGTCACGTTCCCGAGCGCCACCGGCGTATCCCCGTCTACGCGGATGCCGTGCTTCTGCTCCCCGTGCAGCCCGAACGTCGGGAACGCGCCGCTGGCGAAGGGCATCCGGCTGCACAGGTTGCCCCGGACCACCCCGCTGGACTTCACCACCAGCGTGTCGCTCGTCGGGCGGCCCCCTTCGAGGTGGATCCCCGCGTAGGGCCGCCAGTCCCCTGTGTCCGGGTTGAGGTAGTTGTTCGCGCAGACGTTCTCGGCACGAGCGTGCGCTCGTCCGAGGAGCGGACGCGGATGCCGGCCTCGCCGTTGCGCTCGCACGTGTTCGCGGTGACCTGCTGCCCCCACACCCGCCACGTGTGGATCCCGTCCTTCTCGTTCTCGACGGAGGTGTTGGCGCTCACCACGACGCGCTCGGTCGGCTCCGTTGGCAGGGTCTGGTAGTAGAACGCGTCGGGGACCCCGATGAGGAGGAGGCCGTGGCCGGCGCACTGGTAGACGCGGTTGCCCGAGACGGTCAGCTCGCGCGCCGACGCGGCGGGGCCGCCCGCCCACAGCTCGATCCCGTGACCGTCGTAAGTGGTCGGCGGAGTACCGGGGACAGTCAGTTTCTCCGATTCGCGCACGACGTTGTTCGCCACGACGATCCGCGTCCCGCGCACTTTAATGCCTGCTCGGTGGTTCCCGCTGCATTCGTTTCCCTCTACGACTACGTTGAACCCGCCGTTGACGTTGATCCCTCCGCGGATGCCGGGGTCGCCGCTGGTGCTTTCGCCGTTGCCCGAGCACGTGTTCCCGATGATGACGGTGCGGCCCGTCGAGACGGGCTCCCCGCTTGCGGGTTCGAGGTCCCCATTGAGGTAGATCCCCATCCACTTGTTGTCGTTGCAGACGTTCCCCTCGATCCGAACCCCGTCGGGGATGCCCCGCCCGTTGTTCCCGATGATGCCGTGGCGGCGGTGGCCTGAGCAGACGTTCCCGGCGATGTAGACCTCGCGCGCATCGTCGTCGATGGAGACGATGGAGATGCCGGTGTCGTTCTCCGAGAGGCACCAGTTCCCCGTGATCGTCGCCTTCTCTAGGCCGTCGAAGAAGCCGATGTCGGCGAAGGCGTTCTGGTCCGGGTTCCAGTTCTCCCGGAGGATGTTGTCGCGGAGGACGACCTCGCGCGCGGCGTCGAGTTGGATGCCGGAGCCGCCCATCTGCGTGATCGTGCACCGCTCCACCAGCAGCCTCCGCGTCCCATTCCCGTAGATCCCGGCGGCGAAGCGCGGGTTGTTGTCGTCATACGTCTGCGCCTGGTTCGCCCCCCGTAGGATGAGATCGCGGATGGTGACCCCATCGGGAAAGGGTGTGAACAGCGGGTCTGCCGTGAGTTGGAGGAGCGTGTTGTTCCGAAGTGTAACGTGGAGCGTGCTGGCCCCGCGGACCCCTTCGAGCGTCACGAAGGAGGGGACCGTGAGGCAGGGAACGGGTGGGCTCCCCGGAGACGGCGGATCGACGAGGTAGGTGCCGGCGGGGAAGTAGACGGTGCCGCCCCCGGCAGCCGATGACGTCATCAATCGCTTGCTGGACCGCGTTGCGATCGTTGGTCGTGCCGTCGCCGGCGGCGTTGTAGGGCGGATCCTTGACGTTGACGCGCATGGCGGGGTAGCTGATGGTGAAGAAGGCCAATGGGGCTTGGATCGTCAATCGGATCCGACTGCGATCTCTGGCTCTGAGATGGTTGTGGGCGGTGGTGCGGTAGGCTCGTAGGAGAGCTTCTCCTGCGGCTCCCTGAGCGCGGCGAGATCGGGGTGCGGGCTTCTTTCTTCTTCAGCCATGGCGCTTCGGCAAATTTGCATAACCTATGACTGAGCGGACTGGCACCCTACTTCTTCACAATGCCCCGTCCCTTCACTCCCGCCGAGGCGGCCCGGTACGAGGCCGTGCGGACGTCCTCCTGCGGCGGATGGGCGACGACGGGCGGTCGGGATGGATCACGGTGGCGGAGGTTCATCGGGCCCTGGTGGCGGGAGGGTACAACTGGGGCACGAATGCGTCAAGGTGGTGCCGGGCGGCGGTGAGCGCGGCGGGGGTCAGGCGTTCTGCTCACGATCTAGCCGCCGCGCTTGCTCCAGAAGCTCCTCCAGCGGCGGGTCCGCGAGGAAGTGGTGGCGCTCGGCGGTGTAGTCCCCCCGTCCCGTCCGGTATTGCCCGAGGAACCGAAGCGTGCGGGCCACGCCGAGTTCGCGCACCAGCACCGCGACGGCCTCACGCGTGATCTCACTAAGCGGTTGGGTCGGCACATTCATGGGAGGTCGAGTTGGAGGATGAGGTCAAGCGGTGATACGACAGCAGTCTCGTTTGTGTCCAGATCCCGTCCGCGCCGGAGGAGGTGGTCGTCGGTCGTGCAGAAGAACGCTGCGCCTCCGGCGACGGCCGCGGCGAGGTGGAGCGCGTCGAGCCGGGCGAGCCCTGCTTCCGCATACGCCGCTGCCCGGCGGGCTACGTCATCCCCGGTCGGGACGCGGTGCCGGGCCAGAGCAAGTACGTCGGCGGCGTGGGCGTGGCGCTCGGGGTAGGGGTTCTGCCCGTTCTCGATCTCGTGCGCGGCAGAGACCACGAGATCGAGGCGACCCGACTCGCACAACTCGATCAGCGTGAGGATCGCCTCCGCTTCGAGCCGCACGCGCGTTTGGGAGGGGTCGTCGAGCGGTCGCTGGATGGCGCAGATGTCGAAGTAGACGCGCATGGGTACAAGCTACGGGTTGCGGGCGTGGCGCGAGCGGGGGTGCCGGACGGGCTGTGAGGGCGGCCCCGGTGAGGCGGCCGGGGCGGGGCAATCCGGCGCGGTGGGGGGCGTTGGGGGAGTCCGGGGAGCCCCCGGTGGTATTTTGCGCGGCTCCGGCGCGGCGCGCCGGGCCCTCTCCCTACCGACGACCGCATGACCGGTAAGCTGATCGACCGCCTCGTGGCGGCGGGCGTGTTCGTGTACGCCCTCGTGGTGTACCTCCTCACGATGGCCGAGACGGCCCCGTTCTGGGACTCCGGCGAGTTCATCGCCAGCGTCCACGGGCTGATGGTGATGCACCCGCCGGGGGCGCCGTTCTACATCCTCCTCGGGCGGTTCTTTACGTTCTTCGCCCCCCTGTTCGGGTGGCTGACGCCGGAGCCGGTGGCGTTCTCGGTGAACCTGGTGTCGGTGCTGGCGAGCGCGTTCACGGTGCTGCTGACGCACCTCGTCATCGTGCGGCTGGCGCGGATCTGGAAGGGGACGCCCGAGACGTGGAGCCCGACCGACCGGCTGGCCGTCAACGCCGGCGGCGTGATCGGGGCGCTGGCGTTCGCGGTGACGGACTCGTTCTGGTTCAACGCCGTCGAGGCCGAGGTGTACGCGCTGAGCATGCTGTTCACGGCGCTGGTGGTGTGGCTGATCCTGCGGTGGCGCGAGGAGACGCTGGAGGAGGAGGCGGCCATCCGGGCGCGGGGCGAGCACCCGTTCGGGCTGAAGGCCGACCGCCACCTCCTGCTGATCGCCTACCTGTTCGGGCTGGCCATCGGCGTCCACCTGCTGAACCTGCTGGCGCTGTTCTTCATAGCGCTCGTCGTGTTCTTCACGAAGGTGGATCGGGAGGACTGGACGGACCGGCAGCGCTGGATGGGGATCGTCGGCGCGGGGGTGGTGGCGGCGCTGGCGTTCTTCGTGATCTACCCCGGCGTGATCCAGTGGCTGCCGGAGCTGGCCGAGGGGTTCGGCTCGCCGACGCTGTTCTTCGTGGTGCTGCTGGCCGTGGTGGTGGGGCTGGTGTGGTGGACGCAGCGGGCGCAGAAGCCGGTGTGGAACCTCGTGGCCCTCTCGTTCGCCGTCGTCCTCCTCGGCTACTCCACCTACGGCATCATCCTGCTCCGCTCGGCAGCCGACCCGCCCATCGACCTCAACGACCCCGAGACGGCCGACGCGTTCGTGTCCTACCTCAAGCGCGAGCAGTACGGGAGCACGCCGCTGCTCCGCGGGGCGACGTACGACGAGGAGACGGGGCAGATCGGGCGGCTCCGGTACAACCCCGTCACGGGCCAGCCGCTCGTGGACGCCCAGGGCTACCCCGTGCTGGAGGAGACGTGGTTCCCGCGCCGGTGGTCGTCCGAGCCCAGCCACGTGAGCGTGTACCGGCAGTACGACTCCGACTGGGACTACTTCTGGAGCTACCAGATCGGCCACATGTACGTGCGGTACTTCATGTGGAACTTCGTCGGGAAGGCGGGGGACTACCAGGACGCGGCGTGGACGTCGGGGCTGGGCGGGGGGCCGCCGGAGGACGCCTTCCGCAGCCCGAGCGAGCGGGCGGGGCGGAACGTCTACTTCGGGCTCCCGCTGATCCTCGGCCTGATCGGGATGGCGCTGCACTTCGTGCGCGACTGGCGGCGGGCGTTCGCCGTGCTCATCCTCTTCCTCGTCACGGGCGTCGGCATCATCCTCTACCTCAACCAGACGCCGCTGCAGCCGCGCGAGCGGGACTACTCCTACGTCGCGAGCTTCTTCGCCTTCGCGCTCTGGATCGGCATCGGCGCGACGGGGCTGATCGAGCTGACGGCCGAGGCGCTGCGCGACCGGGGGGCGGCGCTGCGGCGGGGCGCGGCCGGCGCGCTGGCCGCCGTGCTCTTCCTCGCGGTGCCCGGCTGGATGCTCGTCGAGAACTACGACGACCACGACCGCTCCGGGAACCGCCTCGCGTCGGACTTCGCCTACAACATGCTGATGAGCACGGCGCCCAACGCGATCCTCTTCACCAACGGCGACAACGACACGTACCCGCTGTGGTACCTCCAGCACGTGATGGGCGTGCGGGAGGACGTCCGCGTCGTCAACCTCTCGCTGCTGAACACCCCCTGGTACATCCTCCAGATCAAGAACCAGTGGGAGAACGCGTCGGCCCCCGTCCCGATGACGCTCTCGGACGAGCAGATCGAGCGGCTCGGGCCGACCTACGACTTCGAGCCCGCCGACCTCACGCTCCCCGTCGACCCCGAGCGGTTCGTGGACGAGACCGTCCGCGAGCTCGCCGACACCACCGGCATCGGGCGGACGATGAGGTGGCGGCTGGAGGGGCGGCCTTTCGGCCCCGAGACCCGCATCCTCTACACCGCCGACCGCGCCGTCATCGACATCATCGCGGCGAACGCGCAGGCGGGCTGGCAGCGCCCGATCTACTTCGCCTCGACGGTCGCCCGCGACTCCGAGCTCGGCCTGGCGCCGTTCTTCCAGGACGAGGGGCTGGCCCGCCGCGTGCTCCCCTTCCGCGTGGACGCCGGCCCCGACGGCCGCGTCGTCCCCGCGATCACGCTCCGCCGCTTCGAGCAATACCGCTTCCGCAACCTCGCCGACGCCTCGGTCTACTACGACGAGAACAGCCGGACCATGGCCGACACGTACCGCCGCGTCTTCGCCGGGGCGGCGACGTCGATGGCCGAGCAGGGGCACGGCGAGGAGGCGCGGGCGCTGCTGGCGCGGCTGGAGGCGGAGGTGGCGCCGGAGGTGATCCCGCCGAGCTTCCTCTCGCTGGTGCTGACGGCGCAGGCGTACGAGGCGCTGGGCGACACCGAGAAGATGATCGAGACGCTGCGGCCGGCCGAGGACCTCGCGCTGGAGGCCGTCGAGCGGGCGGCGCGGAACCCGGGGTCGGCGCAGGCGCAGGAGGAGGCGGCGCAGTACGTCCGCTTCGTGCAGGCGACGTACCTCCGCGCGGGGGCCTACGAGGCCGCGAGCGCGTTCTACGACCGCCTCGCCGAGGCCACGGGCGACCCGAGCTTCCGCGTCTCGCCGGAGCAGCTGCGTCAGGAGGCCGAGGCAGTCCGGGGCCTCGGCCCGTCGCCCTCCCCCGCCACGCCCGGCGGGTGAAAGGGTGGAGGGTGTGAAAGGGACTCGGACATTCCTCCGGACGGCCCCCTCCACCCCCTCCTCTCCCTCCATCCCCTCCACCCTTCTCCCGTCGTACCTTTAGCCGCACGCCTTCTCCCGCCATGCCCGCCCCCTTCACCGACGCCGACCTCGCGCGCATCGCCGCCGCCCTCGGGGTGGAGCCCGTGCGCGAGGGCGGGACCGTCCGCTACGCGCTCGTCCACGAGCCGAGCGGGCGCCGCCTCGCCGTCGAGGTGATGCCGGAGGTGGCGCTGCCCGCGGGCGTCGGCGCCGAGGGCGCCTCGACGGCGCTCGTCTCGGTCTACGGCGCCAACGCGTTCCTCCAGCTCCAGGGCGTCACGGGCGTCGTGGCGAGCGAGGAGCTCGGCGAGGTGATCTTCTTCGCGCGCGAGGGCGGCCGCGTCGACGGCCTCGTCGTCGAGCGCCAGGCCGGCTGCTCCCTCTACGCCAACGTCTCGGAGAAGCTGCTCTCGGCCGACTTCACGCGGCTCCCGCCCGAGGTCATGATGAGCGCCGTCGCCCTCTCGATGAGCGAGCCGCTGTTCGAGTAGTGGACGACGGACGACGGACGACGGACGACGAGGCCATCGCGATCCATCAGGCGCACCCGTCGCTCCGGCTGGATGAGGACGCCGTGCGCGCCGCCGTCGCGCGGGTGCTCGACGGCGAGGGCTTCACCGTGGCGGATCTCTCCGTCGCCCTGGCCGACCACGCCACCGTCCGCGCCCTCAACCGCGACTGGCTCGGGCACGACTACGACACCGACGTCGTCTCCTTCCCCCTCGACGAGGCCGCCGCCACCCGGCGCGAGGTGGACGGCGAGATCTACGTGGACCTCGACACCGCCGCCGAGCGCGCCCCCGAGTTCGGCGCGACGATGGAGGTGGAGGCCCTCCGCTACGTCGTCCACGGCCTCCTCCACCTCCTCGGCCACGACGACGCCACCGACGAAGGCCGGGCCGCGATGCGCCGGCTGGAAGACCGCTATCTGAGAGAGGGGGAGTGGGAGAAGGGGGGAAAGGGAGAATGAGGTTGCACCGCGCCCTCTCCCTTTCTTCCTTTCCCCCTCTCACCCTTTCCCACCCATGAAGCTCGTCATCGTCGAGAGCCCGGCGAAGGCCAAGACGATCCAGCGCTACCTCGGCGCGGGGTACCGCGTGCGCGCCTCCCTCGGGCACGTCCGCGACCTCCCGCCGAAGGAGCTGGGCGTGGACGTGGACGAGACGTTCCGCCCGCGCTACGAGACCCTCGCCAAGAAGAAGAAGACGCTGACCGCGCTGCGGAAGGAGGCCGAGGGCGCCGAGGAGGTGCTGCTGGCCACCGACCCCGACCGCGAGGGGGAGATCATCGCGTGGCACCTCGAGGAGGCCCTCAAGCGGAAGAACCGCCGCGTCGCCCGCGTGACGTTCCAGGAGATCACGCGCGAGGCCATCCGCAGCGCCGTCGCCCGCCCGCGCGCCGTGGACGCCCGGCTCGTGGACGCCCAGCAGGCCCGACGCGTGATGGACCGGCTCGTCGGCTACACCGTCTCCCCGTTCCTCTGGCGGGCGGCCCGCGCGGGCGGGGCCGAGGCCCCCGCCGGCCTCTCCGCCGGGCGCGTCCAGACCGCCGCCCTCCGCCTCGTCGTCGAGCGCGAGAAGGCCATCGCCGACTTCGTGCCGGAGGACTACTTCAGCCTGGAGGCCACGTTCGAGACGCCGGAGGGCGAGCGCTTCCGGGCGACGCTGCGCGAGGCGTTCGGCCAGCGCGTGGGCGGCCCCGGGGAGAAGGGCGTCAAGCAGGTGCTCCGCACGAAGGACGAGGCCGAGGGGCTGGTGTCGCTCGCGCGGCAGGCCGCCTACGCCGTCCGGAGCGTCGAGACGAAGACCGTCACGCAGAAGCCTCCGCCGCCGTTCACGACCTCTACGCTCCAGCAGGCCGCCAGCGTGCAGCTGCGGATGAGCCCGGAGCAGGCCATGCGCGTGGCGCAGCAGCTCTACGAGGGCGTCGAGGTGGAGGGCGGCGAGCGCGCCGGCCTCATCACCTACATGCGCACCGACTCGACCCGATTGGCCGACGAGGCCGTCGCGGCCATCCGCGACGTCATCGCGCGCGACCTCGGGACGGAGTACCTCCCGCCGAAGCCGCACGTGTTCGGGACGAAGGCGCACGCGCAGGAGGCCCACGAGGCCATCCGCCCCACCCACTTCGAGCGCACGCCGAAGAGCGTGCGGAAGTGGCTGACGCCCGAGCAGTTCGCCCTCTACCGCCTCATCTACTACCGCACCGTCGCCTCCCAGATGGCCGCCGCCGTCGTGGACCGGACGACGGTGGACGTGGCCGACGCCGAGAACCGGTTCGTCTTCCGGGCCACCGGCGAGGTCGTCCGCTTCCGCGGCTTCCGCCAGCTCTACGAGGCGCCGGACGTGGACGAGAAGAAGAAGTCCGACGACGACCGGCCCGCGCAGCCCCTCCCGCGCTCGCTCCGCCCCGGCCTCCCGCTCGAGCTGGTGGCGCTGGAGGCGCAGGCGCACCAGACGAAGCCGCCGCCGCGCTACACCGAGGCCTCCCTCGTCAAGGCGCTGGAGAAGCACGGCATCGGGCGGCCGAGCACGTACAGCCAGACGCTCTCGACCCTCCAGGCGCGCGGCTACGCCGAGCTCAAGGCGCGGAAGCTCCACGCCACCGCCCTCGGCATCCGCGTCTGCGACCTCCTCGTCGCCCACTTCCCGAGCCTCTTCGACCTCGGCTTCACCGCCGAGATGGAGGCGCAGCTCGACCGCATCGCCGCCGGCGGCCTCGGCTACCGCGACGCCCTCGCACCGTTCTACCACGACCGCCTCCTCGCCGCCGTCCGCGCTGCCGAGGGGCGGTTGCCGGTTGCCGGTGGACAGCGGACGGTGGACGGCGGACGGAAGACGGAAGACGGGGGACGGCGTGCAGCGGCCCCCTCTCCCCCTCTCTCCCTTTCTCCCTCTCCCCCTCTCTCATCGCCCCCCGCCTGCCCGCGCTGCGGGAAGAAGATGGCGCTGCGGAGCGGCCCCACCGGCCGGTTCTGGGGCTGCACCGGCTTCCCCGACTGCCGCACGACGCAGCCGTGGGTGGACCCGGCGGCCGTCCGCTGCCCGGCCTGCGGCGAGGGCCGCCTCGTCGCGCGCCGCTCGAAGAAGGGGGCGACGTTCTGGGGCTGCACGGCCTTTCCCGCCTGTAAGCACGCCCAGTGGGCCGAGCCGCTGCCCACCCCCTGCCCCGCCTGCGGCCACCCCCACCTCGACCGCCACACCCGCCGCGACGGAACCGTCGAGGTCCGCTGCCCGCGCTGCAACGCGGTGACGGCGGACCCCCGAGGCGAAGAAAGTCGGCGGGGGTCTTGACAGGGCCGGACCCAATGTCGATTAAGGGAGTGTGAAGGGGAGCGCCCACCGCCACGTCGCTCTTTGACCTCGGGCGCCCCCGACCTATCCACTCATCAAGTACGGAGGGTAGTCTATGCAGACCCGGATCACCGCTCGTCACTGCGAGGCGTCGGACGGCCTGCGCGCGCACATCGCCAGCCAGCTCGGGAAGCTGGAGCGCGTCTACGACCGCATCCACGACGCCCACGTGATCCTTCAGGACGACCCGTCGCCGGCGGCGGACAAGCGCGTCGAGATCGCGCTCAGCGTCTACCGCCAGACCCTCAAGGCCTCCGACACCGGGCCCACCCACGCCGCGGCCGTGGACGGCTGCGTGCGCCAGCTCCGCCGGCAGGTGAGCCGGTACAAGGGGCGGGTCCGCAGCAGGAAGGGGAACGGGACGCCGCGCCCATAACCCCCTTACCGACGAACATCCAGCCCCCGGTGGCCGAGGCCGCCGGGGGCTTTATCGTGCCCTCACGCCATCTTGCGGAGGGGCTCGACGACGCGGCGGACGTGGGCGGCCGTGCTCATGATGTAGAAGTGGAGCCCCGGGACGTCGGCCTCCATCAGCTCCTGCGCCTGGCTCAGCGCCCACGCCTCCCCCACCGCCGCCACGGCCTCGTCCGTCTTCGCCGCCTCGACCTCCGCCGCGAGCGCCTCGGGGATCTCGCAGTGGAACGTGCGCGGGAGCGACTGGAGGTGGCTCCGCCGCGTGAGCACCTTCAGCCCCGGCACGATGGGCACCGTGATCCCCACCTCCCGGCACCGCGCGACGAAGTCGAAGTAGTGCCGGTTGTCGAAGAACATCTGGGTCACGACGTAGTCGGCCCCGGCGTCCACCTTCCGCTTGAGGTTGAGGACGTCCCACGTCGCGTTCGGGGCCTCCTCGTGCTTCTCCGGGTACCCCCCTACGCCGATGCAGAAGTCGGTGGGGCGGGCTTCGAGGAGGTCCTCGAGGAAGCGGCCCCGGTTCATGTCGGCGATCTGGGCGACGAGGTCGCAGGCGTAGTCGTTGCGCGAGCGGTCGGGCCGCTCGGGCTTGACGTAGCCGAGGTCGTCGCCGCGGACGGCGAGGACGTTGCGGATGCCGAGGTAGTGGAGCTCGATCAGCGCGTCCTCGGTCTCCTCGCGCGTGAACCCGCGGCAGAGGATGTGGGGCACGGCGTCGATGCCGTAGCGGTGCTGGAGGGCGGCACAGAGGCCGATGGTGCCGGGCCGCTTCCGCTTGACGTGGCGGCGGATCGAGCCGTCGGGGAGCTCCTCGTAGTACGCCTCGGCCGCATGGCTCGTCACGTCGATGAACGGCGGCTCGAACGGGAGCAGCGCCTCGACGATGGCGAGGA
The DNA here is from genome assembly GCA_035304085.1 of Rubricoccaceae bacterium. GTDB lineage: Bacteria > Bacteroidota > Rhodothermia > Rhodothermales > Rubricoccaceae > DATGQT01. The sequence continues at coordinate 14,808 of DATGQT010000304.1, forward strand.
TCTCCTCGACGGAGCCGCCGCGGCGGGGCGGGATGATCTCGTAGGAGATGAGCGGGCTCGCGGCGCGCTCGTAGTGCTCGGTGACTTTCACAGTCCGTGGTCCGTAGTCCGTTGCCCGTGGTCGTGCGGGCCAAACTACGGACCACGGACGACGGACGACGGACACCTCCCTAATTCCGCCGCAGCCAGAGGTCCTCGAAGAGCCGGGGGCCGCCGGGGCCCTCCCCCTCCGTCACCGCCTCCGTAGGAGACGCCTCACGCTGCGGCATGGCCGGGCGGACGGGCCGCCGCCGGAGATCCTCGACGATGTCGAACGCCCGCACCGGGACGGCCTGCCCTCTCCGCCGCGCCACCGCGCGCCGGGCCTGGCCGTCGAAGGGAAGCTCGCGCTCGGGGAAGAGCAGGCGCGCCGCGGTCACCGCCGTCCACACCGCCATCAGGATCAGCGCGGGGACGGCGACGAGGGCGAGGAGGCCGGCGGCGGCGGGCATCACGGCGTTTACTCCTGCGGGGCGGGCGCCGGGGCGGGCGCCGCCGGGGTGGTCACGACGGGCGGCGTCATCGGCGCGTTCGGGAAGAGCGCGGTGTCCGGCAGCGAGACGAGCGGCGGGGGCGTGGCCGTCCGCAGCAGCGAGTCCTGGCGCGCGAGGAGGGCGGCCTCCTCGGCGCGGAGGATGTCCACCGGCACGGCGCTCTGCTCGTCGAACGTGTCGCGGAACCCGGTGTCGAGGTAGGTGAACGTGAGGAAGATGACGAGGAAGGCGACGCCGCCGACGAAGGCGAGGAGGTTGGTGCCGCCGTCGTACTTCAGCCCCATGAAGTAGGCGGCCACGAGGGAGGCCTTCGCGCCGGCGATGCCGAGGGCGACGGGGACGGAGAGGCCGCCGAGGGGGATGACCCCGGCGCGCTCGAGGAGGGCGAGGGCGACGGTGAGGACCGTCAGCGCCACGAGGGCGCCGAACGTCTTGAGCAGGGTGTCGCGGCCGAGGACGTGGTGGGCGCCGTGGCCGGTGTGCTCCTCGTGCGTCGGGGCGTGGGCGTCGTCGTGCATGAAGGTCGAAGGTCGGAGGTCGAACGTCGAAGGTCCCCTGACTTGAGGCCTTCAGGCTTTCGACCTCCGACTCAGATCAGATACATCAGCGGGAAGAGGAAAATCCAGATGATGTCCACCACGTGCCAGTAGAGGCCGACGTTCTCGACGGGGGTGTAGTAGACGCTGGAGTAGCGGCCGCGCCGGGCGTTCCATGCGAGGATGGAGATGGCGACCATGCCGATGATGACGTGGAGGCCGTGGATCCCCGTCATCACGTAGTAGATCGCGAAGAAGATGCCGGCGCGGGGGTCGCTGAAGATGGCGCCCTCGCGGGCGTGCGCGCCGTGGTCGCCGGCGCCGGCCTCGGCGTGCCCGGCCTCCGCCCCGGCGCCGCCCTCCGCCGCCGGCACGAGCGGCTCGACGACCTCGCCCGTGACCGTCGTCGTCCCGGGCTCCAGCACGAAGTGCTCGCCGGGGTAGATGCCGAGGTCGAACTTGTGCGTGTACTCGAAGTACTTCACCACCATGAACGTCCCGGCCAGGGCGACGGTGATGACGAGGTTCCAGAAGAGCACCTTCTGGTTGTCCGTCTGCGCCCCGCGGATGGCCCACGCCACGGTGAGCGAGGAGGTGAGGAGGACGAGCGTGTTGATGGCCCCCATCACGGTGTCGAGCTGGGTGCTCGCCTCGGCGTAGAGCTCGGGGTACCACGCGCGGAAGATCGTGTAGGCGACGAACAGCCCGCCGAAGAGCAGGATCTCCGTCACGAGGAACAGCCACATCCCGAGCTTCGAGGCCGAGAACTGCTGCTCGGCCGAGACGAAGTGGTGCTGGAGGTGGGCGGGGTGGGGCTCCCCGTCGTGGCCGATGAGCATGAGGTCCTCGTGTCCGTGCTCGTCGTGCCCGTAGACGCCCTGCACCTGCGGGTGCGCAACGGCGAGGGAGGCGGTGGAGTGGCTGGCCATGTCGTTTCGTTGCAGGGCGCGGCGGGCGCGCCCCTACGGGGTTCGTTGGCGGCTACTTCGGCTGCGTCGGCTGCGTGGTCCCGTCCTCGACGGAGACCGACTCCTGCGGGGCGCCGACGGCGACGTCGGGGATGGGCGCGGGGTCGTGGCCGTCGCCGGCGCCGTCGCCGCCGAGGACGGCGTGGAAGTCGTACGGGCCGTGCGTGACGAGCGGGGTGCGGTGGAAGTTGTGGGGGTCGGGCGGGCTCGTGCAGTAGCTCCACTCCAGCGTCACGGCGCCCCACGGGTTGCCGGGGGCCAGCTTGCCGCGGCGGAGCGACCACAGCCCGTTGACGAGGACGACGAGGAGGCCGAGGCCGAGGATCCACGAGCCGACGGTCGAGAGCTGGTGGAGCGGCTGCATCCACGGCATGTCCGGGTAGTCGTAGTAGCGCCGCGGCATCCCCTGGCTCCCCATGATGAACTGCACGAAGAACGTCATGTTGAAGCCGAGGAAGACGAGCAGCGCGGAGAGCTTCCCCAGCCGCTCGTTGTAGAGGCGCCCCGTCATCTTGGGCCACCAGTAGTGGAGGCCGCCGAGGAGCGAGACCACCGTCCCCCCCATCATCACGTAGTGGAAGTGGGAGACGACGAAGTAGGTGTCGTGGAGGTGGATGTCCGCGGCGAGCGCGCCCACCATGATGCCGGTCACGCCGCCGATGGTGAACTGGAACAGGAACGAGAGCGCGTAGAGCATGGGCGTCTGGAGCCACACGCTCCCCCGGAACATCGTCGCCAGCCAGTTGAACACCTTGATCCCGCTCGGCACCCCGATCAGGAACGAGATCATCGAGAAGACGACGGAGGAGAGGGGGCTCTGCCCGCTCGTGAACATGTGGTGCCCCCACACGAGGAAGCCCAGCAGCGCGATGGCGAGCGACGAGAGCGCGACGGCGCGGTAGCCGTAGACCTTCTGCCGGCTGAACGTCCCCATCAGCTCGCTGATGATCCCGAAGGCCGGGAGGATCATGATGTAGACGGCCGGGTGGCTGTAGAACCAGAAGAAGTGCTGGAAGAGCACGGGGTCCCCGCCGAGCGCCGGGTCGAAGATGCCGATCGAGAGCGCGCGCTCGAGCGCGAGCAGCACCATCGTGATCCCGATCACGGGCGTCGCCAGGATCTGCACGATGCTCGTCGCATACACGCTCCACAGGAAGAGCGGCAGCCGGTTCCACGTCATCCCCGGCGCCCGCATCTTGTGGATGGTGACGATGAAGTTGAGCCCGGTCAGGATCGAGGAGAACCCGGCGATGAAGACGCCGAGCCCCATCATGAGCACGAACGTCCCGGTCTCCTTCGAGTAGGGCGTGTAGAACGTCCACCCCGTGTCCACGCCGCCCGTGACGACGGACGAGAGGGCGAAGAGCATCCCGAGCCAGTAGATGTAGAGGCTGGCGAGGTTGAGCCGCGGGAAGGCCACGTCCTTCGCCCCGATCATGATGGGCAGCAGGAAGTTGCCCAGCGTCGCCATGATGCTGGGGATGATGAAGGCGAACACCATCACGATCCCGTGCATCGTGAACACCCGGTTGTAGGTGTCCGCCTCCATGAGCGTCGGGCCGAGCGTGAACAGCTCGGCGCGGACGAGGAGGGCGAGGATGCCGCCGATGGCGAACGCGACGGCCACCGAGATCAGGTACATGATCCCGATCCGCTTGTGGTCCACCGTCAGCAGCCAAGACTTGATGCCCTTCGGCTCCTTGAGGTAGTTGTGGACGGGCTCGTGGCCCGGCGGGTAGGCCGCCGTCGCGACCGCGGTGGCCGCCTGGGAGGTCGTCGCCATGGGTACGGGGTTCGGGGTGCGGCCGGGGGGCCGCGGGACGGTTACTCGTTCTGCTGCGCCTCGTCGAGGCCGACGGGCTCGGACGGGTCGCCGGCGCCGCCCTCGGGGGCGTCGGCGGTGCCGAGGGTGTCGGCCGGGGCTGCGCCGCCGGGCGGGGCGAGGTCGGCGGGGGTGGCGGCGCCGTTGATCTGGCGGATGTAGGCGGCGATGGCGCCGATGGCGCGGTCGTCCAATTGCCCCTCGTACGAGGGCATCTGCGGCTGGAAGCCGGGGGCGATGAAGGCGGCGGGGTCGAGGACGGACTCCCGGATGTAGTTGTCGTCCACCACGCCGGAGGTGCTACCGGGCCGAGGCTGCCCCCAGATGCCGAGCCACGATGGGCCGGTGGCGGACGTCCCATCCACCGTGTGGCAGGTGTTGCAGCGCTTGCTCGTGTAGAGCTGCTCGCCGTACTCGGCGGGCGGGAGGTCCGCGCCGGCGTCGCCGCCGCCGGTGCGGAGGAACTCGTAGAACTCGTCGCGGCCGACGACGCGGATGTGGCCGCCCATGTTCGAGTGGCCCGTCCCGCAGTACTCCGTGCAGACGATCTGGTAGACCCCCCGCGCCGGCGCGTTGAACCACACGTACGTGTACCGGTTGGGCAGCACGTCCATCTTGATCCGGAACTCGGGGACGTAGAAGCTGTGGAGCACGTCCTGGCTCGTCATCACGAGCTTGACCGGCTGCCCTTCCGGGACGACGAGCTCGTCGGTGTTGAGGCCCGTCGGGTACTCGAACGTCCAGAACCACTTCTGCCCCTTCACGTTGACGACGTAGGCGTCCACCGGCGGGATGCTCGTGCCGACGTAGGCGCGGAAGCCCCAGAAGAACACGACGAGGACGAGGAGCGTCGGGATGATGGACCACGACAGCTCCAGCGCCTTGCTCTCCTTCACCGGCACGGGGCGGTCGGCGGGCGAGCGGCGGCGGTAGCGCCACGCGAGGTAGACGATCCCGACGGCGACGCCGATCGTGAGGACGGTGCTCGTCCACAGGATGAAGTTGAACAGGGCGTCGATCTCGTGCGCCGTCGTCGAGCCCTGCGGGGGGAGCCAGAGCGAGGCGCCTTCGGTCCAGAATTCGGTTCTCTCGTACATCGGTCAGGCGGGGGGGCCGTCGGGCTCCAGCCCGGGGAGGGGGCCGAGGTCGGCGGGGTCGGCGGGGCGACGGCGCTCGCGGAGCCACAGCGGCACGAGGAACGCGGCGAGCGCGACGAGCAGCAGGCCGCCGCCCAGCTTCATGATGTTGAGGACGACGGGGGTGTACGAGCGCGCGTCGGCGTCGTACTGGAAGCAGGTGAGGAGGAGGCGGTCGAGCGTCGAGCCGACGGTCCCGTCGCCGGCCTCGACGAGGGCGAGGCGGACGTCGCGCTCGGCGTAGCCGATCCCGTAGAGGTACCGGGTCACCTTCCCCTCGGGGCCGAGGAAGATCAGGACGGCCTGGTGGGCGTACTGCTCGGTCGGCTCGTCCCAGGCGTAGCCGAAGCCGACCTCGCTCGCGAGCCGGCTCACCGCGGCCTCCTCGCCCGTGAGGAAGTGCCAGTGGGCCGCGATGTCGGGCTGCCCGGGCGCCACCCGGGCGACGTACTTCGCCTTCGCCTCGGCCGCCCGCGCCGGCGTGTCGCGCGGGTCGAACGAGACGTTGACGACCTCGAAGTCCTCGCCCGCCCGGAGGTCCGTCGCCGCGAGGGCGTCGGCCACGCCGTCGAGGACGAGGCTGCACAGCATGGGGCAGGTGTGGTAGGAGAACGTGAGGAGCACCGGGCGCTCGCCGTCGAGGAGGTCGCCGAGGCGGACGGCCCGCCCCTCGCTGTCGGTGAAGGCGAGGTCGGTCGAGACGTGCGCGCCGAGGTGCTCGGTGACGGCGACCTCCGGCGGCTCCACCCGCCCGTTCTGGCCGAGCGGCTGCACCGGCCCGCGCGTCACCTGCGCAGCGCTCCCCCCTGCCGTCGCCAGGGCGACGGCCGCCAGGGCGAGCGAGAGGCGGGCACGGTGGGAGAACACGGTTTACTGCTCGGCCGGAGCCGGCGTCGGGTTGGACGGCGCGGGCGAGGCCCCCTCTTCGACGGCCGGCGCGGCGGTGGACGCCCCGGCGCCGGGGAGGTCGCCCTCGGACGGGAGGGCCGTGCCGGCGTCGGCGGCCGAAGCTACGGCCGGCGGCGCGTGGAGGGTGACCCAGGCGACGTTGAAGTCGGCCCGCGAGGCGGGGCCGGCGAGGGCGCTGTCGCCGCGGCCGGCGTAGGCGGCGGCCGTCTGCTGCATCGCCGCCGCGATGGGGATGCGGTAGCGGCCCGCAGCGTCGGGGCTGACGGCGTACTGCCCGAGGAGGTTCTCGGCGGCGGCGTTGACCTCCCGCTGCTCGACGCGCCGGGCCTCCGGCACGTCCTGAGCGGCGGCCTCGGTCTCGCCGAGGCGGGGGAGGTAGAAGATGAAGTAGAGCGCGAGGATGAGGCAGGCGATGGCGGCGACCGTCGCCAGCAGGAGCCCGAAGATCTGGGACGACTCGACGCCCTCCTCCTCGACGCCGAGGTAGGCCGCTTCGGCGTCGGCCTCGGGCGTCCCGACGGGCGCCTCGTGCGCGGCCTGGGTGCCGGCGGCGTGGAAGAGCCCCTGCGCCGGGCCCAGCGGCTCGTCCTCCATCGGGCGGACGACGGCGGGGTCGGCCTCGGGGCGGAGGCCCTCCTCGGTCGGCGGCGCGGGCTCGGCGCGGTGCGGGTTCGCGGTGTCGGCGTCGGGCTCCCGGTGCGCGGGGTTATCGGGCGTATGCTTGGCCATCGGCGGGGCTAACGCGCGGGCGAGGCCGCTGTTTTCGGGGGGTGGCGAAGGCGGGGTGAATCGTGATTACGTGACGACGTGAGATCTGCTGCCGTCACGTAGTCACGTAATCACGTGTCACGTCAGTAGTTCTCGAAGCGGACGGAGTCGGCGAAGTAGGGGTCGTTGTAGGGCGTGAGGCTGTGGCGCCCGGCGCGCCAGAGCGTCGCGCCGACGAAGACGCCGAAGAGGCCGAGCCACGCCGCGAAGTCCGCCCACGCGAAGCGGGCCTGCGCCGAGGACGAGACGTCGGCCAGCTCGGCCGTGTCGAAGATCGGGTAGGCGACGGCGTGGCCCGTCCCGGCGGCGGCCCCGGCGGCCTCGGCGCCGTGGGCGGCCTGCGCCATGGCGGTGTGCCCCGCCTCGGCCATGATCGTCGGCATCGCCTGCCAGAACAGGTCGATCCAGTGCATCACGAGGAGCCACCCGCACATGAAGGCGAGGACGGGGAGGACGCGCTTCGAGGTGCGGAGGATCAGGATGAGGAACGGGAGGGCGAAGTGGAAGATGAGCAGCGCCCAGCTCAGGCTCTGCCACCCGTGCGTGAACCGGTCCACGAACCACTGCGTCTCCTCGGGGAGGTCGCCGTACCAGATGAGCATGTACTGGCTGAAGGCGATGTAGGCCCAGAACACGACGAACCCGAACAGGTACTTCCCCATGTCGTGGTAGTGCTCGCGCGTGACGACGTGCTCGAGGTAGCCCGCCTTCCGGAACAGGAGGGCGAGGAACGTGATGAGCGCGAGCGCGCCGAGCCACCCGCCGGCCCAGAAGTACACCCCGAACATGGTCGAGAACCAGTGGGGGTCCAGGCTCATCACGAGGTCGTAGCTCGCGAACGCCGTCGCCAGGCCCGTGAGCGGGATGCCGACGCCGCTCCAGAACCGCATCTTCCGCGTGTACTCCACGCTGGGCTCGGTGTCCTGGCGGACGGAGAGCGCGTAGAGCCGGAGGCCGAGGAACGACCACACCAGGAAGTAGGCGGCGAGGCGGACGAGGAAGAACGGGACGTTGAGGTAGCCGCGCTTGCCGGCGAGGATGGGGTCGAAGTGGGCGCCGTCGGGGTCGTAGAGGTCCTCGTGCGTCCAGTGGTAGAGGTCGTGGAGCCCGAAGAGGAGGGGGATGCCGAGGAGGGCCAGCAGCGGGAAGTTGGCGGCGATGAGCTCGGGGATCCGCCGGATCGAGACGCTCCACCGCGCCCGCGTGATGTGGTGGATCATCACGAAGAACAGCGCGCCGACGGCGATGGAGACGCAGAACACCCACCCCACGAGGTAGGCGTAGAAGAACCGCTGCTCGTCGGCGAGGAGGCCGAGGAACGCCAGCGCCGTCAGCACCACGCCGACGCCGAGGGGGACGGCCCACCAGCGGTAGTCGCCGGAGAGCTGGAACTTCCGGGCCGCCCGCGCGCGGTCGTCCGCGGCCGGGTCGAGGAAGAGGCGGGTGAGGGGGTTGGCCATGGGGGTGGTCGGGGGTCAGTGGTCCGTGGTCAGTAGCGGCTGACCGACCGCCGTGCCCGGCAACGGACCACGGACGACGGACAACGGACTATTGCTGCACGTTGACGTTGGGGTTGGCGGTCTCGAGCCGCTCGCGCTCGGGGGCCGGCACGTCCTCGGGCGCCGCGTTCTGCGAGCGCTGGAGCGCGCGGATGTAGGCGACGATGGCCCAGCGGTCCGGCGGCGACACCTGGTGCCCGTAGCTCGGCATGCTCCGGACCCCGTTGGTGATGACGTCGAAGATGTACCCGTCCGGGACGCCGCGGAGGAAGTCGGAGTGGTAGCTGGGCGCGGGGGTGAACCCGTAGCCCTGCCCCCCGTTGCCGACCATGATGATGCCGCGGCCGTCGCCGGCGAGGCCGTGGCATACGGAGCAGTAGATGTCGTAGCGCTCGCGCCCGCGCGCCAGCAGCGCCTCCGTCACCGGCACCGGGATCTCCGCGACGAAGTCGCCGGCGCCGGTGCGGCCGAGGAGCACCGGGGCGTTCTCGGTGGTGCGGAGGCGGCCCCGCGCGACGGTCCCCGGCACGGGCGGGCGCATGGCGGCCTGGTCGGCGAAGAACGGGTTGGCCTCCTGCTCCTCGAACCGCTCCTGGTGGTCCATGTTGGGGTTCGGGTGGATCGGCGGCCGTTCCGACTTCATGCCGCGGCAGCCGGCGAGCGCGAGGGGCGCCGTGACGGCGGCGAGGAGGAGGAGCGAGGTGCGGGTCATGGGGTACGGGCTGCGTGTTCCGTATTGCGTATCGCGTGCGTAGCAGCCAACACGCAATACGCAACACGCACTACTCTCAGATCTCTCCGGTCGTGTGCGGGGGGGCGACGGGGGCGTCGGACGGCGCGCCGGCGGGCTCACCCGCGCGCGCGACCGGCTCGGCCCCGTCGTGGCTGACGTACTCGACGGCGAGGGCGCCCTCGTCGAAGAGCGCCTGCGCCGTCGCCGCCCGGTCGAACCGGCCGTCGGCGGCGCCGACGTGGAGGAAGAACCCGTCGTCGGTGGCGCGGCCGAGGCGGTCGGAGAAGAAGAGCGGGTTGTAGGGCCGCGGGAGCCCGTTGAGCGCGAGCATCCCGCCGACGGCGCCGAGCGCCGAGAACAGCACGGTGAGCTCGAAGATGATCGGGATGCTCGGCTCCCAGGCGAACAGCGGCTTGTTCGAGATCGCGATGGGGTAGTCCACCGCGCTCGTCCACCACTGGAGGAGGAAGCCCGTGAGGGCGCCGAGCGACCCCGTCGCGAAGACGATGAAGCCGAGCTTGCTCGGGGGCAGCCCCATCGCGCGGTCCATGCCGTGGACGGGGAACGGCGTGAACGTGTCGAGGCGGCGGTACCCGTGCTCGCGGAGGCGCTCGACGGCGTGGAGGAGCGCGGCGGGGTCCGAGAACTCGGCCACGAGGCCGACGTGCTGGTCGGCCCGGGCGTCGAGCTGCTTGCGGAGGGAGGAGAGCATCGTTCGATTTCGGATTTGGGATTGCGGAGTGCGGATTGGCGGGAGCCGGGGCTCATTCCGCAATCCGAGATCCGCCATCCACAATCACTTCTCGTCGGTCTCGGAGGCGGCGGTGGGGTACGGGCCGGCGGGGAGGGCGCCGGTGGCGCCGACGGGCTCGAGGTGGCCGTGGTGGCCGTCGCCGTGGCCGTAGAAGTGGGGGTCCGCCTGCGGCAGCACGTTCTTCACCTCGGCGATGGCGACCATGGGCACGAACCGGAGGAACAGGAGGAACAGCGTCGAGAACAGCCCGAAGGTGCCGAGGTAGAGCGCGAGGTCCCAGATCGTCCCGGAGTAGTAGTCCCAGCTCGACGGGAGGTAGTCCCGGTGCAGGCTCGTCACGACGATCACGTAGCGCTCGTACCACATCCCGATGTTCGTCGTGATCGAGATGGCGAACATGAGGCCGATGTTGCGGCGGAACTTCTTCACCCAGAAGAGCTGCGGGAAGATGAGGTTGCAGCTCATCATGATCCAGTACGCCCACGCGTACGGGCCCGTCGCGCGGTTCATGAACGCGTACTGCTCGTACTCGACGCCGGAGTACCACGCCATGAAGAACTCCGTGATGTAGGCGAACCCGACGATGGTGCCGGTCACCAGGATCACGATGTTCATCTTCTCGAGGTGGTCGAGCGTGATGAGGTTCTCGATGTTGTACGCCTTCCGCGCCACCACCAGCAGCGTCACCACCATCGCGAACCCGGAGAAGATGGCGCCGGCGACGAAGTAGGGCGGGAAGATCGTCGTGTGCCAGCCGGGGACGATGGAGACGGCGAAGTCGAACGACACCACGGAGTGGACCGAGAGCACGAGCGGCGTGGCGAGGCCGGCGAGGATGAGGTAGGCCCGCTCGTAGTGGCGCCAGTGCCGGTTGCTCCCCGTCCACCCGAGCGAGAAGAACCCCATGACCCGCGCGCGGAGCATCCGGCCGTGCTTCACGGCGCGGTCGCGGAGCGTGGCGAGGTCCGGGATGAGGCCGACGTACCAGAACAGCAGCGAGACGGTCCCGTAGATGGAGACGGCGAAGACGTCCCAGAGCAGGGGGCTCTTGAACTGCGGCCACATCGCCATCTGGTTCGGGATCGGCAGCGTGAAGTAGATCGCCCACACGCGGCCGACGTGGAACGTCGGGAAGACGAGGGCGCAGGCAACGGCGAAGAGCGTCATCGCCTCGGCGGCGCGGTTGATGCTCGTCCGCCACCGCTGCCGGAACAGGAAGAGGATGGCCGAGATGAGGGTGCCGGCGTGGCCGATACCGACCCACCACACGAAGTTGACGATGGCCCACCCC
>DATGQT010000305.1:0-5381 GCA_035304085.1 Rubricoccaceae bacterium
GGCGGGCGATATTGGGCGCCCCCGCATCATTCCGCGCGCCCCGGTCGTTCCTCGGGCCTATGGCCTTCCTCAACCCCCTCGTCCTGCTCGGGCTCGCCGCCGCGGCGATCCCGCTCATCATCCACCTCTTCAACTTCCGCCGGCCGAAGCGGGTGGACTTCTCCAGCCTCGCCTTCCTCCGCGAGCTCGAGAAGCGGACGATGCGGCGCGTGCGGATCCGGCAGTGGCTCCTGCTCGCCCTCCGCACCCTCGCCATCGCGTGCCTCGTCCTCGCCTTCGCCCGGCCGACGCTCGTGAGCGCCTGGGAGGGCGTCTTCGGCGGGCGCGCCCCGGCCGCCGTCGCCCTCGTCCTCGACAACTCGCTCTCGATGACGCAGCGCGACGCGCAGGGGGCCTACCTCGACCAGGCCAGGGCCCTCGCCGCCGCCCTCGCCGAGGCCGCCCAGCCCGGCGACGAGCTGTTCCTCGTCCAGACGGCGCCGCCGCCGGCGGGCGAAGCCCCCGCCCCCGTCGCCTTCACCTCCTCCGAGCCCGCGCTAGACGCCGTCGAGGAGGTCGAGGCCCGGCCGGGGGCGACGACGGCGACGGCCGCGCTCGCCCGTGCCGCCAGCCTCCTCGAAGGCGCCGAGAACCCCGTCCGGGAGCTGTTCCTGATCACGGACCTCCAGGAGTCCACGCTCACCGACTCCACCTCGACGCCGCTGCCGGAGGGGATGGCGCTGACGCTGCTGCCCCTCGGCGAGCGCGCCCACGCCAACACGGCCGTCGCCGGCGTCGAGGTGGTGAGCCGGATCGTGGAGCCGGGGCGGCCGGTGGAGCTCTCCGCCACGCTCGTCCGCTACGGCGACGCCGTCGAGGGCTACACGGCCAGCGTGTTCCTGGAGGGGCAGCGCGTGGCGCAGACGGCCGCCGACCTCCCGGAGCGCACGCCGACGACCGTGCGGTTCTCGTTCACGCCGCCCCGGCGCGGGTGGCTCCGCGGCGAGGTCCGCCTCGCCCCCGACGACGCCGAGTGGGACGACGTGCGCTACTTCGCCCTCCACGTGCCCGAGGCGCAGCGCGTGCTCGTGGTCCAGGGCAGCGGCGCGCGGGCCGACCTCGTGACCCTCGCCCTCGGCCTCGCCGCCGAGCGCGGCGCCCTCGACGTGGCGCAGGTGGACGAGGGTGCCCTCGCCGCCGCCGGCGTGGACGACTACGACGCCGTCGTGCTCGTGGGGCCGGCGGACCTCTCCAGCGGCGAGGTCGCGCTGCTCCAGCGCTACGTCGAGGGCGGCGGGGGGCTGCTGCTGTTCGCCGGGACGGAGGCCGGCGCCTACGGCCCGCTCCTCGGCGCCCTCGGCGGCGGACGGCTCGACGGCTTCCTCGGCCAGCCCGGCGGGCCGTCGCTCGGCGGCTTCGGCGCCACGGACCTGGAGCACCCGCTCTTCGAGGGCATCTTCGACGACGCCTCGCGTCCCCGCCTGGAGAGCCCTGAGGTGGCCTACGCCGCGCGCTACGCCCCCGGCGGCGGCGACGAGCAGACGCTCATCGGCCTCGCGGGGGGGACGCCGTTCCTGCAGGAGATCCGCCACGGCGAGGGCGCCGTCCTCCTCTACACCGTCGCCCCGGACCCCCGGTGGAGCGACTTCCCGCTGCGCGGGCTGTTCGTCCCGCTCCTCTACCGTTCCGTGGTCTATCTCGCCGCCGACGCCGCGGGCGCCGAGGCGCTGACGGTGGGCGAGGGCGGCGTGCTGCGCGTGGAGGGCGTGACGGGCGCCGAGCCGCTCCGCCTCGTGGGGCCCGACGGCGCCGAGTGGACGCCCGCGCAGCGGACGGTGCCCGGCGGCGTGGTGCTGGAGGTCGAGGAGGCCGTGACGGCGCCGGGCGTCTACGACGTGATGCAGGGCGAGGCGCTGCTCCGGCGCGTGGCCGTCAACCTCGACCCGCGGGAGTCCGACCTCGCGGCGCTGACGGAGCGGGCGGCGCGCGAGCGGCTGGCGGCGGCCACCGGCGCCGAGGTGCGCGTGCTCGACGCGGCGGGCGGGGCCGGGCTGGCGGCGGCCGAGCGGCTGCGCGCCGAGCGGGCGGGCGTGGAGCTGTGGAACGTGTTCCTCGCGCTGGCGCTGGCCTTCCTCGTGGCCGAGATGCTCGTGGCGATGCGGTGGAAGCCGGAGACCGCGAGCGCAGGCGCGTGAGCGTGCAGGCTCGCACGCCTGCCCGCTTGCACGCCTCTCTCGTCGTCCGTCGTTTTCACGCGCGGGTTCACCTGATTTCCTCTATGTTCGGGGCGCGTCCGGCAACAGCACGCGCGCGCGGACGTTCATTGCCTCCGCACATGCGGGAGCACATGGCCGCGCACACAGCACGGCCCTCGCCATCCCTCCACCGCCTCCGATACCATTTGGCTCACCGTTCCTCCGTCCCCCGGACGACCCCCCGCGAAGTAGCTATCCTCGTCGCCGTACAGACGCCGGAGCAGACCGACTACGACCTCCAGGACGGGCTCGACGAGCTCGCCCTCCTCACCGACACGGCCGGCGCCGACGTCGTCGCGCGCGTGACGCAGGCGCTCCCCCGCCTCTCCGCCGCCACCTACGTCGGCAAGGGGAAGGTCGAGGAGCTGAAGAAGCTCGTGGACCGGCACCACGCCGACCTCGTCGTCTTCGACGATGACCTCTCGCCGGTGCAGCAGCGCAACCTCGAGAAGGAGCTGAAGACGAAGCTCCTCGACCGCACCGCGCTCATCCTCGACATCTTCGCCCGCAACGCGCGCACGGCCACCGCCCGCACGCAGGTCGAGCTCGCCCAGCTGGACTACCTCCGCAGCCGGCTGACGCGGCAGTGGACCCACCTCGAGCGCCAGAAGGGCGGCATCGGCATGCGCGGGCCGGGCGAGACGCAGATCGAGACGGACCGCCGGCTGATCGGCAACCGGATCGCCGTGCTCAAGGAGCAGCTCGAGAAGATCGACCGGCAGCGGACGACCCAGCGGAAGGGCCGCTCCGAGCTCACGCGCGTCTCCCTCGTCGGCTACACCAACGCGGGCAAGAGCACGCTCATGAACGCGCTGGCCGACGCCGGCGTGCTCGCCGAGAACCGCCTCTTCGCCACCCTCGATGCGACGACGCGGCAGGTCTACCTCGCCCCGAACAAGCCCGTCCTCCTCTCGGACACCGTCGGGTTCATCCGGAAGCTGCCGCACCGCCTCATCGAGAGCTTCAAGAGCACGCTCGACGAGGTCCGCGAGTCCGACGTGCTCCTGCACGTGGTGGACGCGAGCCACCCCCACTTCGAGGACCACATCCGCGTCGTCCGCCAGACGCTCGAGGAGCTCGGCGCCCTCGACAAGCCGACCCTCATCGTCTTCAACAAGGTGGATGTGCTGGAGGAGCGCGGGCTGATCGCGTCGCTGCGGGCGGAGTACGAGCACGCCGCGTTCGTCTCGGCCCTCCGCGGGATCGGGCTCGATGGCTTGCGCGCCCAGCTCCTGGCGCTCATCGAGAGCGATTACGTGGAGCGCGAGGCGCTGCTGCCGGTGGCCGAGGCGCGGAGCTACGCCTACCTCCGCAGCGTCGCCGAGGTGCTCGACGAGCAGACGCTGATGGCCGACGATTACGGCGAGGCGGTCCCGACGCTGCGGATCCGCTACCGCGCCTCGGCCAAGAACGCGCCCGAGCTCGCGCGCATGCTCGCGCGGTTCGCGCACCTCGTGCCCACCAGCGCACCGATGGACCCCGGCGGCGACGGGGCCGCCGAGGCGGTGGCGCTGGACGGCCGGCAGTCCGTTTCTTCTTCCGCCGAGGGAGAATGACCCGACCGCAGGTCCCCGCTCCCACCGAACCGCCCGATGGCGCCGCCGAATCGTCGGAGGCCGCGGGCGAACGGCGTGACGTGGAACGCCCCTTGCACGACTTTACAGTAGACCGTCCCCCCACCGCCGGTTCTGCCGGCGCGTCACCCCCGATGACCGTCCAGACGCTCCTCAGCCCCACCGTCCAGGCCCTCGCGGTCACGGACACCGTCGGCCAGGCGCTCTACCGCATGGCCGAGCACGGTGTCGAGCACCTGCCCGTGGTCGGGGTCGAGGGGCACCTCGTCGGGATCATGACCGAGGCCGCCCTCCGCGCGCACCCGGACCCCGACACCCCGCTCGCCGCCCTCGCCGGGGGCGAGCCCGTCTCCGTCACGCCGGACACCCACGTCTTCGACGCGGCGCACCGGATGCTCACGCACACCCTCAGCGTGATGCCGGTGGCCGCCGCCGACGGCCGCTACCTCGGCCTCGTCGTGCGCCCGGCGCTCTTCGGCCAGCTCGCCCACATGCTCGCCACCGAGGAGCCCGGCGCCATCGTCGTCCTCGAAGGGCAGCGGCGCGACTTCTCGCTCGCGCAGCTCGCCTACCTCATCGAGCAGAACGACGTCCGCATCCTCTCGGTCTCGACCGAGGACGACCCCGGCGCGGGGCTCGTGCGGGTGACGCTGAAGCTGAACGTGACGGACTCGGCGCGCGTGCGCCACCTCATGGAGCACCACGGCTACCGCATCGTCGCCCTCTTCGACGAGGCCGACGCCGACCTCCAGGGCCGCGTGGACGCCTTCCTGCGGTACCTGGAAGTGTGAGGTTTGGAGTTTGGGGTTTGGAGTCCGCTCTCCGAACTTCAAACCTCGAACTCCAAACTGGCCCATGACCGACGACCGCTTCACGTCCGCCGCCCTCCACACCTTCGCCCTCGTCGCCGCGCTGCGGGCGGCGCTCGGGGTGAGCCGCGGGATCGCCGCGCGCCGGGCCGGCGAGGACCCGACCGAGGAGGAGCCCGAGGCGCCGGTGCGCCTGTACCTGTGGGGCGCCGCCGAGCGGATCGGCCGGCTGCTCGTGCGCCTCCGCCTCCGCGCCGCCGCCGGTGTGCCCGAGGACCCGCACGCGGCGCTGGTCCAGGCGTTCGAGGACCGCCTCGCCCTCGCCGACCTCGCCGAGGAGCTGCGCGTGGCGCACCAGCGCCTCCTCAGCCTCTACCCGGCTGTGAGCGAAGACCTGGTCGAGGTCGTCCGGCGGCGCCACCGCGAGGCCCGCTCGCTGGCCGAGGAGGACGCCCTCGACGGCGACCTCGGCCCCTTCCTGGAGCGCCTCGCCGACGACCTCGACGCGCTCCGCGCAGCCCTCGTGGAACGGGCGTGAAACGGCCCCCGGCGGGCAACCGGCGCTGGGGTCGCGGCGTTCGAGAAAAACCTGAAAGAGCGGCCCGTAAGTGGTAAATTTGCGGGATCAGATGCGCGCCGCCGGCGCCGCCCCTCGGGCCGTCCCCCCGGACCTCCAACGACCACGCATGGCAGAGCAGAAGCCCCCCACGAACGCCCTCCCCACCCCCCCCACGGGCAACGGCCGCATGCCCTCGGGCGACGGG
>DATGQT010000306.1:0-3506 GCA_035304085.1 Rubricoccaceae bacterium
CCGAGGGCGACGAATCGCTCCGCGAGCGCTTCCTCTTCACGCACGAATACCTCACGGCGCGGGGGTTCTCGCACTACGAGGTGTCGTCGTACGCGAAGCCGGGCCACGAGAGCCGCCACAACAGCGCCTACTGGCGCCACGCCAACTACCTCGGCTTCGGCCCGAGCGCCCACTCGTTCTGGCGGAAGACCCGCTCGCTGGCGCACCGGTGGTCGAACGTGCGGCACCTCGGCCGCTACCAGGCCCTCCTCGACGCGCACGAGCTGCCGCTCGACGAGCGCGAGACGCTCGGCGCCGACGCGCTGGCCGAGGAGGCCGTCCTCCTCGGCCTCCGCCGCCTCGACGTGGGCCTCGACCTGGCCGCGCTGGCGCGCGACTACGGGGTGGACCTCCTCGTAGACCGGCGCGCCGAAGTGGCGGCGCTGGAGGCGGCCGGGCTGCTGGCCGTCGAGCCCGGTCGGGTCCGGCTCACGCCCGAGGGGGCGGCACTGGCCGACGCCGTGGCGGTGAAGCTGACGGGGACATGAACACGCGGCTCATCCCGTTCGGGGCTCCAGATCACCGCCCCCCTCGGGGGGCTGTCGCCGCAGGCGACTGGGGGGTGAGGGCGCTTCGGGCGGCGGTGGCACCTCGGATGTCTGAACCTCCTCCGTCCCGCCGTTGGCGGGACACCTCCCCGGGGGGAGGGGTTGGCTCGGCGCCTCGTATGGGCTACGAGACAGGTGGAGGGACACGCGCCACACCCTCAAGCGTCACGCTCCGTACCTTCACGCTGCCCGACGAACCGATTTTCGATGCGCCGTTCCCTCCTCCTGATCCCCTTCCTCCTCCTCGCCGCCTGCGGGAGCCCCGAGCCCGCCGAGACCGACGCCGGCTCGGGCGCGACGCCCGGCGGCTGCCAGGACCGCCCCGGCATCACGTACCGCACCGACGCCCACCTCCAGTTCCTCCGCGCCGACGGCACCCCCATCGAGGAGATCGCCGTCGAGATCGTGGACACCGACTCGACGATCCAGCGCGGGCTCATGGACCGCCGCTGCATCCCCGACGACTGGGGCATGCTCTTCGTCTTCCCCGACGTGCAGCCGCGCACGTTCTACATGGCGAACACCCCGCGCTCGCTCGACATCATGTTCTTCGGGCCGGACTCGACGTTCCTCAACGCGGCGAAGTATGCCGAGCCGCTCTCGCCGGAGGTGCTGCCGTCGGAGGGCCCGGCGCGGTTCGTCGTCGAGACCCCGGCGGGGTTCGTCGACCGCTACGGTTTGGTCGCGGGCGACCGGATCACGTGGTCGTCCGCGGAAGCCCCCGCCGACTCGGTCCGCACCGACACCGTCCGCGTGGAGAGCTGACGGTTTTCGAAGATGGTGCGAAAGGGCTAGCACCCGGAACGCGTGCGGGGGTGCTAATCGTTTAGCCCTCCACAGTGTGCCGCATGCCGGCCCTGCGCCGGCGCTGTCACCGCCCCCCGCCCGCCCCGTAAGGCTGGCGGGGTTTCTTTTTGGCCATGGACCTCGGGGCACGACCCGTCAGCGCGAGGGCGACGCATCGGGCTCAGCGGCCAGGTCTACGAGGGCGTAGATCTCCGCGAGCGGCACGGCCAGCCCCAGCCCCTCGCTCTCGACGGTGGCCCCCAGCCCCTCGATACGGCGCAGCCGCCAGTCGGCCCCGTCGCGCTCGTACACGGTGACGGCCACACGGTCCTGCTCCACGATCCAGTACGCCTGAAGGCTCTCGACCTGCGTGTACGCCTCACGCTTGGGGCCGTGGTCGCTGTCGGCCGTCGAGGGCGAAGCGACCTCCACGACCAGGGTTGGGTCGAGGAGCGCGGGAGGGTTGTGGTCGCTGTAGCGCGGCTCGCCGCAGGCGAAGACGAGGTCGGGGTAGACGTAGCGGCCCGGGGGGAGTTGGACGCGCTGGTCGGCCTGCCCGCCCCGGCACCCCCGCTTCCGCATCGCCGGAGCCAGCACGGCCGTGAGGTTGACGGCTATCTGGTTGTGCGCGGGCGAGGCCCCGGCCATCGCGACAGCCCCCGTCTCGTCGTAGCCGTGCTGGGGGACCACGTAGCCGTCCCAGTATTCGTAGCGGACGCCCTCGGGCGCGGCGGCGTCGAGGGCGAAGTATTCCTCGACAGTGATACGTAGGGGGCGTGCCGGGACCGTCATGGCTGCAGGCTATGGGCAGTCGCGTACCTGCGAAGATAGCCCGGAGCCCATGGCTCCAGCCCGGAACCTCAGAGCGAGAACGACTCGCCGCAGGCACAGGTGCGCGCGGCCTGGGGGTTGTGGAAGTGGAAGCCCTTGCCCTCGAGCCCGTCCGAGAAGTCGAGCGTGGTGCCCTCGAGGTAGAGGTAGGAGCGGCGGTCGAGGACGACCTGGAGCCCCTGCTCCTCGACGAGGCGGTCGGCCTCGCGCACCACGGAGTCCCACCCGAGGTCGTACGTGAGCCCGGAGCAGCCCCCCTCGACGACGGCGACGCGGAGGTACGACTTCGAGAGGTCCACGCCCTCGTTGGCGGCGACCTCGCGGAGGCGGCGGGCGGCGGCGTCGGTGATGTGGAGGGAGGCGGCTTCCATCGGGGCGGGTGGCTTTGGGGGAAACTTAACCCTGCGCGGGGCACTCTTTAGATCGCGTCTGCATAACCTACCCACGCCGGGCGGGTTTCCTCCGGGAAGCTTCGCTTTCGCAGCGGAGGCGGCGCTATGAAGGCTTCATGACCGCCCGCGACGCCGCGCTCGGAGGGGGAACCCCCCACCCCCCCTGCGGTACCGCCCCCGCCCCCCTCTCAGGGCCTCCACCATGCCGACCTACACCGAACACGACTTCTTCGAGGACGTCGCCGAGCAGGGCTACAAGTACGGCTTCGTCACCGACATCGAGAGCGAGAAGGCGCCGAAGGGCCTCTCGGAGGAGACCATCCGGTTCATCTCCGAGAAGAAGGGCGAGCCCGACTGGCTCCTCGCCTTCCGCCTCAAGGCGCTCGAGCAGTTCTTCCGCATGCTCGAGGAGCGCGGGATGCCGGACTGGCCCCACCTCACGCTCCCGGACATCGACTTCCAGGACGCCCACTACTACGCCGCCCCCGGCAAGAAGGCGAAGTACAAGAGCCTCGACGAGGTGCCGCCCGAGATCCTGGCCGACTTCGAGAGGCTCGGCGTCCCGCTCGCCGAGCAGGCGCGCCTGGCCGGCGTCGCCGTCGACGCCGTGATGGACTCCGTCTCCGTCGCCACCACGTTCCGCGAGGAGCTCGCCCGGCACGGCATCATCTTCTGCTCGTTCTCCGAGGCCGTCGAGAAGCACCCCGACCTCGTGCGGAAGTACATGGGGAGCGTGGTGCCCTACACCGACAACCTCTTCGCCGCGCTGAACTCGGCCGTCTTCTCCGACGGCAGCTTCTGCTACGTCCCCCCGGGCGTCCGCTGCCCGATGGAGCTCTCGACGTACTTCCGCATCAACGAGGCCAACACGGGGCAGTTCGAGCGGACGCTCATCGTCTGCGACGCGGGC
>DATGQT010000307.1:0-6822 GCA_035304085.1 Rubricoccaceae bacterium
TGGGCGCCCGCGCCCGCGCCAAGGTGCTCCTCGCCACCGTCAAGGGCGACGTGCACGACATCGGCAAGAACATCGTCGGCGTCGTCCTCGGGTGCAACGACTACGAGGTGCTCGACCTCGGCGTGATGGTGCCGGCCGAGCGGATCCTCGCCGCCGCGCGCGAGCACGCGGTGGACGCGATCGGCGTCTCGGGCCTCATCACGCCGTCGCTCGACGAGATGGTGCACGTGGCGCGCGAGCTGGAGCGGGCCGGGATGACGACGCCGCTGCTCATCGGCGGGGCGACGACCTCGAAGGTGCACACGGCGGTCCGGATCGCCCCGGCCTACTCGGCGCCCGTCGTCCACGTCCTCGACGCCAGCCGCAGCGTGCCCACCGTCAGCGCCCTCGTCTCCGCCGAGCAGCGCGACGCCTTCGCCGCCGAGGTCGCCGCCGAGTACGAGGAGGTCCGCGACCGCTACGCCGCGCGGAACCGGACGCAGACGCTGCTCCCGCTGGCGGCGGCCCGCGCCAACCGCCTCGCGCTCGACTGGGACGCCGCGCCCATCACGCCGCCGAAGCGGCCGGGCGTGACGCCGTTCACGGACGTGACGGTCGCCGACCTCCGCCCGTTCATCGACTGGGGCCCATTCTTCATCGCCTGGGAATTGAAGGGGAAGTACCCGCAGCTCCTCGACGACGCGCGCGTGGGCGCGCAGGCCCGGCAGCTCCTCGACGACGCGAACGCGCTCCTCGACCGCGCCGAGGCGGAGGGGCTGCTGACGCCGCGCGGCGTGGCCGGGCTCTTCGCCGCCCACGCCGAGGGCGACGACCTCGCGGTGTTCAGCGAGCACGGCGAGCGCGTAGCGACGTTCCACACGCTCCGCCAGCAGACCGCAAAGACGCCCGGCAAGCCCAACCGCGCGCTGGCCGACTTCGTCGCGCCCGCCGAATCAGGCCGGACGGACGCACTCGGCGCCTTCGTCGTCTCCATCCACGGCGCCGAGGCGCTGGCCGCGCGCTTCCGCGCCGACCACGACGACTACCACGCCATCCTCACGCAGGCGCTGGCCGACCGGCTGGCCGAGGCCTTCGCCGAGTACCTGCACGCCCGCGTTCGGAAGGACCTCTGGGGCTACGCGCCGGACGAGAACCTCTCCAACGACGACCTCGTCCGCGAGCGCTACCGGGGCATCCGGCCCGCGCCCGGCTACCCGGCCCAGCCGGATCACACCGAGAAGGTCGCCCTCTTCCGCCTCCTCGATGCCGAGACGCACGCGGGCGCCGGCCTCACCGAGCACCTCGCCATGACGCCGCCTGCGACGGTCTGCGGGCTCTACTTCGCGCATCCCGAGGCGGCCTACTTCAACCTCGGCCCGCTCGGGCGCGACCAGATCGAAGACTACGCGCGGCGGAAGGGGATGGCGGTCGAGGAGGTCGAGCGGTGGCTGGCCCCGGCGCTGGCCTACGAGCCCGCCGCCGCGCCGTCGGGGGACGGCGCGATGACGCCGCCGGTGGCGCGCGTTTGAGTCCGGGCCGCACCGGCCGATACTCCGGGCCGCCTTCCCCACCGCCCCTCCGATGCGCCCGCTCCTCGTTCTCCTCGTGCTCGCGGCCCTCGCCCGGCCCGCCTCGGCGCAGGGGGGCGGCGTCCCCGGCGGCGTCCCCGGCGGCGTCCAGCGCACGCTGGAGGTGGTGTACTACGACGTCCAGGGCCGTTCCGAGCAGGACCTCCTCCAGGCCATGCTGCGCCAGGGGCCGTCGTGGGAGGGCCACCGCTACTTCGGCCTGACGCAGTCCGAGGTCCGCTACACCTACTGGAAGCAGGAGAGCGTGACCGGTTGCGTGCTGAGCAACATCGCGGTGTACCTCAAGATCACCGTCACGCTGCCCCGCTGGCAGCCCACTCCCGGCACGCCCTACGCCATGGAGCGCAACTGGCGGCAGTTCGAGCGGGCGCTGCGCAACCACGAGGACGGCCACCGGCGCCTCGCCGAGGAGGAGGCCGAGATGATCCGGCGGATGCTCACCGGCCTGCGCGCGCCCTCGTGCGCCGGCGTCGACGCGCTCGCCGAGCAGCAGGCCGCGCAGATCCAGCAGTCGTACGGCGGGCTCAACCGGGCGTACGACGAACGCACCGAGCACGGCCGCTCCCAGGGCGCACTCTGGCCGCTGGGCCACTGACGCCCCCAAAAGGGAAGGATGACCCGTTCTCCCGTCGTTTCGCGTAGGTAGGTACGAGAGCCTCGGGTCCGAACCCGACCGGCCTCTCGCGATCGGCGGCCGGGAGACGACGGTGGTGGATCGGCTCTCGGCCCGCCGGTCGCTCGGCCTGCCTCGGCACCGAGGCGGGCTCAGTCGAACCGCGAGAAGTCCGGCGCGCGTTTCTCCAGGAACGCCGTCAGCGCCTCCTGCGCTTCGGAAGAGCCCAGCCGGTCGACGAAGTGCGCGGCCTCCTCGCGGAGCGTCGCGGCGACGGCCTCGGCCTGCGGCGCGCGCAGCAGCGCCTTGGTGAGGCGAACGGCGGCGGGCGGCTTGGCCGCGAGGTCCCGCGCCCTCGCGAGCACGCGCGCCTCCAACTCCCCCTCCGCCACGACGGCGTTGACGAGGCCGAACTGGAACGCCTCGTCGGCCGAGAACGGTTCGCCGAAGAAGAGCAATTCGGCCGCCCGCTTGGGCCCGACCGTGCGCGGCAGCAGCAGGCTCGACGCCGCCTCCGGGACGAGCCCGAGGGCGACGAACGGGAGCCGGAAACGGGCCGTCGGCGCGGCGTAGACGAGGTCGCAGTGAAGCAGCACCGTCGTACCGACCCCGACGGCCGGCCCCTCGACGGCCGCGAGGAGTGGCTTGGGGAAGGTGCTCACGGCGCGGAGGAAACGAAAGACGGGGCTGTCTTCGCCCGTCGGCGGGTCGTTCAGGAAGTCGGTGAGGTCGTTGCCCGCCGTGAAGCTCCCGCCGCTGCCGGCGAGCACGACGACGCGGACGGCCCGGTCGTCGCGGGCGGCGTCGAGTGCGGCCGTGAGCGCCTCGTACATGGCGCGCGTGAGCGCGTTCTTCTTCTCGGGCCGGGCGAGCGTGAGCCGGAGGATGCCGCCTTCGATGGCGGCCTGGACGAGATCGGGCATGGGCGGGGGCGATGGACCCCGGAAGGTACACCGACGCTTCGCCGGGACTCCGCCCCCGATACGGCGCGTCTTCGTATTTTCGGGCACCGTTCACCCTTCTGCTGCCGGCATGGCCACCCTCGCCCTTCGCTCTCCCCGCCCCGCTTCCATCGACGCGCTCCGCTCCGGGCAGGCGTCGCTCGCCGTCCAGGCGGCCGGCGTCGTCGGCTTCGCGCTG
Organism: Rubricoccaceae bacterium; assembly: GCA_035304085.1. GTDB lineage: Bacteria > Bacteroidota > Rhodothermia > Rhodothermales > Rubricoccaceae > DATGQT01. The sequence continues at coordinate 3,322 of DATGQT010000307.1, forward strand.
CTGGCCGCGCTCGGCGCGCAGTTCGAGATCCGGCTCTACCTCTGGGAGGTGCCCATCACGCTGCAGACGCTGGCCGTCTACGGCAGCGGCCTCTTCCTCGGGGGGCGGAACGGCTTCCTCGCGATGACGCTCTACCTCGCCCTCGGCCTCGTGCTCCCGGTCTACGCCGGCGGCGCCTCGGGCGCCGAGCACCTCGCGGGCGCGACGGGCGGCTACCTCCTCGGCTGGCCGCTGGCGGCGGCCACCATCGGCGCGCTCTCGGCGCGGTGGAACACGTGGCTCGGCAGCGCCCTCGCCGTCCTCGCCGGCTCCGCCGTCCTCTTCACGTGCGGCGTGACCGTCCTTCACTACGCCGCCGATCACGCGACGTGGTGGGAGTCCCTCGACCGGGGCTGGCTGCGGTTCGTCGTGTGGGACCTGACGAAGATCGCGTTCGTCGGAGCCGTTTACAGCGGCGCGCGGCGGCTGACGTCCTGACCGCGTCCCCCTTTCGTTTCGGCGAGGCGCTGCCCGGGTGGCGGCGCCTCGCGGTTTTTTGAAGCCGCCTGCGGACGGTGTTACCCCGTTCGCTGCACGGGCGGCTCACCCGGTACCTCCCCCCTAGCTCGTTCCCCCATGCGCACGCCTGCCTCCCTCCTCCTGCTCCTCCCCCTCCTCCTCCCCGTCGTGAGCGGGTGCGACCAGCACGAGGACATCGTCGTCATCGGCAACGACATCATCGTCCGCACCTTCAGCGTCTCCGGCGACGACCTCACCATCAGCAACGACAACCTCGTCGGCAGCTATCACCGGGAGGTGCCGGAGATGACCGCCGACGTGGTGGACGACGGCGCCGTGCTCCTCTACGCCGACGGCAGCCTCCTCCTTAGTGGCGGCGGCGGGACCTGGACCGCCCTCCCCTTCTCCATCGGCGTGGACGAGGACGGTGACCTCTTCGTGGACTACACCGTCTCCTTCACGTACTCCTACGACCTCCAGGACCTCTACATCGACGTCGTCGCGTCGGACACGATCTACCCGTTCGAGGACCTGCCCCGGACGGAGTACAAGCTGGTCCTGATCCCGGGCGACCTCTTCGTTTCCAGCGCCAAGAGCGGCCTCGACTACTCCGACTACGAGGCCGTCCGCCAGGCCTACGGCCTCGTGGAGTAGCCCCGCCTGCCCTCGCCGGTGCGACGCCCCCCTCGGATCGCCGGGGGTGGCGTTTCCGTCTCGGCCGTCGTACCGAGGCGGACGGAAACCCGCTGTGTATCCGGTGCGGCATTCCCTGATTCGGCCGGGCTGCGCGGGCGAGTGCGGATTCCCCTGAGAGGCGGAGCGCGGGGGGTGGGGTAGCCTGATGAGGCCCCCACTCCGCCCTTCCCCGCCATGGAACTGCCGCCGCTCGAAGCTCGCTCTCCCTACCTCGGGGCTCGCATGGCCCCCTCCACGCACGCCACGGCGCGGCGGCTTTCCGAGGCCTACCGGCCCGTGCTGCGCCGGCTCGGCGTCACGCGGCCGCAGTACCTCCTGCTGGCGTTGCTCTGGGAGCGCGACGGCTCCACGCCCCGGCGTCTGGCCCGGCGGCTCCACGTCAGCGAGGGCGCCGTTACGACGTGGCTGGCAGAGCTCGAAGCGACCGGCCTCGTGGAGCAGGACGGCACGGCGACGCCGCCGGACGTGTGGCTCACGCCCCGGGGCCGCGCCCTCCAGCAGCAGGCCCCCCAGGTCCCCAGCGCCCTGCTCTGTCACGTCCTCGCCCACCTCGACGAGGAGGCCCGGACCCACCCCGAAAGCCACTGAGCTTACCCCGCTTCGGTGGACACCCCCTCGGTTGAAGTTCGCGCCTCGAACGCCGCCGGGCTGAGGTAGTCCAACGTCGAATGGCGCCGCTGGCGGTTGTAGAACACCTCGATATAGTCGAACAGCGCCGAGCGCGCCTCGGCGCGTGTGGCGAAGGGTCGGCCGGAGAGCAGTTCCCGCTCCAGCGTCGAGAAGAAGCTCTCGATCACGGCGTTGTCGAGCGGGCTCCCGGGGCGGCTCAGGCTCCGCACGGCGCCAGCCGCCTGGAGCGACGCCAGGAACGGCCCGCTGACGTAGGCCGCCCCCCGGTCGGAATGGTGGACGAGCCCACGGCCAGGGCGCTGCCGCCCGACGGCCGAGGCCAGGGCCCGCGTGACGAGCGCCGTCGTCGAGGCCGAGCCACAGGCGTGGCCCACGATCCGACGGCTGTGCAGGTCGATGACGGCGGCGAGATAGAGCCATCCCTCTCGCGTCCATACCTGCTTGACGTCGGCGCACCATACCCGGCCCGGTGCCTCGGCGGTGAACCGACGGCGCACGAGGTCAGGCCCATGCTCGGGGGGCTCTACAACGGCGAGACCCCGACGACGGCGCTTGCGGGGATGAAGCGCGCCCCGGAGGCCGGCCTGACGCATGAGCCGGGCGACCCGCTTGCGCCCCACACGGACGCCCTGATCACGCAGCTCGGCGTGGAGCCGGGGCGCCCCGTAGGTCCGGCGGCTCGCGGCGTGCGCCTCCACGATCATCGCGGTCAGGTCGCGGTCGGCCTGTGCCCGCGCGCTCTCGGGGCGGGCGAGCCAGGCGTGGTACCCGCTCCGGCTCACACTGAGCACGCGGCAGGCCGTGGCCACCGGGCACTCGCTCGCGTGCTGCCGGATGAAGGCGTACCTCATGACTTCGGAGGCATCTGCGAGAAGATGCCGACGGCTTTTTTTAGGATGTCGCGCTCCATCTCGACCCGCCGGAGCTCGCGCCGGAGCTGGCGGATCTGCTCGGCCTCGGGGAGGGCGTCGGAGACGGCGCCCCCCCCAGGCGCGAAGCGGTGGATCCAGTCGCGGAGGGCGCCGAGGGAGACGCCGAGGTCGCGGGCGACTTGCTTGCGGGAGTGGCCCTCGTCGGTGACGAGGCGGACGGCCTCACGCTTGAAGTCGTCGGAGTAGGTGATTCTGGGCATGGGGCACCTCGATCTTGGTAGGAAGGTCGGGGTGTCCACCAGACCGGGGCAAGCTCACCGGTCCCGTACGAATCCCTCGGATTTCCCCTGGGTTCGTGCGGGATCGGTGTATCATGGGGTGGTAGACCGATGAGCGAGGAGGCGTTGTGCCAGGCTCGATTGCAATCAGATTCCCCCGGTACATCACGGCGCTCCTCTGGGGGGTCGCCCTCACCGCTGCGCCCGCCTCGGCGCAGGCGGTGTGGTACGTGGATCTGGATGCCCCCGGCGCGAGCACCGGCCAGTCGTGGGCCGACGAGGACGTGGCCGGCGCCCTCGCCTGCGGCACCGCCACCGTCGCACGCGTCCGCCGCCGCTTCGTCACCGAGGGGCTCGACGAGGCCCTCCGCGCCCGCACGACGGCACCTGGGCGCCCGCCCAAGATCGACGGGGTAGCGGAGGCCCACCTCATCGCGCTGGCGTGCTCGGAGCCCCCGGCCGGTCGCGCCCGCTGGACCGTCCGCCTCCTCGCCGACCGCTTCGTCGCCCTCGGCGTCGAGGGGGGC
>DATGQT010000308.1:0-4956 GCA_035304085.1 Rubricoccaceae bacterium
TCGCCGCGAGCAGGAGCCCCAGCGCCGCGAGGAGGCAGGTAGTGGAGAGTCTCATGTCAGAAGGGGGTTGGCGTTGGGGGGCTCAGCGGGCGTCGGTGCGGCCGTCGCGGTTGAAGCGGGTCTCGTTCCCGTTCGCGCTCGGGTCGAAGTTGCGCGAGACGAGGGTGCCCGTCCGGAGGTCCACCACCACGTAGCGGATCCGGTCGACGCGGCGGGCGGCGTGGTCGACGTCGTAGACGTCGAACTGGAGGCAGCGCGAGCCGGGGCCGCACGGGTGGCCCTCCTCGCGGAGGAGCACGAACCCGCCGGAGATCGTCGGCTCGCTCGCCTGGTCGTAGAGCGCGCGGAGCTCGGGGTCGGCGAGGATGATCGCCTTCGCCCGCTCGAGCTCCTCGGCGTTCGGGGCCATCAGCGAGGGCGGCAGCACCGTCCGCTCGACGAGGGCGCCGGAGGCGTCGGTGACGGTGCGGGCGTACTGCCCGGTGGCCGCGTCGTAGGTGAGCGTGACGGTCCATCGGGCGGTGGTGCCGTCGTCGAGCTTGACGTCGTCGACCCAGGAGCGGACGACGCGCTGGGCGTCCTGGGCGTCGACGGCCGGAGCAGATGCGGCGAGGGCCGCGACGAGCGCGAGGGCGAGGAGCCCACCGCGGAACCGGAGAGGAGGATGCATGGGAGGGAGGGCTGGTGGGTAAGCCGGAGAGAAGCTAAAGGTCGCACAACGCGAGGCAAATCACAAGCCTCTGCACGGCACGAACGCACACAACCGCGCACAAGCCCGCCTCGGCGCCGGAACGCCGCCTGCGAGGGGCACCATAGGGGCGGGCGGGCCGCCCTACCTGATGAGGACGACGCGGGTGGTGCCGCGGACGGTCTCCCCCTCCAGTACCACCGTGTACGTCCCGCTCGGGAGCCCCGACCCGTCCACGCGCACGGACTCGCGCCGCCCCGCCTCGGCGTACCCCTCGTACAGCGTGGCGACCCGGCGGCCGAGCGCGTCGTAGAGCGCGAGCGTGACCCGCTGGGGCTCGGCGACGCGGAAGCGGACGGTGGTCGTGGGGTTGAACGGGTTCGGCTGCGCCCGCTCCAGCTCGTACCCCGCCGGCATCGCGTCGGGCGCGTCCGGCTCCGTGGCGGTGCCGAAGCCGAGGGGCACGAGCATGGGCCCGACGATGTCGCACTGCCAGGGGTTGCCGGCGGGGTGGAGGGCGCCGGTACGGTACCAGAACACGACGTCCGTGCCCTCGACGCCCTCTCCGTTCACCAGCGCCGCGGGGTTGATGGCGCAGTCCGGGCTGCCGTCGTCCACCTCGCCCTCGTGGTAGCGGAGGACCATCGCGTCCAGCTTGGAGAAGGCGTCGACGGGGAGCTCGAGGTCGGCCGACGACGGCCGGATCTCGTAGCCGCGGCCGGTCGCGTCGTCCTTCACCTCCCAGTACACGCCGTCCTCGGGGTCGCCCCAGGTCCGCGTCTCCTCCGTCGTGAACGTGAGGGTGGTGCCGTCGGCGGGGTTGATCTCGTGGACGCGCTCGCCGTCGCTCCCCTCGATGTCGAAGTCGAACCGCCAGTACGCGTGGTGGCGGTGGCCGTACTGGGTGCAGATGGCGCTGGCGGCGGAGTACGAGTACTCGGGCCAGATCCGCCCGTCGAGGTAGAAGTGCCACTTCATCCGGTAGCGGTACCACCCGGCCTCCATGTGGGTCGTGAGGACGAGTTCGTCGCCGTAGTCCTCGGCGGCGACGCCCTCGAACGAGCCGGGGTTGCCGCCCTGGCCGCCCTGCTGGTTCGTGTCACACGTGGTCTGGACGGCGCCCGGGGTGGCGTCGGCGAAGCAGCTCTGGGGGGCGGGGCGGATGCCGTCGGTGGCGAACCCGGTCTCCTCGTCATTCCAGTCGCGGAAGCAGCTGCAGCCGCCGGGGTCGTACTCCACGTTGATGACGGGGACGTGGGCCTGCCGGAGGACGAGGTGGCCGCGGTAGTACACGTCGCGGAGCTCGAGGCCGGAGCCGTCGACGCCGACGCTGTTTCCCGGGCGGACGAAGTCGAACGTCCACACGGGGTCGTCGGCGGGCCACTCGACGTGCCCCGTGGGCGTGGCGGCGCAGTCGACGGTGGCGTCGTACTGCGCGCGGACGGGGGCGACGAGGCCGCACGCCAGCACGAGGGCGGCGAGGAGGCGGGGCGAGGCGCGGCGCATGGGGACGGAGGAGGGCGATGTGCCCAGAAGGTCGCACCGTAGGGGATCGACCGTCAAACGCACCGCCTGAAGCGGGGCTCCCCCGGCCGCGCCGGCTACGGGCATCTCGACGGGACCTCGCCGTGACGCCCGAACTCCAGCGCGCGAGGCCGGTTGAACGGACCGGCGCCCCGCGCCGCCCTCCTCTTCACCCTCCCCCTCTCGCCATGCGTCCCCTCGCCCTCCTCCTCCCCTTCCTCCTCGCCGCCTGCGCCAACGAGGGCGCCCCGGACTCCACCCCCGCCGGCACCGCCGCCGAGGCCGACTCGATGGCCGACGCGGCCGGGATGGCCGACACCACCGGGGTCGCCGCCCGGGCCACGATCCAGCCCCTCGGCGATGCCGGCGTCTCGGGCACCGTCACCTTCACGCCCGCCGAGGGCGGGGTCCAGGTGACGTACGCCCTCGACGGCCTCACGCCCGGCCGCCACGGCTTCCACGTCCACCAGAACGGCGACTGCGGCCCCGGCCCCGACGGCGCGCCCGGCGGCGCCGCCGGCGAGCACTTCGCCCCCCTCGGCAGCCCCCACGGCGCCCCCGCCGACTCCGTCGGGCAGCGCCACGTCGGCGACCTCGGCAACGTCGAGGCCGGCGCCGACGGGCGCGCGGCGGGCACGTTCTTCGACGCCGTCGTCGCGCTCGAGGGCGAGCGCGGCATCGTCGGCAAGGCCGTCGTCGTCCACACGGGCGAGGACGACCTCACGACGCAGCCCAGCGGCGACGCCGGCGACCGCGTCGGCTGCGGCGTCGTCGAGATGACGGGCGCGGCCGGCACGGCCGGCACGGCGACGGGCGCCGGCGCGCTCCCGCCCGGCCACCCGCCCATCGGCGACCTCCCCCCGGGCCACCCGCCCATCGACGGCGCCGGGGCCGGCACCACGCCGGGCGAGGGGCAGTAACCCCGCCGCCCCTCCCCCGCCGCGCCCGCTGCCACGTCGCTGGCAGCGGGCGCGCGTATTTTGGGGCGATTGCGGACTTCGCACGCGATGGCCAGGGAACAGGCGGACCTCTTTATCAAGGACGAGAAGGCGCGGCGGCGCGCGCAGGAGACGCCGCTGATGCGGCAGTACTGGAAGATCAAGGACCGCCACCCCGGCGCCATCCTCCTCTTCCGCATGGGCGACTTCTACGAGACGTTCGAGCAGGACGCCGTCGTCGTCGCCGACGTCCTCGGCATCACGCTGACGCGCCGCGGCAACGGCGCCGCCGAGGAGACCCCGCTGGCCGGGTTCCCCCACCACGCCCTCGACCAGTACCTCCCGCGGCTCGTCCAGGCCGGCTACCGCGTGGCCGTCTGCGAGCAGCTCGAGGACCCCAAGCACGCCCGCACCGTCGTCAAGCGCGGCGTCGTCGAGGTCGTCACGCCGGGGGTGGCCTTCCGCGACCAGCTCCTCGCCCCGAAGCACGCCCACTACCTCGCCGCCGCCGCCTTCGGCACCGACCGCGCCACGCGCGGCCGCGTCGGCTTCGCCTTCCTCGACGCCTCGACGGGCGAGTTCCAGGTGACGGAGGTGCCCGCCGAGCGGTTCGCCTACCTCCTCCAGACCGTCGGCCCCGCCGAGGTGCTCGTCGAGAAGGGGCAGAAGCCGAGCCTCCCCCTAGGCCCCTTCGCCGTGACCGAGCAGGAGGACTGGGTGTTCGGGTACGACTTCGCCTACGAGACGCTGCTCCGCCACTTCCAGACCCACTCCCTCAAGGGGTTCGGCGTCGAGGAGATGCCGCTCGGGCTGGCGGCGGCGGGCGCGGCGCTCTACTACCTCGGCGAGACGCAGAAGGGCCGCGTCCCGCACGTCCGCCGCATCCAGCGCTACAGCGCCGAGGACTACCTGAGCCTCGACCCCGCCACGAAGCGGAACCTCGAGCTCGTCGCGACGATGCAGGACGGCCGCCGCGACGGGAGCCTCATCGGCATCCTCGACCAGACGCTCACGCCGATGGGCGGGCGGATGCTGCGCGCCTGGCTCGTCCGCCCCCTCCGCGACGTGGACAAGATCCGCCAGCGCCTCGACGCGGTCGACGCGCTGTTCACGAGCCCCCGCCTCCGCCGCGCCCTCCGCGACGAGCTCCGCCACGTGGGCGACCTCGAACGGCTCGCGGGGAAGGTCTGCACCGGCCGCGCCACCCCGCGCGACCTCGTCACGCTCAAGCTGACGCTGAAGCAGGTGCCCGCGCTCAAGTCCCTGCTGGCCGAGGAGCGCTGCGAGACGCTGGCGAAGATCCGCGACGGGCTCGTGCTGTGCCAGCCGCTCGTCGAGCGCATCGCCGCCGCGCTGGTGGACGAGCCGCCGGCCAAGATGGACGCCGGCGGGTACGTCCGCGACGGCTATTCCGAGGAGCTCGACGAGCTGCGCGAGATCGCGCGGAACGGGAAGCAGTACCTCGCCCGCCTCCAGGCCCAGGAGAGCGCCCGCACGGGCATCCCGAGCCTGAAGATCGGCTACAACAAGGTCTTCGGGTACTACCTCGAGATCACCAACGCCCACCGCGACAAGGTCCCGGCCGACTACATCCGCAAGCAGACGCTCACCAACGCCGAGCGCTACGTCACGCCCGAGCTGAAGGCGCTGGAGGAGAAGATCCTCACGGCCGAGGAGAAGATGGTGGAGCTGGAGCGGCAGCTCTTCGAGACGCTGCGGATGGCGGTGGCCGAGGGCGTCGAGCCGGTGCAGCAGGACGCCCGCCTCCTCGCCATGCTCGACGTGTTCGCCGGCCTCGCCGAGGTG
>DATGQT010000309.1:0-2221 GCA_035304085.1 Rubricoccaceae bacterium
GGTCGCGCGGTCGGTCACCTCCCACACCCGCACGTCCTCGTGGAAGACGGGGACGGCGCCCTCGGGGACGGGCGTGAACGCGAACCCGAACAGCTCGCCCGCGACGAAGAACATGGCCTCGCGGAGGTTGTCGAGCTGGAGGTACTGCTTGACCTCGTCGGAGTCGAGGTCGTAGCGCGCCCGGCGCACCTTCTCGGCGTAGTAGCGGTAGTCCCACGGCGCGATGGTGACGCCGGCGCCCTCGGCGTCGGCGACGGCCTGCATCTCGGCCACTTCCTCCTCGACGCGGGCGAGGGCGGCGGGCCAGACGGCCTCCATCAGCGCCATCGCCTGCGCGGGCGTCTTCGCCATCCGGTTCTCCAGCTGCCAGTCGGCGAAGGTGTCGTAGCCGAGGAGGCCGACGCGCTCGTCGCGCAGCCGGAGGATCTCGGCGATGAGGGCGTTGTTGTCGTGCGCGTCGCCGTTGTCGCCGCGGCTGTAGTAGGCGCGCCAGACCCGCTCGCGGAGATCGCGCTCGTCGGAGTACGTCAGGAAGGGGTCCATCGAGGAGCGTGTGTTGGTGACGGCGTACTCGCCCTCACGCCCGCGCTCGGCGGCCGCCGCGGCGGCGGCCGCTACGAACGACTCCGGGAGGCCGGAGAGCTGGTCCTCGGTGAGGTAGAGGACGTAGCCCTCCTCGTCGGCCAGGACGTTGTTCGAGAACTGCGTCGAGAGCTCGGCCAGCCGCTGCTCGATGGCGGCGTAGCGCTCCTTCGCCGCGCCCTCCAGCGTCGCCCCGTTCCGCGCGAACCGGTCGTAGACGAGCTCGACGAGGCGCACCTGGTCCGGCCGGAGGCCCGCCGCGTGACGCCCCTCGTACACCGCACGGACGCGGCGGAAGAGGGCCGCGTTCTGGGTGATCCGCGCGTCGTACTCCGCGATCCGGGGGGCCATCCGCTGCTGGATCGCGCGGAACTCCGGCGACGACAGGTTGCTGCTCCAGACGCCGTAGTAGGTGAACGCCCGGTCGAGCGGCTCGCCGGCCCGCTCCATCGCCACGATGGTGTTCTCGAACGTGGGGGCCTCGGCGCTCGCCGCGATGGCGTCGATCTCGGCGAGGTGCCCGTCCATGCCCGCCTCGAGCGCCGCCTCGAGGTGGGCGAGGTCCATCCGGTCGAAGGCGGGGACGCCGCCGTAGGGGCCGGTCCAGTCCTGGAGGAGGGGGTTCGCCTCGGCTGCGTTCGTCGTCACGTCTCCGCTGGGCTGGGCGTGGGGGGCGGCCTGCGGCACCGCCAGGGCGAGGGCGAGCGCGGCGAAGGGGAGGGGGTTCTGCATGGGCGTATGGCCGGCGAGGGCCGCCGTGGGGGAGGGCGTGAGGCGAAGCTAAGAAATTAGCACCACCGATGCATCGGCTCCGGCGGCGGCGGCGGGTGGAGGGGCCACTGCGACGGCTACGCCGTCCCCGCGAGCTGGGCCTGCAGGGTCACGAAGTCGAAGAGGTTCCACGCCTCCACGATCTGCCCGTCGCGGATGCGGACGAACGTCATCCCCTCGATGTGGACCGGCCGGCCCGTCCGCGGCCCCAACCCCTCCCCCGTGTGCGTCCCCGTGACCTCGCAGCGCGCGGCGACGATGTCCCCCTCCTGGATCGCGTGCAACACCTCGATCCGCATGTCGGGGAAGGCCCCCTTGTACTGGCGGAAGAACGGGAGGTAATTCTTCGGCCCGACCATCTCGCGGTCCTCCTGGTCGATGGGGCCGTGGGCGACGCCGTCCGGGGCGAAGAGGCGATCGACGGCGTCCTCGTTCCCCTTGCTCCATACCTCGTCGAACCACTCGCGGATGAGGGCCTTCTCGGGGGTTTCCATGACGAACCTCGGGTGTTGCGTGACGAGCGCCGAGGCCGTCGGCGGCGGGGTGGGGTAGGCGAAGGTCGGACGAGAAGGACCAAAGAAGCAAGACCGCGCGGCGACCGCCGGCTCCGGGGCGCCCCGGCAGCCGGACGGCCTCAAAGCAAAACCGCCCCTACGTCGTCGCAGGGGCGGTTTCGGGGAGCGGAACACGGGACTCGAACCCGCGACCTCAACCTTGGCAAGGTTGAAGGGGATTGTCAAGAGGTCACTGTAGATCAGCTACTTGCGGCCACGCTATGGACGGCCGGTTGAACCATAGCTGAAAGCACACGTGATCACACATGCCCGACGGCGCCCTGAGGCAGAGTTGGTGGGCGGTGCCTGCGGGC
>DATGQT010000310.1:0-6988 GCA_035304085.1 Rubricoccaceae bacterium
ATAGCTTCCCACTGAGCGTCCGTCAGGTCGGAGCTAAAGCGCCGCCGTGCAGGGCGGGGCATGGCTTCGGGCGTCTTGTGAGGGGGAACTCACGAGACGCTGACGGGCGCTCAAAGGTCAAAACCCGAACAGCCTCTGAGCGGGTAGAGATCGCGGCTCGCCGTCGGCGGTCCGGGCCCTATAAGGCCCGTATCCCTCGACTGGGTTGTCTATCTTAGGCCCCCTCGCTTCCCCCCCACGCCCTTCCGCCCCATGCCCAACACCTACGACGCGCTACAGATCGGAGACAGCTTCACCTTCTCCCGCTTCATCACGGCCGAGGACGTCCGGACGTTCGCGGAGCTGAGTGGCGACGACAACCCCATCCACCTCGACGCCGAGGCCGCCCGCGCCATGGGCTTCGAGCGGCCCATCGTCCACGGCACGTTCGTGCTCGGGATCACATCGAAGGTGATGGGGCGGGACTTCCCCGGACCCGGTTCCATCGCCGTGTCGCTCTCGGCCAAGTTCCTGCGCCCGATCCCGGTGGACTCGGAGATCACGCTCGAAGTGAAGGTGGCCGAGAAGCTCGAGCGCTTCCGGCACGTGAAGATGCGGATCTACGCCTACATGGGGGGGAAGATGATGATGGGCGGCGAGGCGGTGGTGGTCCCGCCTACGGAGTAGCCCGTCGTTTCACGTGAAACGACCCGCGCTCAGTCCGGCAGCTTGAGCGCGGTCCCGGCAGGCACCTGCTGGTTCAGCTCGACCTGGTTCATGATGGCCAGGTCCTCCGCGTCCATGTCGGGAGGCATGGGCCGCCCCTGGAGGAACGACTGGAACGGTGCCGTCCTCGGGGCCTCGACCACCTCGAGGCGGACGGGCTGGCGGTTGAGGTACTGGCTATCGCGCAGCGGTGCGAAGCTGCGGATCGCCCGGACCATCGCCTGCTCGTAGCTGCGGTAGACCTGAGCCGGGGCCAGGCCCCAGAAGCGGTACACGTTCCCGCCGTACTCGATGAAGTAGGCCACGAAGGCGAGTTGCCCCTGCTGCGTGTTCGCCGTCCCCTCGACGGCGTAGGCGGGGATGCCGTTGAGCTGCTGTGCCCCCTGCCGCCCCACCTGCACGCCCTGCTGCTGTCCGAACGCCCGCGCCGCCGCCTGCGCCGAGGCGCCCTCGGCGAAGGTGAACTCCATGACCGCCCGGTTGTTGGGCTCGGCGATGGTCACGGCCGCGGCAGCGTTGTTGACGGTCCATCCACGGGGCACGTCGAACTGGAAACGGAGCTCGGGGTGGTAGAAGCGGTCACCCTCCGTGAAGCCCTGTCGGGGGTCGGCGCCGAGGACGATCCCCTCGATCTCCCCGAGGAACTCGGGCCCGCCCACCTCGGTGCCGCTGTCGTACTGCGCGGCGAGCTGCGGGATCGTCTGCTCGCGCTCGGCGGGGTCGGGGTGGGTCGAGAGGAAGGAGGGCAGGGCCCCGGCCTGCGCGCTGATGCGCTGGAGCGACCGGAAGAAGGTCGCCGCCTCGGCGGCGTCGTAGCCGGCGAACTCGGCGTAGGCCACGCCGGCGCGGTCGGACTCGCGCTCGGCGTCGCGGCTGTAGCGGAGGAAGAGGAGCTGGGCGGCGGCGCCTCCGTACTCGAGGACCCCCTGCCCCACGCCCTGCCCGAGAACCACCTCACCGAGGATGGCGGCCCCGAGGAGGCCGAGCTGGCCGAGCTGCGCGCTCGCCGCCTGCTCGGCGGCGTGCTGCCCGAGCACGTGTCCGATCTCGTGCCCGAGCACCACCGCCAGCTGCGCCTCGTTGTCCAGGTGCGCGAGCAGCCCGCGTGTGACGTAGATGTACCCGCCCGGCAACGCGAACGCGTTGACGACGGGGGAGTCGAGGACGCGGAAGTAGAAGGGGGTGTTGCGGATCTCCGCGGGGGTGTTCGGGTCGGTGTAGGCGCTCGTCTGCAGCACCGCCTGCCCGACCTGCTCGACGTAGCGCGTGAGCTGGGGGTCGTCGTAGAGCCCGTACTGCGCGACGATCTGCGGGTCGGCCTGCTGGCCGAGCTGCACCTGCTCCGCCCACGAGTACGCCGTCCGCTGCGACTCGCCGGTGACGTAGTTGGTCGTGGTGGCGCAGCCGGAAGCGACGAGGAGGACGAGGAGGAGGGGCCAGTGGGGGACGATGCGGGATGGCATGGTAGCGGAAGGGCGGGATGAGGAGGTCGAGTGGGAATGGTCAGCCTTGGTCGGAGGCCGGCTCGAGCACGCCTTCGCCCGGCGGCGCGGGCAAGGCCTCGGTGACCTCGCCGTGTACGACGAGGAAGGCCCGATGCTCCCCGTCGCGGAGGGGCACCCGCTCGGCCACCGCCTCGGGCCGCGAGGCCGTCAGCAGGCTCTGCCCGACGGCCTCGCTCCGGAGCAGGTCCAGCACGACGGCCGCCCGCCGCGCGTCCAGCGTCCCGAACACGTCGTCGAGGAGGAGGAGGGGGACCTCGTCGAGGCGGTCCCTGAGGTAGAGGAACGTGGCGAGGCGGAGCGCGAGCCCCACCGTCCGGTGCTGCCCCTGCGACGCGTAGGGCCGCACCTCGAAGCCGCCCAGGCGGAACAGCACCTCGTCGAGGTGGGGCCCGGCGAGGGTGCGGCCCCGCTCGGCCTCGCGCCGGCGCAGCCGCGCCAGCGTCACGCGGAAGCCCTCCGCAACGGCCTCGGCGTCCGCGGCCTCGTCCACCCCCGCGACCGTCTGGTACTCCATCGTCGGCTCCTCGCCCACCGCGTCGAGGAGGCGATACGCCTCGGCGAGGAAGTCGGCGAAGCGGTCGAGGAACTGGCGGCGCCGGACGATGAGCCGCGCGCCGAGCGCCACCAGCTCCTCGTCCCAGGCGCGGAGGGAGCCGGCGGCGAGGTGGCCGCCGCGGCGGACCTGCTGGAGGAGCGCGTTCCGCTGCTTGAGCGCACGGCGGTACTTCAAGAGGTCGTCGAGGTAGACGGGGTGGGCCTGGCTGAGCGTGGCGTCGAGGAAGCGGCGGCGCTCCTCGGGGCCGCCGGCCGTGAGCACGTAGTCCGCAGGCGAGAGCACGACGACGGGCGCCTCGCCCACGAGGTCGGCCAGGCGCTCCAGCGGCGCCCGGTTGAGGAACACCCGCTTCCCCTCCCCCGGCACGAACACCACCTTCACGTGCAGCGACGCCCGCCGGGCCCCTTCGAACGTACCCTCCACCTCGAAGAACGGCCGGCCACGCCGGACGACGTGCTGATCCGTGGACGTGAGGAAGCTCTTGGTGAGGCAGAGGTAGTGGGCGGCCTCCAGCACGTTCGTCTTCCCGGCGCCGTTGGGCCCGTAGAGGAGGTTCACCTTCGGGCCGAGTTCGAGCGCCGTCTCTTCGTGCGCGCGGAAGGAGGCGAGACGGAGCGAGCGAAGACGCATGGGCAGCAACGGGAACGGGGACGGGGTTCAACAGGGGGCGGAGGCCGAGGTTCACCCGCCGCAGGGGCACGAAAAAGCCCGGCTGCGCGGGAGAGCAGCCGGGCGGGATGTGCGAGCGAACCCTGGACGGCCAGGAGATCAGTTCCGCCTCCGAACGAAGGGAGATGGTGCGGGGGGCGGCTCTTCACTGCCGCCGCCGCCGCCGCCGCTCCCGCCGTCGCCGCCGTTCTTCTCGTCGTCGGGTTTGTCAGGGTCGTCGCGGGGGGCTAACATCCAGGCAGGGCGTGCTTTCATGGGATCACCTCGTGAAGGACGTGCAAAGGGATAAAACGATGATAAGGTGCCCGACTGCAAGGCGCAAGAGCCTGCTTCGGCTCATCCTCGCCGGCCTGGTCGGGGCGGGCCTGCTCGCGGCGCGCCCGCCGCAGCCGGCGGAGCCGGCGGACTGCGAAGCACAGGTGCAGGCCCTCCACCGCGCCTACTACGCCCGGTACGAGCAGGGGCGAAGCGACTGGGCTGCCCTCGAGCCCCTCGTGGCGCGGGCCCACCGCTGCTTCGGCGATGCTCGCACCGCCGCTCACGCCACGGTCTTCAACTACGAGTCGTCCATCCTCGTCCGCCAGCGCAAGTTCGCCGAGGCGGAGGCCCTCCTCGAGCGGTTCTTCGCCGACTACGCGGCCGTAGCCCCACCGGAGGTGCTCGCGACGATGCACCTCCGGCGCGGCTTCGTGTACGAGCGCCTGGGCTGGACGGCGGCGATGCTGGCCGAGTACGCGCGCGCGGCCGGCCTCGCGGACCAGCTGCCCCCATCCAACGCGGCGTACGCCCTACGTCAGGCCGGCGAGCAGTACCGCTCGGTCACCGACCTGGAGACGGCGCACCGCTACCTCGCGGCGGCAGAGTCACTGCTGATCCGACTCCATGCGGACGACCCAGCGGCCCATGGGCCGGAGCTGGGGATCGTCCGCCTGCGCCGGGCCCGCGTGCTCCTGGACGAGGGGGATCGGGGCCTCCGACCGGAGCTCGAGGCCGCCGAGGCCGCCACCCCGCTCCTCGCGAGCGCCCTCGCGCTGATCCCCGCCACCCCGGCCAACGCGTTCCAGCGAACCCTTGCCTGGCTCTATCTCGCGGACGTCCACTGGGCGCGCGGGGAGCCCGAGGCGGCCTTCGCCCCGCTCGCCGAGGCGCGTCGCCTCAGCCCGTGGCTCCGCGACGCCTATCCTCAGACCGTGTCCCTCCTGATGAGGAAGGAGGCCCACACGCACTACCTCCTCGGCCACTTCGACGAGGCGCGCCGGGGCTACGCAGCGGCCCTGGCGCTGGCGCGTGCGGTGCAGGAGTATGAGGAGCAGATGCGCGCGCTGATGGGGCTGGGCGAGGTCGCGGAGGCCACCGCCACGACGGCGGACGACCTCCGCCGCGCGGAGGGCTACTTCCGCCAAGCCGCCGCCTTCGCCGAGGAAACCCGCCGCACCTACGGCACGCACGACTGGAGCGCCGCGGCGTGGGAAAGCATGCAGGAGCCGTACCGCCACCTCACCCGCGTGCTGCTCCGGCAGGGGCGCCCGGCCGAGGCGTTCCTCGTCCTCGACGAGACCCGCGCCCGGTACCTCCGCAACCTCCGCGCCGCCGCCCGCCTCCGCGCCACGCTCGACGCGCACGCCGCCGCACGGTTCGACAGCCTGAACGAAGCCCTCGACGACGTCCGTCTCGCCCTCGCCGACGCGACCCTGTCGATCGCCGAGCAGACCGAGTTGAACGCGCGGGAGGTCACGCTCCGGCGGCAGATAGATGCCCTCACCGGCATCACCGAGGCGCCCGCCGACACGCTGACCCTGGAAGCCGTCCAGCAGGCCCTCCGGCCACGCGGGCAGGTGCTCCTCACCTACTTCCTGGACGACGCCCTCCCCACCGCCTTCGTCGTCCGTGCCGACACCTTCGCCGCGGTGCGCCTGGACGTGCAGACGGAAGCGCTGCAGGCGGAGGTCCACGCCCTCGGCGGGCTGTGGGCCGAGAACGGCGCCCCCGAGGTCGGCATCCGGCTGACGCCGCTCCACACGCTCTACCGCGTGCTCTTCGCGCCTGTCGCCGCGCTGGTGCCGGAGGGGGCACCCCTCGTCGTCATCCCGGAGGAGCCGCTCGCGCAGGTCCCGTTCGGGCTGCTGATGGAGCGCGACCACGGCGCCTTCGCCTACGCCGACGCCCCCTACCTCCTCCGCCGACACCCGATAACGACGGAGCTGGCGGCGGCCCTCCTCCTGGCACGCGGAGCCGAAGGTACCGCGTCCTCGCTCGACCTCCTCGCCCTCGGCCGCAGCCACTTCGGCTCCGACGGCCTGCCGCCCCCCGCGACCTCGGGACGGAGCGCCGGGCAATCGCTGAGCGATCTGCCCAACGTGACCGAGGAGCTGGAGCGCCTCCGGCGGCGGTTCCCGAGCGGCCGCTTCGCCCTCGACGCCGAGGCCACCGAGGCCCTCCTCGACGCCCACCTCGGCGAGGCCCGCCTCCTCCACCTCGCCTCCCACGCCCTCGTCGACACAGAGCTCCCCCTCTACAGCCGCATCGTGCTCTGGGATGACCCGGCTGCCGAGGACGACGGCGCGCTCTACCTCTTCGAACTCCAGGGCCGCGCCCTCGACGCCGACCTCGTCACGCTCAGCGGGTGCAGTACGGGGCGGGGCCGGCGGCACGTCGGCGAGGGGATGATGGGGCTGCAGTACGCGTTCCGCGCCGCCGGCGCCCGCGCCACCCTCGCCACCCTATGGCAGGTCGACGACGAGGCGAGCGTCGCGCTGATGGACGCCTTCTACGCCTACCTCCGCCGCGGCCTCCCCAAGGACGAGGCCCTCCGCCGCGCCCAGCTCGACTACCTCGACGCCCACGAGGGCCGCGAGGCGAGCCCGTTCTTCTGGGCCGCCGCCGTCCTCTACGGCGACCCGGCCCCCGTGCCGCTCGCGGGTACGGCCCCCTCGGCGGCGGCGTGGGTGCCGGCCGGCCTCCTCCTCGTCCTCGCCGGCGTGGCCCTGCCGCGGCTGGTGCGACGCGTGCGGACACGCAGGACCGAAACCGCCTGAGCAGGCGTTCCCGCCCGCCACGCGCCCGCCCCGTCCCCCATGCCCGAACCCGCCCTCTTCCACCAGCTCCGCCAGCTCACCACCGAGGAACGCAACCCGCGCACGATGCGCATCGACACGGCGCCGCTGGACGAGGTGCTCCGCCTCCTCCACGCCGAGGATCACCGCGCCGTGGACGCCGTGACGCCGGAGCTGCCGTACGTGGCGGCGGCCGTCGAGCGCGTGGTGGCGGCGTTCAAAGGCGGAGGGCGCCTCTTCTACGCCGGCGCCGGCACGAGCGGTCGCCTCGGCATCCTCGACGCCGCCGAGTGCCCGCCGACGTTCGGCACGCCGCCGGAGATGGTGCAGGGGCTGATCGCCGGAGGCCGCGAGGCCGTCTTCCGCGCGCAGGAGGGCGCCGAGGACCACGAGGCCAACGGCGAGGAGGCTGTCAATGCGGCGGGCGTCACGGCGGCCGACGTCGTGTGCGGCATCGCCGCCAGCCGCCGGACGCCCTACGTCGTCGGCGCCGTCCGCCG
>DATGQT010000311.1:0-6689 GCA_035304085.1 Rubricoccaceae bacterium
TGGACGTCCAGACGCCCCTGACGCGGTTCGACCTCGTCCACGGGCTGCAGGGTACCGTGTACGACGTGATCCGGCACGACGGCGCCCTCTTCGTGGGCACGGCGTCGGGGCTGTACCGCCTCGTGTCAGGTACACCGGGTATGGGGAGTGAAGGGCGGCCACATTATGCGCGCTTCGAGCCGATCCCCGGTATCCCCGAGCAGGTCTGGGCCATGCTCTCCGACGCCGCGGGGCTCCTCGTGGCGACGAACGACGGGGTGTATCTGCTCAGGTCCGGAGGGCCGCAGATCCTCCGGGCTGACAAGGCGTTCGCCCTCTACCGTTCACCGTCGAACCCAGGTCGCCTCTTCGTCGGGCTCAAGGATGGGCTGTCGGTGATGGAGCGCTCCGGCGGGAGCTGGCGCGAAGCCTTTTCCGTGGCGGGGCTCGGCGAGATCCGCTCGATGGAGGAGGATCGCGCCGGACGACTGTGGGTGGCCCCGTTGCAGGGGGGACTGAAGCGGCTGACGTGGCCGCCCGGGGAAGCCTCGCGCCCGCACATCGAGGCTTTCGGTGAAGCCGAGGGGCTACCCGGTGGTATCCTCAGCCTCCGTTTCCTCCAGGGCAGGCTGACCGCGAGCGCCCTCGCCGGGGTGTACTGGCTGGACGACGAGGAGCGGCCCACCTTCCGCAGGAGTACGTCGTTCGCGACGGTCCTGGGTGAGCGGGAACTCATCGCCATCTCGGAGGGGAGGGACGGCCGGGTCTGGATCTACGACGGGAGCGCTATCGCCTCGCTCGTGCTGCAAGGGCAGGGCCGGTACGCCGACACCACGCCCGCCGTGCTCCGCCTCCGCACCACCGGCCTCCACGCGATCTACGAGGAGCCCGACGGGACGGTGTGGCTGGGCGGCGAGGGCGGCCTGCTCCGCTACGACCCGCGGATCGAGAAGGCCTACGAGACGCCCTACGCCGCTCAGATCCGCGCCGTCCTGGGCCGCCCCGCCACCCTCCTCTTCGGCGGCGCCTTCGGGGAGGACCGCCTCTCCAACGTCCAGACCGACGGCGACTTCCTCGTCCTCCCCTACGAGCGCAACGGGCTCCGCTTCGAGTACGCGGCGCCGGCCTACAACGCCCCCGAGGGGACCGAATTCCAGTACCGCCTCGAGGGCTTCGACGCGGACTGGTCCGCGTGGTCCACCGAGGACCACACGGAGTACACGAACCTCCCCGAGCGCCGGTACTACCGGTTCCACGTCCGCGCCCGCAACGCGCAGGGCGTCGTCAGCGAGGAGGCCGTCTTCGCCTTCCGCGTGCTCCCGCCGTGGTATCGGACGTGGTGGGCCTACGCGTTCTACGTGCTCGCGTTCGGGGCCGCCCTCTGGGGGTTCAGCACGTGGCGTCTCCGCGAGCACCGCAAGGCGCTCGAGGAGCAGCGGATGCTGAACCAGCGGCTCGACCGGATGAACACCCGCCTCGCCGAGACCAACGACCGCCTCCGCCGCGCCGACAAACTCAAGGACGACCTCCTCGCCAACACGAGCCACGAGTTGCGCACGCCGCTCACGGCCATCCTCGGCTTCTCCGCCGTCCTCCGCGAGGAGGGCGACGAGGACCAGCGCGAGCTCGCCCACGCCATCCACCGGAGCGGCCAGCGCCTCCTCGAAACCGTCAACGGGCTCCTGGACATGGCGAAGCTCCAGGCCAACCTCCTCGAGCTCCGCCCGGCCGCCCTCGACGTGGCCGAGGTCGCCCGCGACGTGCTCGCGATGCTCCGGCCGCTGGCCGAGGAGCGCGGGCTCTACCTCCGCCTCCTGCCCGAGGCGCTGGCCGTCCCCGCCGTCACCGACCGCTACGCCCTCGAACGCATCCTCATCAACCTCACCTCGAACGCCCTCAAGTTCACCGACCGCGGCGGCGTCACCGTCCTCCTCGACGGCGACGGCGACGAGGTCCGCATCACCGTCCGCGACACCGGGATCGGGATGGAGGCCGAGTTCCTCCCGCACCTCTTCGACGCGTTCAAGCAGGCGTCTACGGGGTACAGCCGCTCCCACGAGGGGAGCGGGCTCGGCCTCACCATCGTCAAGCGGGTCGTCGAGCTGCTCGGCGGCCACATCGGCGTCGAGAGCACGCCGGGTGAGGGGACCACCTTCGAGGTCGTGCTGCCCCGCCACCTCGGCAGCGGCGACGGGGCGCCCGCGCGCACGACGGGGGGGCCGTTCCTGCACGTGAGCGAGCCGGTGCTCGGCGGGGCCCGCCTCCTCGCGCTGGCCTCGACCGCCGAGACGCAGGAGCGCCTGCGCGCCTTCGTGGGCGACCTCTGCACGCTCGTCGTGGCCGAGACCCCGCGCGCGGCGCTCCGCGAGGCGAAGGCGGCCCCCTTCGACGTGGTGCTCGTCGAGCGGCGGGCGGGCGACGGCGAGGACGCCTGCGAGGTGCTCGCGGCCATCCGCGCGCTCCCGGGCTACGCCCGCATCCCCGTGACCGTCCTCACCGACGCCCCCGACGGCGGCACGTGCGCCGTCCAGCCGGATCACGTCCTCGCGCTCCCGCTCGAGCGTGACCCGCTCCTCCAGCGCCTCGAAGCCCTCCTCACCCGCGCCGACGGCGCCGTCGTCACGTAGGCGCTGCCGCCGCGCTCAGAACCGGTAGCGGAGTCCGACGAACGGCTCGAACCGCCGCTGGACGAGGAAGCGCTCCGCCCCGTCCTCGGCGTCGGCGAGGCGGCGGTAGCCGTAACGCGAGCGGATCGAGAGGTGCGCCGCGCCTGCGAGAGGGTACTCGACGTCGAAGACGAGCGCGTTCTGGTCTTCGAGGTCGCGGAAGAGGCTGAACCAGCTCCGCAGCCCCTGCCGCTCGATGGCGAGGGCGACGCTGAGGCCGTCGACGAAACGGGGGTGGAAGGCGAGCCGGAGCGAGAAGTCGCTCAGCGCCTGGTCGCCGTAGTGACGGCGGAAGTGGTAGGCGAGTGCGAACGTGCGGAAGGCCGCCACCTCGAACGCCGTCAGCAGGTCCACGCCGCCCTCGACCTCGCCGAGCGGCACCCCCGCGAACGCGAGCGTCCCGTCGCCCTCGAAGAACGACGCCGCCGTGACGATGCGGGCCTCGACGTTGGAGACCTGATAGAACGGGCCCACGTAGCCGGGCGTGAAGCCGTCGCCGCTGACGAGGAGGCCGAGGCGGAGGCGCACGCGCGCCGTGCCAAGCGCCTCGGCCGAGCCGAAGTCGACGCCGCCGCCGCCGCCGCGGCCGTAGTGGAGGTACTCGGCGTAGGCGGCCCACGGCGTGAGGCCGAGGCCGAGGAGCCGGAGCGCCTCCACGCGCGCCGACACCTCGAAGGCCGTAGGCGCCTCGGCCCCGTCGACGCCGAGGTCGTGGATGCCGCCGAGGCCGAGCCGGAGCGAGCGGAGGAGCCGTGAGGACGCCCGCGGCGCCGGCGCTGCCTCGACGTGCGCGCCCACGACGTCGTTCGCCCGGAGGTCGCCCGCGAACGCGCCGAAGACGACACCGGGGCTCTCGACGGCCCCCTCGGCGCCGACCGTCCGCTCGTCCCACGCCGTCGTCGCGCGGTAGTCGCGGACGAGGAGGCCGTCCCCGAGGGTGACGCCGGTGGGCGGGCCTAGGCGGGCGTAGACGGGGAGCCCCGGACGCGGGTCGAGGCGGACGTAGCGGACCAGCCGGGCGAGGTCGTAGAGCTCGTCGGCCTCGGGGTCGTAGAGGCCGCCGTCGCCGGAGTGGAGGGTGCCGCCGAGGCCGACGGAGAGGGGGCCGCTGCGGTAGGCGCCCTCCACCGCCACGGCCGCGCGCCAGCTCGCGCCGAGGTAGGCCGGGGCGGCGTAGGCGGCGGCGTACCCCCCGGCCCGGGCGAACGACGCGACCGGGGCCTCCAGCGGGTCGTCCGAGGCGCCGAAGGTCACGCCCTGCGCCGCGACCGGCGCAGCGGCGGCGGCGGCGAGGAGGGCGAAGTGGGCGAGGAGGCGGGCGCGGCGCACGGGCGGAGAGGAGGCGCGGCGGAAACTAACGAGGGGCGCCGGGGTGCACCGCCTCTCCCGTCGGGCGCAGGGGAGATAAGGAAGGGGAGAGGCTCACGGCTCCCCCCACCCCCCGTCCTCTCCATCCCCCATTCCCTTCGCCTCCTCCACTCGCCCCGCTCCGCCATGCAGCTCCTCGACTGGCTCATCGTCCTCGTCTACATGGGTGCCTCCCTCGCCCTCGGCGTCTGGCTCGCCCGCCGCGCCTCCGGCTCGATGGAGGACTTCTTCGTCTCGGGGCGCCAGCTCACGTGGTGGCTCGCCGGCACGAGCATGGCCGCCACGACGTTCTCCATCGACACCCCGCTCTACGTGGCCGGCGTCGTCGGCACGCGCGGGATCGCGGGGAACTGGGAGTGGTGGTGCTTCATCTTCGCCCACTGCGCGCTGATCTACGTGTTCGCGCGGCT
This sequence comes from Rubricoccaceae bacterium, assembly GCA_035304085.1. Taxonomy (GTDB): domain Bacteria; phylum Bacteroidota; class Rhodothermia; order Rhodothermales; family Rubricoccaceae; genus DATGQT01. The sequence continues at coordinate 4,424 of DATGQT010000311.1, forward strand.
GTGGCGGCGGAGCGAGGTCGTCACCGACGCCGAGATCATCGAGATGCGCTACGGGGGGACGAGCGCGGCGTGGCTGCGGGGCATCAAGGCGTTCCTCTTCGCCGTCCCCATCAACTGCATCGGGATGGGCTACGCGATGCTGGCGGCGACGAAGGTGGTGACGGGGCTCGGCATCCTCGAAGACGTCGGCATCCAGGAGGGGGAGACGGTGCTCGGCCTCGACCCCAAGCTCCTCACCGTCATCGGCCTCTCGGCCTTCGTCCTCCTCTACGCCGGGTTCTCCGGGCTCTGGGGCGTCGTGGCGACGGACTTCTTCCAATTCTTCCTCGGCCTCCTCGGCGCCGTCGTCGTGGCCGTCTACGCGATCTCGGACCCCCGCGTGGGCGGCCTCTCCGGCCTCGTGACGAAGGCGCAGGCGCTGACGGACTTCGACGCCCTCGCCTTCACCCCCTTCGTCGCCGACGCGGGCGGCTTCCTGGGCATCGGGATGAGCGCCATCGCCGGGATCTCGTTCGCGACGTTCGTCGCCTACGTCGGCCTCCAGTGGTGGACGTTCAGGCGGAGCGACGGCGGCGGCGAGTTCATCCAGCGCCTGATCTCGGTCAAGGACGAGGCCGAGGCCGAGAAGGCGACGTGGCTCTTCAACGTCATGAACTACGTGGTGCGGACGTGGCCGTGGGTGCTCGTCGCGCTGGCCGCCCTCGTGCTCTACCCGACCCTCGAGGACAAGGAGCTCGGCTACCCCATGATGATGCTGGACTTCCTGCCCGTCGGCGTCCTAGGCCTCGTCGTGGCCAGCCTCATCGCCGCGTTCATGAGCACGATCTCCACCTCCATCAACTGGGGCGCGAGCTACCTCACCAACGACCTCTACCGGCGGTTCATCCGCCCCGACGCGAGCCAGGCCCAGCTCGTGCTCATGGGCCGCGTCTTCTCGGTCCTCATCACGGCGCTGGCCGCCGTCGCCGCCTACTTCGCCACCGACGTGCGGACGGTGTTCCGCCTCGTCATCGCCGTCGGCACCGGGCCGGGCGTCGTGCTCATCCTCCGGTGGTTCTGGTGGCGGATCAACGCGTGGGCCGAGCTGGCGGCGATGCTGGGCGGCTTCCTCGCGGGCATCTTCGTCGAGCTCAACGTGTTCGGGATCGCGTGGATCGGCACGCTCGACTTCGGCGGGCGGCTCTTCCTGATCGTCTCCGTCGTGACGGTGTTGTGGGTGGCCGTGAACCTGCTCACGCGGCCGGAGCCCGAGGCGGTGCTGGAGGCCTTCTACAGGAAGGTGCGGCCGGGCGGCCCCGGCTGGCGGCGCCAGCGCGCGGCCACCGGGCTCCCCCCGCGCCAGGCCCTCGGCATCGACGTGCTGCGGACGTTCGCGGCGGCGGCGGCGCTCTTCGGGCTGATGTTCGGGGTGGGCGGGCTGCTCCTGCTGCGTCCGGCCGTGGGGGTCGCCAACCTCGCCGCCGCGGCGGCGGCGTTCGCGCTGCTGGTCTGGCTGCGAGGGAAGGCGCGCGCGGCGGGCGAGGTGTAGGGGAGAGGGTGGAGAGGCGGTCTTAGAGAAGTTCCTTCCAGCCTTCCCTTCCCCCACCTCCGCAAGAACCTCCCCCGGGGCGGCGGGTAAGGGGAGCGTCATGGACCTGCCGGAACGCATCCCGATCTTCCCCCTCGGCATCGTGCTCTACCCCGGCGAGCCGGTGCCGCTGCACATCTTCGAGCCGCGCTACCGCGAGATGGTGCGGGTGTGCCTGGAGGAGGACCTCCCCTTCGGGGTCGTCCACGTCTCGGAGGAGGCCCTCGCCGAGGTCGGCTGCACGGCCCGCATCCGCCGCGTCCTCACCCGCTACGACGACGGCCGCATGGACATCATGGCGCTCGGGGAGGAGCGCTTCCGCATCGTCGAGATCTACCGGGACCGGCCCTTCCTCACGGCCGAGGTGGAGCCGTTCGGCCCCGAGCGCCTCGACCCGGTGGACCCCGCCGCCCGCGAGCGCGTGATCACGCAGCACATGAAGCTGCTCGAGATGGCGGGGGAGCGGATCCGCCCGGCCGTCTACGAGCGCGCCCGGTGGGTCTCGTTCGTCGTGGCGCAGAACGCGGGGCTGGAGGTGGAGCAGAAGCAGCGGCTCCTCGAGATGCGCAGCGAGCGGGAGCGCATCGCGTTCCTCATCCAGCACTTCCGCGGGCTCCTCCGGCGCGTGGCCCGCGCCCAGCGCCTCCGCAAGCTGGCCCAGGGCGACGGCCACAGCGAGGGCTGGCCCGAGCTGGGGGA
>DATGQT010000312.1:0-2016 GCA_035304085.1 Rubricoccaceae bacterium
CGGAGGTGGCGGCGGCTCTTCCGGAACCCCGGCTCGGCGAAGACGGCGCGGGGGTGCGCCGAGGGGTCGAACCAGGTGGGGAGGCTGGGCGGGTGGTGGAAGACCCCGACCCAGGGCTCCTCCCAGACGACCGCGGGGGCCGCGGCCATCGGGAGCATGCGCTTGACCAGGCTCCGCAGCCTGCGCGCGCCGCGCCTGGACCGGGAGCCGAACGTCCGCTCCACGTAGTCGTCGAGCAGGAGGTCCCCGCACCCCTGGGCCTCCCGGAGCGCGGCGACGACGTAGGGCCACCCGCTGCGGTGTCTGTACTGCCCCTGCGTGCCCATCTGCCGCTCGTGTGCCGGCAACCGGATCCTGTCATCCGGCGTCACCACCCGAGCTTCCTTGACCGCTCCCTCCATCGAACCTGATCGCTTGGTCGTGAGACGGCGCCGCGGCCTGCCCGGCGTGTGCTAGGCCGACCGCGGCGCCCTATGTGAGTTTCCCAGTGTGGCTACCGCACCACCGTGAACCGGCCCGTTTCGACGGCCGTCTCCGAGGACATCCGGGCCGCGAGACGGAAGAAGTAGGTGCCCGCGGCCAAGTGCGTGGCCGACAGCCGGAGGCGGCGGTCGGCCCCCGCGCTCACCGCCGGCTCGCTCACCCGGAGGACCCGCCGGCCCAGCACGTCGTAGACCTCGAGCTGGACCTCAGCGTCTTCGGGGAGGTCGAACGCGAGGCTCGCCTCGGCGGTGAACGGGTTGGGGTAGGTGCCGAGGAGGGCGAAGGCCGACGGCACGGCCTCAGCGTGCCGGCGTAGTCGGAGGGCGACGGCGCCGGCTCCCCCGGGCCCGGCCGTCTCTACGACGGAGGCGAGGACGTGCCCGCGGGCGTGCCCGCGGTCCCCCGCCGCCGGTACGAAGGGGTAGGTGACCGGGGGCCCGCTCTCGGGCAGGACCTCGAGCTCGTAGGCAGCCCCCCCGTCGGCGAGGCCGCTGACCTCGACGCGGAGGGGGAAGGCCGCGGCCTGCACCCAGACGACGGTCTCGGCGTCGGGGGCGAGGCGGAGGTCGCCCTCGAACCGGGCGTCGAAGGCCCCGGCCGGCGGCGGCGGCGGCAGCGCGAACTGCTCCGCGTGCCGAGCGGCCTCCGCCTTCGCGTCCCCGGCTGCGAAGTAGAGCCGCTGCTCGTTCCCCCCGGCGTCGCGGACGGTGAGCCGCCCGAGGCGCGCGGGGTCGAGGGTCGGTGTGCCGGGGTCGCCGCTCACGGCCGGGGCGCGGAGGCGCCCCGCGCCCTGCGCCCCGCCCGCGTGCCTCGTGGGCGTCTGGGACGCCTCCCGACAGCCGAGGGAGAGCACGACCTCCTCCGCCGCCTTCACCCAGTAGGCGCGGCCGGGCTGGAGCACGTCCGCGTGCTCGTCGGCGGGGTCCCCCACGGGGTAGTAGCCGCCGTCGAAGCCGTAGAGCGTCCCCGGGACGACGCCGCTCTGGCCGAGGACCTCCGCCGCGGGGGCGGTGCAGGCCGGGCCGGAGATGAGGTTCCAGCCAACGCTCAGCCGGCGCTCGACGGGGGCCCGGGGGTCGCCACAGAAGCGGGTGGTGGCCGCGCGAGGCCGCTTCATCCAGTACCCCTGACCCGGCACGAGGCGGGTCGGGCTCGCAGCCGCGTAGTCCTCTCGGACCGCGCGGCGTGCCCCGGCCACGTAGGCCCTCACCTCCTCGACGTCCGCCGCAACGACACCCACTGCGTCGCCACCGCAGCCGACGTCGGACCCGCCCCCGGGCTGGAGATCCGCGGCCTCATCCAGGAGGCCGACGAGGCTCCAGCCCTCGGGGTACTCGACTTCGTAGACGACGCGGCCAGAATGCTCGGGGCGGTTCCTGGAGAGGGCGCCGCCGAGGTACTTCTCTTGGAGGTAGGCCTCGACCTCCGCCCGCTCCGACGCCGACAGCGCCCGGTCGTACACCACCACCGCCGCCACGTCCATCGCCGCGTACCCCAGCCCCCCGATCTCCCGGCCCACCTCGATCCGATCCA
>DATGQT010000313.1:0-3796 GCA_035304085.1 Rubricoccaceae bacterium
GTTCGGTGGCGGTGATGGTGATGGTGAGTAATCCTCACTAGCCGAAAGCCTACCGCAGTCTGAGACTGCGTGAGCTTGGCGGCACCCTCGTCGGGACTCGTGCCCGGCGGGGGTGCCGTCTGTTCGTACGTACCTATCGCGGGCGGGGGTGCCGGGATGCTCCCCCCGCTTCTGTTGCCATCGCTGCGCTCAGGGCAACAGAAGCTGTCCCCCTCACCTGAGGGGGACAGCCGAGGGGAGGATGCGGCGCGCCGGCCGCTCAACCTCGCTCCGACGTTCGTGCCGCACCGACCGAGGCGGGGGGAGCCGGCGCGGGGCCGGGCACGGTGGCACCCCGGTTGCTTAAGGGCCGGCTGTGGCGGGGCGATAGGGCAACCGACCGCTACCGCCGGAGCCGGAAACAAGCACCAACGGCATGTCTCAGACGAAGCAGCACCAGCGCGCGCACCTCGCCCTGCAACGGGAGGACGCCACACGGCTCGCGCTGCTCTTCATCCCGACGGCTCTACTCCTCTGCTTCGGTCGGATGATGGAGTTCGCCTCGGTGAGAGGGCCAGGCCACCTTGGCGCCGCGCTGTGGATGGACGCCCCGGTCCCCGGCGCGCTCCTCGTGTGCGCCTTCGTCGTCTGGCTGCTGGTCCGCCGGCAGGCGATGCCGTACCCGGCCTTGATGGCGACGGCGGCGGCACTGGCCGTGGGGATCGGCGGCGCGGTGGTCCTGCGCCTGGTGCTGCCGTGGTGGGTGACCGGATGGCTCGATCTCCGGGCGTTCGGGTTCATGAAGTCGGACCTGCTGATCCTCCTCGGGGCCGTAGGGATACTCGCCGTCGCCCTCGCCCTCGTCGGGGGCAACCGGGCGGGCCGCGCGGCGGTGCGGGTCCTCGCGCACGGCGTCGCCGCGGCGATCGCCGTCGTCGTGCTGGCGGACCTGGCCGTTCTGGTCGGGACGGGCGCGCGCGGGGGATACTTCGCGCTCCGGGACGTTCTAGCCCGCCCCGTCGAGCTTGCGCCCGTGGTGCTGAGCGAGGTGACGCCCGCGCGGGCCGTGCTCCTCACCCTGCCCGCCATCATCGTGCTGGCCCCGCTGGCGTGGACGGCGCGCCGGCGTACGTCGGCCAGGCCGGCCGTCTCGGTCCGTCACGTCCTCGGCGTGTGCGTGCCTCTCCTGGGCGTGGTGGCCGCCGCGCCCGTACCGGAGAGTGACCTGTACCCCGAGGGCGCCGTCGTGCGCATGGCTGCGATGACGTGGGAGGATCTGACCTGGGAGGGTCATGGGATGAATGGCCCGAGCCTCACGGACAATCCGTTCGACCTGAGAGACACCCGGCTCGTCGCCACCGACAGCACCCGGACGCTGAACGTCGTCGTGGTCGTCCTCGAGTCCGTCCGGCGCGACGCCGTGACGCCCTACGCGCCCGCGCTGCCGACGACCCCATTCCTCGACTCCCTGGCCCACCACGGCCTCCTCGTCGAGGAGATGTACACGCCGGTGCCCTACACCAACAAGGCCCTCACCTCGATCTTCGGCGGCATCCCGCCGAGCCTGGATTCCGACATCGTGGAGGCGCTGCCGGGCGGCATCCCGTCGCCGGGGCTGCCCGGCCTCCTCCGCGCGCACGGCTACCGGACGGCCTTCTTCACGCCGGCCACGCTCGCCTTCGAGCGGAAGGACCAGATCCTGGCGAACCTCGGCTTCGAGGAGGCCTACGGCGACGGCGCGTACGAGACCGCCGGGTTCGAGCCGAAGGTCTACTTCGGCTACGAGGACCGGGTCGTCCTGGACCGGACGCTGGCGTGGGTGGCGGACCGCAAGCAACGGGGGGAGCCGTTCTTCCTGGGGATGCTCACCCTCACCGCCCATCATCCCTACGACGTGCCCGCCGACGCGGCCCGGCTCGGCCTCGCACCCGCCAACGAGGATCTGAACGCGTACTACGACGCCGTGCGCTACACCGACGACTTCCTCCGCGACCTCATCGGCGGGTTCGAGGCGGAGGGGCTCCTCGACGAGACGGTCTTCGTGATCGTCGGCGACCACGGCGAGGCCTTCGGCGAGCACGGCCTCACGACGCACGGGAACGTCATCTGGGACGAGGCCCTCCGCATCCCCGCGCTCATCTACGGCCCGGCCCTGATCCCCGAGGGCAAACGGGTCGGGGGGCCGCACCTCCTCACCGACGTGATGCCCACCGTGGCCGAGGTGCTGAACATGGACTGGGAGGGGGCCACTCCGCCCGGACTTTCTCTCCTCCACGATGCCCCGACGGAGCGCGTGCTCGTGCACGCGTGCAAGGACGGCCGAGCCGCGCTCGCTCTGCGGCGAGGGGCGAGGAAGTACGTCTTCGAGTACCGCCGCCGCCCCACCCGCGTCTTCGACCTCGAAGCCGACCCCGGAGAACGGCGCGACGTCGCGGCGCACGTTCCGCCCGGCGAGGTTCAGAGCGCCGAGCGCGAGCTGGTGGAGTGGGCCCAGGCCGTAGGGCAGGCGTACCGGCTGGCGCGCGAGGAGGCCGGGGTCGACGGTGAGCGCGCTCTCCCGAGTGGCCTCCAACGCGATCTCGAACGCCGTCCGATTGCGACGGTAGGCCAATGAACGACGCGTTACAAGCTCCCCCGCGCTCGTCAGCGATAAGCGCCGCAGCCTTAGAGAAGGGCGGCCAGGACTTCACCCGCTGGGCCATCGTGGCCGTACTCGCGGGGGTCGTGCTCATTCCCCCCCTCGCCGCGCCGTCGCTGGTCAACTTCGGCCGCAGCGTCGTCCGCGTCGAGCTCATGTTGGCTGAGATCGTGGTGGTTCTCGGCTGGTGCCTGACGCAGCGCGAGGTCTTTCTGCCCCGACGGGTCAACCGGACGGCGGGCGCGCTGGTCGGGGCCTGGACCCTCGCGTCTCTGGCTGCGACCGTTTTGGCCGTCCACGTGGCCCCCGCCGTGCTGCGGACCACGGAGTGGGCTGTCCACGGACTCTTCGGGCTGGTGCTGTGGTCCGAGATGCAGCGGGATCGGCGCGTGCTGGAGGCGGTGGTTCGCGCCATCCCCGTCGGCTTCGCCCTGTTCGTCGTCGCTGTCGGGCTCGAAGCCCTCCAGATGCCCGACCCGGTGCGCCACAACTGGATGGCCGACGTGCCCTACCTGGGGCACATCCGCCGCTTCGGGATCTACGCCCTCGCCTGCGTCGCCTTCTCCGCGCGGGCGCTCCTCGACCCCGATTCGAGTACCCGGTCCCGACGTTGGGCGTGGGCGGGCCTCACGCTGGGCTGGGCGGTGCTCATCTGGAGCGGGGGACGGGGGGCAGTCGGGGCCGGTCTGCTCGTTGGAGGGTGCCTCTGGGCGTTGGCTGGAAGCCGGCGCACCTCGTTCGCCCTGGCGTTTGTTGCGACGGTCGTTGCCGGCACGCTGGTCTCACTGTGCTTCCCGGTGGAGAACGGGGGAGGGGGGCTGTGGCGCCTCCTCAACATAGGGACGGCCGGAAGCGCCAGCGAGTTCACGAGCGGGAGGACGGAGTTGTGGCTGACCTCGCTCGCAGCGTGGCGGCAGCGGCCCTGGCTGGGGCTCGGCCCCGACGCCAGCGGCTTCGTGCTCAACCCATTCGGGCACGAGCAGCCCCACAACGTCGTCCTTCAGGCGCTCGTGGATTGGGGCCTCATCGGGGCAGCGGCCTTCCTCCTGCTCCTGCTGGGGCTGCTGCTCACGGCCGTACGCCGCACCGTGGCCGAGCGCGACGGGGCGCTCTCGTCGAGCCGTGCGGTGGCCGCCGCCTACCTCGTTGGTGCCACGGCGCTCGCCTTGCTCGACGGCG
>DATGQT010000314.1:0-4063 GCA_035304085.1 Rubricoccaceae bacterium
TTGAAACTCCTTATCGATTGCCGCAAAGTCTCGGGCGGACAGTATCTCCTGAAGAGATCGGGCCGACGGCGTCGTGCCAGCAAAGACTACGATCCCACCCGGGAGATACGAGAGGCTATTCTTCGCCAGAACGCGCTGAACCCGCTTCCTCCTTTCAGCCCATTCCTTGTCGTACTCGGAAATCTCGAACTCCATGAAGTCCTCAATCACTCCGCCGAGGACCTCGAAGGCATCTACGCTTGGGTCTTCGTTGCACCGCTTGAGCCACTCAGTGCATTTCGCTACGCAGTTTCCCTCGGGCGGTTCGCCGGGAGCGCCGTGCTCCATGAAGAGGGTATTCAGCTTCGAGTGGTTGTAGTAGTGGTTCCCGAGCACTTCGCCGACTACGCCTATGACGGGAGTGGGTATTCGCAAAGCAGAGAGGGTGGAGGTGGTGCTTGACCAATGCTTTGACTGCGTAGAAAAAGCAAAATACGATCAGAAGGTGTCGCCGGAGAGGACCCAGGCGGCCCAGTGGACGGGCGCCTCCCACCCCGGCGTCGCGCGCACCGCCGCCTGCGCCCGGCGCAGCGCCTCGGCTGGCGCGAGGTCGCCCTCCCACAGGCCGCGGTAGAAGTGCTCCATGAGCGCGGCCGTGCTCGCGTCGGGCACGCTCCACAGGCTCATCAGCAGGCTGCGCACGCCCGCCGCCGTGAAGGAGGCCTGGAGGCCGAGGACGCCCTGCCCCGTCACCTCCGTCCCCCGCCCCGTCTCGCACGCCGAGAGCACGACGAGCCGAGTCCCGGAGAGGTCCAGCCCCACCAGCTCCTCGGCCGTGAGGGCGCCGCCGGGGCCGTCGTTGGCGCCGGCGAGGGCGAGGCCGCTCTCCGCCAACGGGTTCCGGTTCGCCTCGCCCGCCGCCGCGCCCGGGGCGCCGAGCACGTCGGTGCGCGTGGCCGCGTAGGCGGCCTCGGGCTCGCCGTAGAAGAACCCGTGCGTGGCGAGGTGCGCGTACGCCGCCGCCGGCAGGGCGGCCGAGACGGCGCGCGCCGTCGGCTCGGTGCCGGTGAGGACCGTCGGGTCGAGGGCCTCGCCCTCGGCCAGCGCGGCGAGGGCGGCGACCTCGGCCTCGGTGCCGGGCAGCGGCGCGAAGCCGGGGCCGTCGCCGAAGTCGACGCCGCCGACGAGGAGGAGGCCGTCGCCGGTGGCCTCGGGGGGGGCGGTGAGGAGGGTGAGGAGGGCGCGCGCGGAGGGCACCTGCGCCACGAGGAGGCCGGCCGTGGCCGCGTGCGCGGCGGCGAGGGCCGACCACGGCACGCGGGCGAGGTCGCCGTCGGGGCTGACCCAGAGGCGGGCGGTGCCGTCGGGGAGGGCCTCGGCGATCGGTCCCCAGAGCGCCTCGGCGAGGGCGGCCGTCTCGGCGTCGGCGGGCTGCCCGCGTGTGACGGCGTCGCGCCAGGCGGCGACGGCGTCCTCCAGCGGCTCGGCCTCCCCGAGGTCCACGCGCAGCAGCACCCCCGTCTGTGCCGTCACGAAGGCGGCGTATCGCCACCCGGTGAACCACCCGTCCTCCCAGTAGCCGTAGCGGTAGAGGTCGACGAGCGCGGCGGCTTCGGGGAGCGCGTCGGCGAGGCCTGCGGGACCGTGCGTGCGCCACGCGTCGTCGGCGCGGGCGGGGAGGGCGGCGGCGAGGCTCCGCTCCAGCCGCTCCTTCTCCTCGGTGAGGTCGGCGAGGGCCGGGTCGCCGTTCCGGTAGGCGGCGGCGACGGCGGCGCGGAGGGCCTGGAGCCGCGCCACATCGTCGGCGTGGGCGGGGTCTTCGGCGAGAGCGGCGAGGGTGGTCTGTCGGCGGAGCGCGCGGAGCAGCAGCCCCTTCCACCCGCCGACGAGGGCGTAGGTGCTCGTCAGCGACGTGGGAGTGGAGGACGAGATGAGGTAGCTCGTCTGGTTGTCGAGGTCGAGGTCTACGAACGCGCGCTGCTCGGCGGCGGAGAGCGTGGGGAGCACGTCCTCGGCGATCCCGTCGTAGAGGCGGGCGGCGCGGGCGAAGAGGGGCCGGGCGGCCTCGGCGTCGCCCTGGGCGGCGCGCACGAGGGCGAGGCTGTTCAGCGGCGCCGCGAGCGACGGGTGCTTCGGGCCGAGGGCCGACTCGTAGATGGCGACGGCCCGCTCGAAGGCCGCCTGCGCGCCGGCGAGGTCGCCCTGCGCGCGGAGGGCGAAGGCGAGGTTGTTCAGGCCCGTCGCCACGTCGGGGTGGTTCGGGCTGAGGGCGGCCTCGGAGATCGCGAGGGCGCGCTCGTGGAGCGCCTGCGCGCCGGCGTAGTCCTCCTCCGCGTAGTGGACCCGCGCGAGGTTGCCGAGCGCCGTCGCCATGGTCGGGTGGTCGGGTCCCAGCGCTCGCTCGCGGATGGCGAGGGCGCGCTCGTAGAGCGCCCGCGCCGTGGCGAAGTCGCCCTCGTCCTCGTGGAGCCCGGCGAGGTTGTTCAGGCCCGTCGCCACGAGGGGGTGGTCCGGCCCGAGCGCCGCCTCGGCGATGGCGACGGCGCGCTCGAAGAGGGGCCGCGCGGCGGCGTAGTCGCCCTGCGTCTTGAGCAGCGAGGCGAGGTTGTTCAGGCGGATCGCCACGTCGGGATGATCGGGGCCGAGGGCGGCCTCGGACGCGGCGAGGGCGCGCTCGAAGAGGGGGCGCGCCCGCGCGTAGTCGCCCTGGTTCTCGTAGAGCCCGGCGAGGTTGCCGAGCGCCGTCGCCACGCTGGGATGGCCCGGCCCGTACGCGGCCTCGAAGATGGCGAGGGCGCGTTCGTAGAGCGGCCGGGCCTCGGCGTAGTCGCCCTGCTCCTGGAGCAGCGTGGCGAGGTTGTTCAGGCCGTGCGCCGTGTCGGGGTGGTCGGGCCCGAGGGCGGCTTCGTAGACAGCGAGGGCGCGCTCGAAGAGCGGGCGCGCGGCGGGGAAGTCGCCCTGGGCCTGGAAGAGCCCGGCGAGGTTGCCCAGGCCGACGGCGACGTCGGGGTGGCCGGGGCCGAGGGCGGCTTCGAGGAGGGCGAGGGCGCGCTCGTAGAGGGCATGGGCCTCGGCGTAGGCGCCCTGCTCCTGGAGGAGGAGGGCGAGGTTGTTCAGGAGCTCGGCGGTGTCGGGGTGGTCCGCGCCGAGGGCGCCCTCGCGGAGGGCGAGCGCCTCTCGCGCCCGCGCCGTGGCCTCGGCGTAGCGCCCCTCGGCGTAGAGGGCGAAGACCTCCTCCGTCAGCGCGTACGACCGCGCCAGGTCGTCGTCGGCCGCGGCGTCCAGCGCCTGCGTCTCCGCCGTCACGGTGCGGTAGACGATCTCGAACGGGCCCGCCTCGCCCGGCGTCAGCGTCGTCGCGAACACCTCCCACGTCCCCGGCATCGCGGCCTCCATCACCACGCACGCCTCGTCGCGCTTGCCGCCGCCGGCGTCGTCCTCGAACTGCTCGTCGTTGGGGGCGAGGAGGACGAGGTAGGGGTCGAACGCCGTCGCCGTCAGGCACACCCCGAACGGCCCGCCCTGGGGGCGCTCCAGGTAGTAGGCGGCGACGTACTCGCCGCTCTCCAGCGTGTCGGACGCGTCCGTGAGCGCGCCCGACACCGGCACGCCTTCGGTGAGCCGCTCCGAGTCTGTCTGGGCGGCCGGCGCGTGCGAGAGGAGGAGCGCGAGGAGGACGAGGGGGAGGCGGCTCATGCGCGGTCGGGGCTCAGAAGGCGTCGCCGGAGAGGACCCATGCGGCCCAGTGGACGGGCGCGGCGAAGCGGGGGTCGGCGGCGACGGTGAACTGGGCCTCGCGGAGGGCCGCGGCCGGCGTCATCCCGCCCTCCCAGAGGTTCCGGTAGAAGTGCTCCATGAGGAGGGCGGTGCTCTCGTCGGGCACCTTCCACAGGCTCATGAGCAGGCCGCGGGCGCCGGCGGCGAGGACGCTGGCCTGGAGGCCGAGGACGCCCTGCCCCGTGACCTCCGTGCCGCGCCCCGTCTCGCACGCGCTCAGGACGGCGAGCCCGAGCCCGGAGAGGTCGAGCCCGACGATCTCCTCAGCGGAGAGGGAGCCGGCGGGGCCGGCGTTGGCGCCGGCCAG
>DATGQT010000315.1:0-10608 GCA_035304085.1 Rubricoccaceae bacterium
CACCTGGCCCGTCGCCACGTCCACCGTGTAGAGGTGGCTGTAGCCGGAGGCCTCGCTCTGGAACCAGAACCGCCGCCCGTCGGCCATCCAGCCGACGCTGGACTCCCCGCCCCACCACGAGATGCCGGGCCCGGCGATCCACGCCTCGTCGCGCTGGCGGTCCAGGCTCGTGACCGTGCCGGCCTCGGGGTCGAGGCGGGCGATCCAGCGGTCCTTGTTGTCGTAGGTGCGGACGTCGAGGACGGCGAAGCGGCCGTCCGGGCTCCAGTAGGGGCCGAAGGCGTAGAGGTGGCGCGTGGAGTCGGCCGTCTGGCCGCGCGCGCGCTGGTAGTCGGCCGCGTCGAAGGCGCCGGGCAGCGTGGTGAGGTCCACGGCGTAGGTGGTGTCGCGGCGGAGGTCCTGGACGTGGAGCGTCCAGGCGCCGAAGGGGCTGCCCACCTTCGGGCGGGCCGTGATCTCCTCGGCGTAGCCGGAGCGGGTGACGTAGCTCACGAGGCGGGTGTCGGTGGCGCCGTCGTCCTGCGTCAGGGCGAAGGTGACGAAGCGGCCGGAGGGGTCGAGCTGGAGCTGTGCGACCTGCTTGCCGCCGGTGTAGAAGGTGGGCGGGAGGCCCCGCGCGGCCTCCTCGCGCTCGACGGCCGCTTCCTCCAGAGAATCGCGGCGGGCGCGCTCGCGGAGGACGTCGAAGAGGCGGAGCTGCTGGGCTTCGAGGTAGGCGTCCTGGTCGGAGGGCTCGGCGTCCTTCGACTCCATGCCGCTGCGGAGGTCGGTGAGCTGCTCCGTCGCGCCGGTCTCCAGGTCGAGCGCGAAGAGGTTGTCGCCGCTGCGGTAGACGACGCGGCCGTCGGCGCCGAAGCGGGGGCCGGACTCGCGGGCCGTCGTGCGCGTGAGGCGCGTGAGGCGGTCGGCTTCGAGGTCGTAGAGGAAGAGGTCGCCGTCGTGGTCGAAGACGCGGCGGGCGAAGTCGGCGTCGTAGGCGAGGCGGTCGGTGTGCCAGCCCTCGAAGCGGGGCGGGAGGTTGCGCCGCTCCTCGGGCGTGACGAGGACGGGCGCACCGCCGTCGGCCGGCGCCCGGAAGAGCGAGTCGGCCTCGAAGCGACCCTGCGGGTTCCACGCGAAGTAGACGGCGTCCCCGCGGTCGGTCCAGAACGGCGCGCCGGGCCAGGCGCCGATCCACGTCTCGGGCCGCTGCATGATCTGGTCCACCGTCAGCCGCGGCTGCTCCTGGGCATGGGCGGAGACGACGAGGAGGAGCGGGAGGGCGAGGGCGGAACGGAAGCGCATCGGGCCGGGGGTTACGTGCGGCCCGAAGTTATCAGTGGTCAGAGGTCAGGAGACAGAAGACAGGGGGCAGAAGACAGAGGGACAGGGGACAGAAGTCAGGGGAACTTCTTCGATCTCCGCCCTCGCTCCACGGACCACGGACCACGGACCACGGACCACGGACCACGGACCACGGACCACGCCACGGACCACGGACCACCGGCTCACCGTCCACCGTCCGCCGGCCCGGGCGCGTCGGGGATGACGCGGCCGGCGTGGGGGCGGGTGTCGGCGGCGAGGCGGAGGCGGTCCGGCACGTCGTCCCGCTGCGGCTCGGGGTTGACGAGGGCGCCGACGAGGGGGGCCTCCAGTGCCGTCACGAACGGGCCGACGACGCCGAAGAGGAACTCCTGCTGGAACTCGTAGAAGTCGGCGTCGAAGCCGGCTGCGTCGCCCTCGTGGCCGTGGACGTCGAGGTAGAAGACGCGAGGCCAGCCGGGGAACCGGCGCTGCGCCTCGACGAGAAGGCCGAACACCGCCTGCGCCGCGTCCTCGAACGTGTCCTCAGGCTCGACGACGTGGTAGAGGGCGACGGTGTTGTCGAAGCCCATGTGGAGGCCGGGCGTCTCGGGCTTGTTGTAGGCCGGCTCGGTCATGAGTCAGGGATCAGAGGTCAGGGATCAGGGGGTGGCAGGGCGGCGTCCGCGCCCATGCCCCCACGGAGCGGGTTGCTCGAAAGGTAGGCGCGTGCGCCGGTCCTGGCCTCCGAGGGCCCTTCACCGGCACCCCTGACCTCTGCCTCCTGCCGACCTCAGTCGCCGGCGCGGACGGCGGTGATGCGGAGGAGGCGGCCCTGGTGGGGGAACGCCGTCGCGCTGACCTCGACGGGCACCTCGGTGCCGTCGGCGCGGAGGACGGCGGCCTCGTGGCGGCCCGTGATGCCGAGGCGGAGCTCGACCTCTTCGAGGAGGTGGTCCGGGACGAGGTCGAGGAGCGAGCGGCCGATGAGGGCGTCGACGTCGGCGTAGCCGAAGAGCTCGGCGGCGCGGTCGTTGGCGTCGAGGACGACGCCGGCCTCGAGGATGAGGAGGGCGTCGAAGGTGGCCTCGCTGAGGGCCTGGAAGCGGGCCTCGGCCTGGGCGCAGGCGTCGGTGAGGGCGGCGGCCTCGAGGGCGAGCGCGGCGAAGGCGGCGAGGTCGGCGAGCCGCTCGGTCTCGGCGGGGGCGAGCGTGCGCGGGGTGTCGTCGAGGAGGCAGACGGCGCCGAGGGCGTGGCCGTTAGTGCCGTCGGCGCGGGCGCAGGCGAAGAACCGGGCCTCGGCCGGGAGGAGGACGCGGGCGTCCTTGGCGGCGTCCTCCACCACCACGAGCGCGGCGTCGGCGGGGAGGCTGGCGCAGGCGAGGCGGGGGTCCGGCACGGCGGCCCCGAGGCGGCCCCAGCTCACGGGCGCCGCCACGCCGTCGCCGCCGGCCCCGAAGCGGACGACGGCGGCGAAGGGGACGGCGAAGGTGGCGGCGGCCAGCCGGGCCACGCGCTCGAGCGCCGGCACGGCAGCGTCGGCCGCGGCGGGGGGCGGGTGGGCGAGCGCGGGCGGGGAGTCGTTTTCCATGGCGGCCTCCGCCGTAGAGGCGGCCCGCCGGGTATCGGCCCCCCGCACCCGCGACTTTAAAGCGGATGGCCCGACGCACGGCGGCGCACGGCGCTGCCCATCCGCCGGGCACCCCGGGCCGCCCCGGTCACCGCGCCACCGAGACCGGCCGGGCCTGCGTGCCCTCGGGCGTCGAGAGCGTGAGGAAGTAGGCGCCGGCGGGGAGGCCGTCGGCGGCGAGGCGGAGCGTGTGCACCCCGGCGCCGCGGGCGCCCCGCTCGAGCACGCGGACGACGCGGCCGCGGCCGTCGACGAGGCGCGCCTCGACCTCGGCCGGCCGCTCGAGCGTGTACCGCGCCGTGGCCGCGGTGCGGACGGGGTTCGGGAACGGCGCGTCGAGGCGGAAGGCGAGGGGGGCCGCGCCGGGCTCGTTCGCGATGGGTATCCGCGTGAGGACGTGCTCGGCCGAGTAGATCTTGTCGTCGGCGTCGGGGCTGAAGTCGCCGTCGGCGGCGTTGCCCGCCGCGTAGAGCGTCACCGTCGCCGGCACGTCCGTCGTCGGCGCCACCCACTCGAAGGTCCACGACGTGTCGGCGTTGCTCGTCGACGTGTGCGTGACCCAATCCTCGCTGGGCGCGCCGGGCGCGAACTGGACCGTCGTCCCGTCCACGTTGAAGGAGCCGACGTAGTCGAGGTTGGCGTCGCGGGCGGCGAGTTCGAACCCCTGCCGCTGCTGCGGCCCTTGCTGGACGGTCGTGTTGTAGATGGCGACCGTGACCGGGATCACCTCGCCCGGCTCGAACGTGTCGGGGGCGATGATGGTGACGTAACCGGTCCCGCTGTTGACGGGGTTCTCGTCGACGCCGCCGTGGCAGTAGTTGCAGTACTGCTCCGGGCCCGAGAAGGAGGCGGGGGCGCCGGAGGAGAACGAGTGCGCCGGCGCGCTCGGGTGAACGAGGTAGGGGAGCGCGACGGCGCAGACGGCGGCGGCGGTAACGAATGTGCGGGAGAGCTTCATCGGAGGCGGTGGAAGAGGGCTGCTAGCGGAGAAGGTACGGCCGGGGCGAGGCGTCTGCGAACGGGGTGTGAACGATCCGCCCGCGCGGGCACCGTAGCTTCCTCGCCTCGTTATTCCCCCCATGCGACGCCCTCTCCTCCCCCTCGCCGCGCCCCTCGTGCTGGCCGCGCTCCTCGCCGCCTGCACGGCCGGGCCCGCGCCGCTCCCGCCGCCGGACTACGGCGCCCTCCGCGCCGAGTTCGACTCCCTCCGCGCCGAGCGCGACCGGCTGTTCCAGTCGGAGGCCTCCCCCCTCCCCGACTCCGCGCGCGCGCGCTTCACCGGCCTCACCTACTTCCCCTACGACACCACCTTCGCCTTCCGCGTCCGCCTCCGCCCCGCGCTCAGCCGCGACACCGTCCTCATGGCGACGTCCACGGGGGAGGCCCGCCCGCTCGTGCCTTACGGCGTCCTCCGCTTCGAGCGGGACGGCCGCGCCCACACCCTGACGGTCTTCAAGCCCATCGGCCCCGGCCCCGCCGGCCACCTCTTCCTCCCTTTCCAGGACCTCACCTCCGGCACCACCACCTACGGCGGCGGCCGCTACCTCGACCTCACCGAGACGCCCGACGGCGTCTACACGCTCGACTTCAACAGGGCCTACCACCCGTACTGCGTCTACAACCCGATCTACAGCTGCCCCATCCCGCCCAGTGAGAACCGGCTGGGCCTCGCCGTGACGGCGGGCGAGCGACTCGGGGACGGCGGCGCCTGAACAAACGAAGCCGGAGGGGAGCACGCGCTCCGCCTCCGGCCTCGCTCCTTCCCTCTACTCGGGCTCAGCCGCCCCAGCCGCGGTCGGGGTAGTAGCCGCGGTCGGTGCACCAGCGGCGCCCGAAGACGGGGTGGCCCTCACCGCTGCGGCAGAAGGCGGGACCGCGGTCGCCCCGGTTGCCGTCCCGGTCGTAGCGCCCGTCGCGGTCGTAGTACCGATCCCGGCCGTAGCGGCGGCCGTCGTAGCGGCCGTAGCGCTCGAGGTCACGGGCGATGTAGCGGTACTCGTCGCGCTGGCGGCGGTCGAGGTAGCGGTTGATCTCGCGGTCGGTGTCGTCCCACCAGCGGCGGGCGGCGGCGCTGAGGCGCTGGTCGCGCGGGAACGGGTAGACGTAGCGGTGGTCACGGGGGTGGGTGTTCCGGAGGAGACCTTCGGCGCGCCGCTCGAGGAGGGCCTCGATGCTGCGCTCCTGCGTCCCGTTCAGGCCGAGCTCGCGGTCGAGGAGGTCGGTGTAGCGGTCGGCCTCGCGGCCGATGCTCCGGTACTCGGGCGTCTGGCGGTAGTCCCCGCCGGGATAGGGGCGGCCGGGCCCCGGATAGCGGTCACCGGGATAGCCACCACCGGGGTAGCCCGGGTAGCCGAAGGTCGTGCACGCGCTGAGACCAACGGCGAGGAGGGCCAGCAGCGCGAGGGGGGTCCAGCGTCTCAGTGTCATCGTCTTGCTTTCGATGGGGGCGGGTGCGGGGGCGCGGGTGCGCCTCGCAGGGGGATAGCCGCCCCTCGTCGCCCTCAGGTATCACACACGCCGTTCTGCCGCGCGGCGCCGGCCCGTCGTCGGAGGCCGGAGCCACGTCACCCGCCCTCGAAAGCGTCGCCGGCGAGCACCCACGCCGCCCAGTGGACGGGCGCCTCCCACCCCGGCGTGTCGCGCACCGCCGCCTGCGCCGCCCGCAGCGCCTCGGCCGGGCTCAGGCCGGCTTCCCACAGCGCGCGGTAGAAGTGCTCCATCAGCGCGGCCGTGCTCGCGTCGGGCACGCTCCACAGGCTCATCAGGAGCGCGCGGGCGCCCGCCGCCGTGAAGGAGGCCTGGAGGCCGAGGACGCCCTGCCCCGTCACCTCCGTCCCCCGCCCCGTCTCGCACGCCGAGAGCACGACGAGCCGGGTCACGGAGAGATCGAGGCCGACGAGCTCCTCGGCCGTGAGGGCGCCGCCGGGGCCGTCGTTGGCGCCGGCCAGCGCCAGCCCGCTCTCCGCGAGCGGGTTCCGGCTCGCCCCGGCGTCGGCGGCGGGCACGTCGGCGGCGCCGAGCACCTCCGTCCGCGTGGGCACGGCCCCGCCGCGCGCGGCGTAGGCAGCCTCGGACTCGCCGTAGAAGAACCCGTGCGTGGCGAGGTGCGCGTACGTCGCCCCGGGCAGCGCCGCGGCCACCGCCTGCGCCGTCGCGGACTCGTCCGTGAGCACCGTCGGGCGGAAGCCCTCGGCCCCGGCGAGGGCGGCCAGCGCCTCCACCTCGGCCTCGGTGCCGGGCAGCGGCGCGAAGCCCGGGCCGTCGCCGAAGTCCACGCCACCGACGAGAAGCAGCGAGGAATCGTCCCCCCTCTCGGGCGTCGCCGTCAGGAGCGCGAGGAGGGCGCGCGCGCTCGGGGCCTGAGCGACGAGCAGGCCGGGCGTGCCGGCGTGGGCCTCGGCCAGCACCGCCCACGGCACCCCTACGAGGGCACCGTCGGGGCTGATCCAGAGCTTGAGACGGACGGTGCCGGCGGGAAGGGCGGCGGCGAGCGGACCCCACAGCGCCTCGGTCAGCGCGGCCGTCTCGGCCCCGGCGTCGGCCCCGCGCGTGACGGCCGCGCGCCACGCGCCGGCGAGGCTGTCGAGGCGGTCGGCCGCGCCGAGGTCCACGAGGCGCAGCGTGCCGTCTGGGGCGGAGACGACGGCGCTGTAGTGGTGCTCGCCGTCACCCCCTTCCCACCGGAAGTGGCGGTGGAGGTCCACGAACGCGGCGCCCTCGGGGAGCGCCGCGCGGAGGGCGTCGAGGCCGCCGTCGGCCCAGGGGTCGGTGAGGGCGCCGGCGGGGAGGGCGGCGGCGAGCCTGCGTTCGAGTTGCTCCTTCTCGGCCGAGAGGTCGCCGAGGCGGGCGCGCCACGCGTCGGGGTCGTCCCCGCCGGCGCGGCCGTAGAGGGCGGCGATCTCGCCGCGGACGGCGCGCAGGCGCGCGGCCTCCTCCGCGTGCGCCGGGTCGTCGGCGAGGGCGGCGACGGCGGCCTGCCGGCGGAGGCCCTCCAGCAGCAGCCCCTTCCACCCGGCCACGAGCGCGTACGCCTCGGCCAGGTCCTCCCCGGCGAAAAACGAGAGGAGCACGCCGACGTGGCCGGGGAGGTCGTCGCCGACGAAGGCGCGCTGCTCGGCGGGGGCGAGGGCGGGGAGGACGGCCTCGGCGTGGCGGTCGAGGAGGCGGGCGGCGCGGAGGGCGAGGGGCCGTGCCGCCGCCCGGTCGCCCCGCTTGTCGAGGAGGAGGGCGAGGTTGTCGAGGGCGGTGGCGACGGTGACGTGCTCGGGCCCGAGGGCGGCCTCCCACACGGCGAGGGCGCGGCGGTAGAGCGCCTCGGCCGCGTCGAGGTCGCCCTGCTTCTCGCGCAGCGAGGCGAGGTTGTTCACGCTGATGGCGACGTCGGGGTGGTCCGGGCCGAGGGCGGCCTCGCGGATGGCCAGCGCCCGCTCCAGCCGCGGCGCCGCCGCGTCGTAGTCCTCCCGCACGTAGTCGATGAGGCCGAGGTTGCTGAGGGCGGTGGCGACGCCGAGGTGGTCGGGGCCGTAGGCTGCCTCGTAGATGGCCACCGAGCGCTCGAACAGGGGCCGCGCGGCGTCGTAGTCGCCGAGGGCGTCGAGGAGGAAGGCGAGGTTGTTGAGGTCGCTGGCGACGTCGGGGTGGTCCGGCCCGAGGGCGGCCTCGCGGACGGCCAGGGCGCGCTCGTAGAGCGGTCGGGCGGCCTGGTGGTCCCCCTGCGCCGAGAGCAGCCCGGCGAGGTTGCTCAGGGCGAGGGCGACGTCGGGATGGCCGGGCCCCTGCGCCGCCTCGCGGATGGCGAGGGCGCGCTCGTAGAGCGGGCGCGCCTCGGTGAAGCGGCCCTGCTGCTTGAGGAGGTAGGCGAGGTTGTTGACGGCCGTGGCGACGTCGGGGTGGTCGGGGCCGAGGGCGGCTTCGAGGGCGGCGAGGGCGCGTTCGTAGAGCGGGCGCGCCTCGTCGAACCGCCCCTGGGCGAGGTAGAGCCCGGCGAGGTTGTTCAGCGTCGTGGCGACGTGGGGGTGGCCCGGGCCCAGGGCGGCCTCGCGGATCGAGAGGGCGCGGCGGTAGGCCGCCTCGGAGGCCGCGTAGTCCCCCGCGTCGTCGAGGAGGACGCCGAGGTTGTTGAGGGCCGTGGCGACGTCGGGGTGGTCGGGGCCGTAGGCCGCCTCGTAGAGGGCGATGGCCCGTTCGTAGGCCGCCCGCGCCCCCGCGAAGTCGCCCAGCCGCTCGCGCACCGCCGCGAGGTTGTTGAGGGCGAGGGCGACGTCGGGGTGCTCCGGCCCGTAGGCCGCCTCGTAGATGCGGAGGACGCGCTCGTGGACGGCCCGCGCCGCGGCGTAGTCCCCCTGGAGCTCGAGCAGGTTGCCGAGGTTGCCGAGGGCGACGGCGACGCTGGGGTGGTCCGGGCCGAGGGCGGCCTCGAGGATGGCGATGGCGCGGTCGAAGAGCGGGCGCGCCTCGGCGTAGGCGCCGCGCTGGACGTGGAGCACGGCGAGGTTGACGAGGGCGTGCGAGACGTTGAGGGAGTCCGGCCCGGCCGCCGCCTCGTAGATGGCGAGGGCGCGCTCCAGCGGGGGCCGCGCCGCGTCGAGGTCGCCGAGGGAGAGGTAGAGGGAGCCGAGGTTGTTGAGGACGAGAGCGACGTCGGGGTGGTCGGGGCCCTGCGCGGCCTCGCGGATGCGGAGGGCGCGCTCGATGAGGGGGCGCGCCGCGGCGTAGTCGCCCTGGTCGTCGAGGAGGGTGGCGAGGTTGCCGAGGGCGGAGGCCGTTTCGAGGTGGTCGGGGCCGAAGTAGGCCTCGAAGTTGGCGAGCGCCCGCTCGGAGAGGGCGCGCGCGCCGGCGAGGTCGCCCTGGTCCTGGAGCACGAGCGAGAGGTCGCTCAGCACGAGGCCGACGAAGAAGTGGTCCGTGCCGAGGGCGGCCTCGCGGAGCTGGAGCTCCTGCTCGTAGCCGGCGCGCGCCTCGTCGAGGCGGGCTGCCGCCTGGGCCGTGCGCGCGGCGAGGCGGAGGGAGTCGGCCGTGGCGAGGGCGGCCTCGCGGCGGGCCGCCCGCGCGTACCCCTCCTCCGTCAGCTCGCGGAGGGCGAGCCGGTACGGCCCCTGCTCGCCCGGCCCGTACGTCGTCGCCGCCACGCCCCAGTCCTCCGGGGCCGCCCCCGCCCGCCACAGCAGGCGCGCCTCGGTCGAGGAGCCGCCGAAGTCGTCGTTGCGCAGCACCTCCCCCGCCGGGCCGATAGCGATGAGGTAGGGGTCGAAGGCGTCCGCGGTCAGCACGGCCTCGACGGCCTCGTGCGGCTCGAGGGTGACGTTGATGCCGTCGAAGAACTCGCCCGACTGGAGCGTCAGGTCGCCCGGACCGAGGACGCCCTCGAAGCGGTGGACGCGGAGGGTGTCGCCGGGCTGGGGCAGGAGCGCGCCGGGGGCGAGGGACTCGGGCTGCTGCGCACGGGCGGAAGGCGCGGGATTCCCGAAAGAGACGACCAGGAATACGAGAAGGGCGTAGTGAAGGCGCATGACGTTGCAGGGCGGGTGCACCGCAACGTAGGCGCCGGGCACATACCACTCTCCTTCCCCGCGCCCCCGCACAGAGATTTCGCCCGCCCCGGGTTCCCGGCTGTCGCGCAGTCGCTACGCCTCCTCGGCCGCTTCCTCCGGCTCGTCCGCCTCCACGTCCTCGTCGTCCGCGTCGTCGTCGCCGGCGAGGGCATCGAGGTCGATCTCGCGCGTCTTCGCGCCGACCTCCTCCTCGTCCGCGTGGCGGGCGAGCTCCTCGCGGAGGAACGCGGCCGTCGGGGTGTCCGCCTCGGCGAGCGCCTCGGGCGTCCCGGCGAAGACGACCTCCCCACCCGCGTCCCCGCCGTCGGGGCCGAGGTCCACGATCCAGTCGGCCTGCTTCGCCACGTCCATGTTGTGCTCGATGACGAGGACGGTGTTGCCGCGGTCCACGAGCGCCTGGAGGACGACGAGGAGGTGGCGGATGTCCTCGAAGTGGAGGCCCGTCGTGGGCTCGTCGAGGATGTAGAGCGTCTGCCCGGTGCCGGGGCGCGAGAGCTCCTTGGCGAGCTTGACGCGCTGCGCCTCGCCGCCGGAGAGCGTCGTGGCCTGCTGCCCGAGGCGGACGTACCCGAGGCCGACGGCGTCGAGCGTGCGGAGCTTCCGCGCGATGCGGGGGACGGGCTCGAAGAACGCCAGCGCCTCCGAGACCGGCATCTCCAGCACCTCGGCGATGTTCTTCCCCTTGTAGCGGACCTCCAGCGTCTCGGGGTTGAACCGCCGGCCCTTGCACACCTCGCACGCGACGTGGACGTCCGGGAGGAAGTTCATCTCCAGCTTCACGATGCCGGCGCCCTTGCAGTGCTCGCACCGCCCGCCCTTGACGTTGAACGAGAACCGGCCCGGCTTGTAGCCGCGGATCTGCGCCTCGGGCAGCGTCGCGAAGAGGTCGCGGATGAGGCCGAACAGCCCGGTGTAGGTGGCGGGGTTGGAGCGCGGCGTCCGCCCGATCGGCGACTGGTCGATGGCGATGACCTTGTCCACGTGCTCGAGCCCCTCGACGTCGTCGTAGGGGAGGGGGACCGTCTGCGCCTTGTGGAAGCGCTGGGCGAGGATGCGGTAGAGCGTCTGGTTGACGAGGCTCGACTTCCCGCTCCCGGAGACGCCGGTGACGACGGTGAGCGTGCCCAGCGGGAGCGCGAACGTGAC
>DATGQT010000316.1:0-3543 GCA_035304085.1 Rubricoccaceae bacterium
GTCGGCGTTCAGGTCGAAGGTCGAAGGTCCGATGGGAAGCCCCGGAGAAGTTCCCCTGTCCTCTGACCCCTGTCCCCTGACATCTGGACCCCTTACCGGCGGGCCTCGGAGGCGCGGCGGTAGGCGGCCAACCCGAAGCCGGCCAGCAGCACGAGGGTGCCGATCCAGAGCATCGAGATGAACGGCTTCTCGTAGGCCTGCACCACCACCCACTCCTCCCGCTGCACGGTCGTCCCCTCGACCACGAGGCGGATCGCGTTCTGCTCCACCTCCATCCCGACGAAGGCCACCGTGATCCCCCAGTCGGCCGCGGCGTCGGGGATCACCTCCTGCCGGCGGTCGGTGGTGACGGCGTAGACGGGGCGGAGGGCGCGGGTCTGGCCCGTCTGCGTGTCCGTCAACGTGAGCCGGGCGCCGACGGTGAGGTCGGCCGTCTCGGGGGCGAGGCCGACCGAGGCGGGGTCCACCTCGAGGTCGTAGTCCTCGAAGACGAGGCGGTAGCGGCCGCCGCCGAGCTCGACAGCCTGGCCGCGCTGGAGGAGCAGCTCGTTGGCCGCCCCCTGCTGCTGGCTCATCGCGCTCGGGAAGAGCGCGACGTAGAGGTCCGTGACGAGGTGCTCGCGGACGACGGGGTGCTGGATCCACTGCCCGCGGCCGTCCTGGTATACCTCGTTGCGCGTCTGGAAGCGCGCGCCGTCAGGCGCCTGCCAGTCGAGCACGTACTCCGGCCGCCCCATCGCGTTCGTCTCGACGCCGGTGTAGGTGACGGTGTAGCCGTCCACCGTCACCGTCTGCCCGGCCGGGACGACGAAGTTGTCGCGGCTGCCGCCGATGTCGGTCCCGGTCCCCTCCGAGACGGGGTCGTTGAAGACCGACGACGAGAAGATGCCCAGCAGCACGAGGCCGAAGCCGACGTGGGTGAGCGAGCCGCCGGCCAGCTTCGGGTTGCCCCGCGCCACGCGCCAGAGCACGAAGCCGTTGCCGTAGAGGGCGAAGAAGGCGCAGAAGACGAGCATCAGCAGCAGCAGGCTCGTCCCGTGCGTGTCGAAGAACGACGTGATGGAGGCCGGGAGCAGCCCCGCCTCGACGGGTGCTGCGGCGATCTGCGGGGCCGGCGGGCGCACGGTCTCCTGCACGAACGGCGTCAGCAGGAGCACGGCCGCCGTCGAGGCCACCGTCAGCGCGAGCGGCTTCGTCAGCACGCGCTGCACGTCCTCGACCCGCATCTTCCGCCACCAGAACAGCTGCCCGAGCCCGGCCAGGAACGCGATGCCGACGGCGAGCGGGAGCGTCCACGTGTCGTAGAACGCGATGGGGACGGCGCTGGGGTTGTCGCGGAAGAGGTTCCCGAGGATGGGGGCGCTCGTGCCGAGGATGATGACGAGGCCGGTGAGGGCGAGCAGGAGGGCGCCCGTGAAGATCATGCTCTCGCGCGAGAGCGTGGCCGGCGGCGTCTGCGGCGCCGGCAGCTCCCGGTAGCGCGCGGCGAACAGCCCGAACCCGAGCACGCCGATGGTCCCGATCCAGAGGAGGAGCTGGTTGTAGAGCCCGAGGTCCACGAACGAGTGGACCGACGTGTCGCCGAGGATGCCGCTCCGCGTCAGGAACGTCGAGTAGATGACGAACTGGAAGGCGACGATGGCCAGCAGGAACGCCGCCTTGTGCCCGGCGCTCGTCTTCTTCTGCACCACCATCGCGTGGAGCGCCGCGACCCCGAACAACCACGGTACGAGCGAGGAGTTCTCCACGGGGTCCCACGCCCACCACCCCCCGAAGGAGAGCGTGACGTAGGCCCAGTACCCGCCGAGCATGATGCCGAGGCCGAGGACGCCGCAGCCGGCCAGCGTCCACGGCAGCGCCGGCCGCACCCACTGCGTGTAGCGCCGCTGCCAGAGGCCGGCCACCGCGAACGCGAACGGCACCATCATGAGGGTGAACCCCATGAAGAGCGTCGGCGGGTGGATGGTCATCCACGGGTTCTGGAGGAGGTCGTTGAGCCCCTGCCCGTCGGCCGGCACGCCGCCGGCCTGGAGGAACGGCGCGTCGGGGAACTTCTCGGCCAGCGTCACGAACGGCGAGGCGCCGACGGCGAGGGGCCCGAGCTTGAGGCCGACGACCATCGAGAGCAGGAACACCTGGCACAGCGCGACGACGGCCATCACCGGCGCCTCCCACGGCTGCCGGACGGCCGCGCGCCGGAACCACCACAGCAGCGCGCCGCCCACCGCCGTCGTCATCACGATCCAGAGGAGGAACGAGCCCTCCTGCCCGGCCCAGAACGCCGAGAACGTGTACCGCCACGGCATCGCGTGGGAGGTGTGCTGGAACGGGTAGCCGTACGAGAAGTCGCGCCGGAACAGGAGCGCCCAGAGGACGGCCGCGGCCACGGCCACGCCCGCCGCCATCGTGATCCAGCCGAGGCGGCCGTAGCGCCGCCACGCCTCGGCGCCCGGCCCTTCCTCCTTCGTGGCCTTGAAGAACGACACGCCCGCGCCGACCGCCGCCACGAAGGCGACGAGGAGGGCGAGTTCACCGATGACTCCGAGCATGGGGGAAGCAGTTGAGGCGGGGACCACAGACGCCGTACCGCAGACGACGGGGTGCGAGCACGCCCACTATACGAAGATCACGCCGCGTCGTCCCCGTTCACCGATTTTTGCTCCCTCGCGCGGGGTTCACGCGTTCGACGCGGCTGCGGCCGAGGGCGTGTGCACGTCGTCCCTCCTGAGGGTGCACGCCGTGCTCAGCCCGCATCAGCGCGCCGAGCTGGCGCGCGTGCTTCGGCAGCGTCAGCAGCGCGAAGGCGGCGGTGACGAGGGCGCCGGGCCAGCCGTAGAGC
This sequence comes from Rubricoccaceae bacterium, assembly GCA_035304085.1. Taxonomy (GTDB): domain Bacteria; phylum Bacteroidota; class Rhodothermia; order Rhodothermales; family Rubricoccaceae; genus DATGQT01. The sequence continues at coordinate 2,840 of DATGQT010000316.1, forward strand.
GCCCACGCCACGAGCGGCACGAACGAGGTGGCGACGACGTTGCCGGGGATGAGGTCGCGGATGCCCCGCCGCCACTCGAACGCCCGGATGCCGACGTACAGCAGCACGAGCCACGCCACCACGACCCACGGCATCAGCAGCCCGAACCCGCCCGCCGCCGTCGCGAACCCCTTCCCGCCGGCGAGCCGCCTGGCGCGGAGCGAGAGGAGCGCGTTGTAGTTGTGCCCGGCGAGGGCGCCGAGAAGGGCGAGCGCGCCCGGCCAGTAGCGCGGCCCGAGGACGCCCTCCGGGTCGGCCGCCGCGACGCCCAGCGCGGCGAAGACGCCCCAGCCGGCGAGCACGGCCAGCACCCCCTTCAGCAGGTCCAGCACCAGCACGCCCGCCCCGATCCGTCGCGAGCCCGTCGTCTCGTAGGCGTTCGTCGCGCCGACGTTCGTCGAGCCGGCGGCGTAGAGGTCGAACCCCCGCCGCCAGCGGACGAACAGCCACGCGAACGGGACCGTGCCGATGACGTAGCCGGCGAGGAGGGCGGCGAGGTAGGGCATGGTTGAGTCGCAGGTCTGAGAGACTGTTTGGGGAACGGGTGAGCTGAAGCCTGTGAGCGCCCGTCGGCGTCTGGACGAGCCCTAATCCGCTCACCAGACGCCCGGACCCATGCGCTCGCGACGCTACGGCTCCGACCTGACGGACGCTCAGTGGGAATG